>NZ_CP108494.1:1522916-1827500 GCF_041435435.1 Streptomyces sp. NBC_01241 | reverse complement strand
GCGTAATAGCTCACTGGTCAAGTGATTCCGCGCCGACAATGTAGCGGGGCTCAAGCGTACCGCCGAAGTCGTGTCATTCCAGCGTATAGGGCCAACGCCTGCTGGGATGGGTAGGGGAGCGTCGTGTGCCGGGTGAAGCAGCCGCGGAAGCGAGTTGTGGACGGTTCACGAGTGAGAATGCAGGCATGAGTAGCGATACACACGTGAGAAACGTGTGCGCCGATTGACTAAGGGTTCCTGGGTCAAGCTGATCTGCCCAGGGTAAGTCGGGACCTAAGGCGAGGCCGACAGGCGTAGTCGATGGACAACCGGTTGATATTCCGGTACCCGCTTTGAAACGCCCAATACTGAATCAGGCGATGCTAAGTCCGTGAAGCCGGCCCGATCTCTTCGGAGTTGAGGGTAGTGGTGGAGCCGACGAACCAGACTTGTACTAGGTAAGCGATGGGGTGACGCAGGAAGGTAGTCCAGCCCGGGCGGTGGTAGTCCCGGGGTAAGGGTGTAGGCCGTGTGGTAGGTAAATCCGTCACACGTTAAGGCTGAGACCTGATGCCGAGCCGATTGTGGTGAAGTGGATGATCCTATGCTGTCGAGAAAAGCCTCTAGCGAGTTTCATGGCGGCCCGTACCCTAAACCGACTCAGGTAGTCAGGTAGAGAATACCGAGGCGTTCGGGTGAACTATGGTTAAGGAACTCGGCAAAATGCCCCCGTAACTTCGGGAGAAGGGGGGCCATCACTGGTGAGGAGACTTGCTCTCCGAGCTGGGGGTGGCCGCAGAGACCAGCGAGAAGCGACTGTTTACTAAAAACACAGGTCCGTGCGAAGCCGTAAGGCGATGTATACGGACTGACGCCTGCCCGGTGCTGGAACGTTAAGGGGACCGGTTAGCCGACTTTCGGGTCGGCGAAGCTGAGAACTTAAGCGCCAGTAAACGGCGGTGGTAACTATAACCATCCTAAGGTAGCGAAATTCCTTGTCGGGTAAGTTCCGACCTGCACGAATGGCGTAACGACTTCTCGACTGTCTCAACCATAGGCCCGGTGAAATTGCACTACGAGTAAAGATGCTCGTTTCGCGCAGCAGGACGGAAAGACCCCGGGACCTTTACTACAGTTTGATATTGGTGTTCGGTTCGGCTTGTGTAGGATAGGTGGGAGACTTTGAAGCGGCCACGCCAGTGGTTGTGGAGTCGTCGTTGAAATACCACTCTGGTCGTGCTGGATGTCTAACCTCGGTCCGTGATCCGGATCAGGGACAGTGTCTGATGGGTAGTTTAACTGGGGCGGTTGCCTCCTAAAGAGTAACGGAGGCGCCCAAAGGTTCCCTCAGCCTGGTTGGCAATCAGGTGTTGAGTGTAAGTGCACAAGGGAGCTTGACTGTGAGACCGACGGGTCGAGCAGGGACGAAAGTCGGGACTAGTGATCCGGCAGTGGCTTGTGGAAGCGCTGTCGCTCAACGGATAAAAGGTACCCCGGGGATAACAGGCTGATCTTCCCCAAGAGTCCATATCGACGGGATGGTTTGGCACCTCGATGTCGGCTCGTCGCATCCTGGGGCTGGAGTCGGTCCCAAGGGTTGGGCTGTTCGCCCATTAAAGCGGTACGCGAGCTGGGTTTAGAACGTCGTGAGACAGTTCGGTCCCTATCCGCTGCGCGCGTAGGAATATTGAGAAGGGCTGTCCCTAGTACGAGAGGACCGGGACGGACGAACCTCTGGTGTGCCAGTTGTTCTGCCAAGGGCATGGCTGGTTGGCTACGTTCGGAAAGGATAACCGCTGAAAGCATCTAAGCGGGAAGCCTGCTTCGAGATGAGTATTCCCACCAACTTGATTGGTTAAGGCTCCCAGTAGACGACTGGGTTGATAGGCCAGATGTGGAAGCCCGGTAACGGGTGGAGCTGACTGGTACTAATAGGCCGAGGGCTTGTCCTCAGTTGCTCGCGTCCACTGTGTTGTTCCCGGGTTGCGAACAGTCGCACCGGTTGAACAACTTCACTACTTAATTGAAAAGTGTGCTTGTTCGCTAAGTGCCGATATCCCGCTCTGCGGGGTGGCCCGATAGGGTTTCGGTGGTCATTGCGTTAGGGAAACGCCCGGTTACATTCCGAACCCGGAAGCTAAGCCTTTCAGCGCCGATGGTACTGCAGGGGGGACCCTGTGGGAGAGTAGGACGCCGCCGAACAATCTTTCAAGGACCCTTGGTCCCAGCGTTCATGCTGGGGCCAGGGGTCCTTTTGTTTTGTCGTAGCGCGTCGGGTGTCCGACTGCGTAAGAATGTCTTGTAGTACCCGATGAAGGAGTCACGCCGATGTCCACCAACTCTCCCGACGATCGTTCGGAGCGCGAGCCGCGTCGCCGGGACGGTGGTGACCGAGGCGGCTTCAGCGGCCGTCGTGACGACCGCTCCGGCGGACCGCGCCGGGACAACGACCGCGGTGGCTCCCGGCGCGACGACAGCCGGCCCACCGGTGGTGGCGGGTTCCGTCGGGACGACCGTGATCGTGACCGTGGGCCGCGTCGTGATGACAGTCGCGGTGGTGGTTCCGGTGGTGGCTTCCGTCGGGACGACAACCGCGGTGGTGGTTCCGGTGGTGGGTTCCGTCGCGATGACCGCGACCGTGACCGTGGGCCGCGTCGGGACGACGACCGGGGCGGGCGCCCTGGTGGGTTCGAGCGGCGGGATGACCGTCCCGGTGGGTTCCGTCGGGACGACAGCCGCGGTGGTGGTTCCGGTGGTGGGTTCCGTCGCGATGACCGCGACCGTGGGCCGCGTCGGGACGACGACCGGGGCGGGCGCCCTGGTGGGTTCGAGCGGCGGGACGACCGGCCGCGCGGACCGCGTCGGGACGACGACAGCCGGCCCACCGGTGGTGGCGGGTTCCGTCGGGACGACCGTGATCGTGACCGTGACCGTGGGCCGCGTCGTGATGACAGTCGCGGTGGTGGTTCCGGTGGTGGGTTCCGTCGGGACGATCGGCGGGATGACCGGCCCGGTGGGTTCCGTCGGGACGACAACCGTGGCGGTGGTTCCGGTGGTGGGTTCCGTCGCGATGACCGCGACCGTGACCGTGGGCCGCGTCGGGACGACGACCGGGGCGGGCGCCCTGGTGGGTTCGAGCGGCGGGACGACCGGCCGCGTGGGCCGCGTCGGGACGACGACAGCCGGCCCACCGGTGGTGGTGGGTTCCGTCGGGACGACCGTGACCGTGACCGTGGGCCGCGTCGTGATGACAGTCGCGGTGGTGGTTCCGGTGGTGGGTTCCGTCGGGACGATCGGCGGGATGACCGTCCCGGTGGGTTCCGTCGGGACGACAACCGTGGCGGTGGTTCCGGTGGTGGGTTCCGTCGCGATGACCGCGACCGTGACCGTGGGCCGCGTCGGGACGACGACCGGGGCGGGCGCCCTGGTGGGTTCGATCGGCGGGACGACCGGCCGCGTGGGCCGCGTCGGGACGACGACAGCCGGCCCACCGGTGGTGGCGGGTTCCGTCGGGACGACAGTCGTGGCGGGGGATATCGCGGACAGCGCGATGACCGTGGCGGCCGGGACGGTTACCGCGGGCGAGACGACCGGGGTGGGTACGAGCGGCGGGACGACCGGGACCGCGAGCCCATCAAGCGGCTTCCGATTCCTGACGACGTCACCGGTGACGAGATCGACAAGGACGTGCGGCAGGAGCTGATGAGCCTGCCGAAGACGCTTGCCGAGGACGTTGCCAGGAACCTCGTCATGGTGGCCCGGCTGATCGACGAGGACCCCGAGCAGGCTTACGCGTACTCGCGGATCGCCTTGCGGCTGGCCTCGCGGGTCGCTGCGGTGCGTGAGGCGGCCGGGTTCGCCGCGTACGCGACGCAGAAGTACTCCGAGGCTCTGGCGGAGTTCCGGGCGGCCAAGCGGATGACCGGTTCCGTAGAGCTGTGGCCCGTCATGGCGGACTGTGAGCGTGGACTCGGGCGGCCCGAGCGGGCGATGGCCATGGCCGGCGAGCCCGAGGTGCAGAAGCTGGACAAGGCCGGTCAGGTCGAGATGCGTCTCGTGGCCGCGGGCGCCCGCAGGGACATGGGACAGATCGATGCCGCCATCGTCACGCTGCAGAGCCCCGAGCTCGCCTCGAGCGCCGTGCACCCATGGACGCCGCGACTGCGCTACGCGTACGCGGACGCGCTGCTGGCAGCGGGGCGCGAGGACGAGGCGCGTGAGTGGTTCGGGAAGGCGCTGGAGGCCGACAAGGACGGCTCCACCGATGCCTCGGACCGGCTCGCCGAACTGGACGGTGTCGAGTTCGTCGATGCCCTCGGTGACGACGAGGACGAGGACAGGGACGAGAACGGCGTCGCGGACGACGACAAGGACGAGGCCACTGACGAGGACGGCACGTCCGAGGCGTAAGGCGTGAGAGAGGGCGGCACCCCCTGGAGGGGTGCCGCCCTTTTTGTTGCCGCGTGCGTCAATCGAGAGTGAGGCTTCGCAGGACCAGGCCGGTGGCCGGCTTGGGGCCGAAGGAGGTCGACTTGCGGGGCATGGTGACGCCCTGTCGCGCGAGGTCCCGGACGACCTCCTCGCGTACCGGATGCATCAGGACCGCCGTGGCGTTGTGACGTTCGGCCTGTTCGACGGCTGCCGCGGTGTCGTGGATGTACGCGATGTGTTCCGGGGCGTCGGGGATCTGCCAGACGTGGTCGAGCAGAGCTGCGTGCAGGACCGTCGCGTCGAGGGTCTGCCAGGCGGTCGGGCGGTCGGCCGGAATCGTACGGTGCAGAAGGCCGGTGTCGGGGCGGTCGACGAGATGGAAGCCGCCGTCGCCCGCGAGCAGGAACGCGTTGCCTTCGGTGGCCGCCTCGGCGAGTGCGTCCAGGGCCTTGGGGAGGGGGCCTTCGACGTCGCGGATGCGGAAGAGGCCATTCAGCGCGGTGAGGGCGTCGGCGACCGGGAGGCGGTGCAGCAGCCGGTGGATGGCGCGGACCCGGAGCGGGTAGCGGGCCGTGTCGACGAGGAGGACCAGGCCGAAGTCCCAGGGGCCGGGCGCGGTGTGCTCCTGCTGGAGGCGGAGATAGGTGGCCCAGCGGTGATGGCCGTCGGCGATCAGGGCCTGGTGGTGGGCGAGGTCGGTCTCGATCTCGGCCCGGTCGGCCGCGTCGGTGACCGCCCAGAGCCGGTGGCTGTAACCGTCCTCGGTGGTGGTGGCGAGCAGCGGTGGTCGCTCGATGGTCCGCTCGATGACGGCGGTCGCGCCCGAGCCGTCGCCGTTGTTGCGGTACGTGAGCAGCAGTGGTTCGAGGTGGGCGGCGGTGGTGCGCATCAGGTCGGCCCGGTCCTCGACCACATGGGCCATCACGTCCTCGTGCGGCAGCACGATGCCGTCGGCGGGGGCGGAGAGCGCCAGCGCCCCGACGATGCCGCGTTGCAGGATCTCGTCGTTGCGCTGTTCGTAGACGTACAGGGCGGGCTCGGGATCAGGAGCGAGTATGCCCTCGGCCAGCCAGCGGTTCAGGGTCTCGGCGGCCTGATTGTGGCGGGCCGCGGCCGTGTCGGCCTGCGGCAGGATCAGCCGGACGATGTTGTGCGGGTCCGCCGACTCCAGGTGGTGCAGCCCGTCGGGGCGCACGACGACGTCGTACGGCGGTGAGGTCACCGCTGCGAGACTGCCGACCCGCTCGGGGACGTATCGCAGCCCGCGGAACGGGATGAGTCGCAGTCCCTGGCCGGCCGGACCTGATGTCTTCATTTCTGCATCGTATGTGTGCGGCCGCGATGCGCGATGATCTGGACAGAAGCATGGAATGAGGAGCGCAAAGAATGAGTCAGGCGAGCAGGACCAGGCCGGCCGGCAGCAGCATCGCGTTGAACGAGGCGTACGACACGGCGCTGCTCGATCTCGACGGGGTGGTGTACGCGGGCGGCCACGCGATCGTCCACGCCGTCGACTCGCTGGGAGCGGCGCGGGACGGCGGGATGCACCTCGCGTATGTGACCAACAATGCCCTGCGGACCCCGGCCGCGGTGGCCGAGCATCTGACCGAACTCGGGGTTCCGGCTGAGTCCGCCGATGTGATCACCTCGGCACAGGCGGTCGCCCGGTTGATCGCCGATCAACTGCCCGCCGGGGCGCGGGTCCTGGTGGTGGGTGGCGAGGGGCTGCGCGTCGCGTTGCGGGAGCGCGGGCTGGTGCCGGTGGAATCGGCGGACGACGAGCCGGTCGCGGTGGCGCAGGGGTACGGCGGGCCCGACATGGCGTGGGGGCGGTTCGCCGAGGCGGCGTACGCGATCGCGCGCGGGGTGCCGTGGTTCGCGTCCAACACGGATCTGACGATTCCGAGCGCCCGGGGGATCGCGCCGGGGAACGGCGCGGCGGTGGAGGTCGTACGGATCGCGACGGGGGCCGAGCCACAGGTCGCCGGGAAGCCATTGCCGCCGATGCACCGGGAGACGGTGCTGCGGACCGGGGCCGAACGCCCGCTGGTGGTCGGGGACCGGCTGGACACGGACATCGAAGGGGCGTTCAACGGCGGTGTGGATTCCCTGCTGGTGCTCACCGGGGTGACGGGCGCCGCGCAGTTGGTGGCCGCCGAGCCGAAGCACCGGCCGACGTATGTGGACGCCGACCTGCGGGGGCTGCTGACCGGGCAGCCCGAAGTGACGCGTACGGGCGATGCATTCGGCTGCGGCGGCTGGACGGCGGCGGTGCGCGGCGACGATCTGGTGCTGGAGGGGGACGGGGACGTGCTCGACGGGCTGCGGGCGCTCTGCGGGGCGGCGTGGTCCTACGCCGAAGACGGCTCGTGCGGGCTGGACAGTGGGAAGGCGATCGCCAGGCTGGGGCTGTAGGGCGGACGGCTCCCGGCGAATCGAGCGCAGAGGCGAGCGAGTTCATAGGGAGGGTAGGCTAACCTAACTTTGCCCCTGTGTGGTGTGTCGCCGTCCGGATGGCCCTCGCACCCGATCACCGCCGACTCCGGGAGTACGACCATGCAGCGCCTCACCGCGGACTCGGTGACCCTCGGCTACGACCGGCGGGTCATCGCGGAGAACCTCTCGGTCGAGATACCCGACAACTCGTTCACGGTGATCGTCGGCCCCAACGCCTGTGGCAAGTCGACCCTGTTGCGCGCGCTCTCGCGAATGCTGAAGCCGACCGGCGGGCGGGTGCTCCTGGACGGGCGGACGATCCATGGGATGCCGGCGAAGCAGGTCGCCAGGACGCTGGGGCTGCTGCCGCAGTCCTCCATCGCACCGGACGGCATCACGGTGGCCGACCTCGTCGGGCGCGGCCGGTACCCGCACCAGGGGCTGCTGCGTCAGTGGTCACCGGACGACGAGCGCATTGTCGAGGAATCGATGACGGCGACCGGAGTCGGCGCGCTTGCCGATCGCTATGTCGACGAATTGTCCGGCGGGCAGCGGCAGCGGGTCTGGATCGCCATGGCGCTCGCCCAGCAGACGCCGCTGCTGCTGCTCGACGAGCCGACGACGTACCTCGACATCCAGCACCAGATCGACGTCCTCGATCTCTGTGCGGAGCTGCACGAGACACAGGGGCGCACCCTCGTGGCCGTTCTGCACGATCTGAATCACGCCGCGCGATACGCCACGCACCTCATCGCGATGCGGGAGGGCGAGGTGATTGCTCAGGGGGCGCCGGGCGAGGTCGTCACCGCGGAGCTGGTGGAGCGGGTCTTCGGGCTGCGCTGCCAGGTCATCGACGATCCGGAGACGGGGACGCCGTTGGTGGTGCCGGCCGCGCGCAAGCCGCGGAGCGGCGGGGTGGCCGTGCAGGGCAGGGCGTCCGCCGGGGCGTCGGCGTCGGCCAGGGGCTGACCGGCCCGACCGCCCGGGGCGGCTCCCGGGAAACGGCCCGTCCCGCGGCTACAGCAGCGACCTGAGTCTCAGCAGATCGCGGAAGCCGGCCTCCAGCCGGACCCGGCCCGAACCCCACGCCTTGGCGAAGTTCAGCCCGCCGTTCACCATCGCCACCAGGTCGTCGCCGGTCATCGCGAGCCGGATCTCCGCCTTCTCCCGGGGCGGGCCCTCGACCGTGTCCAGGACCTGGATCCGGCCATCGGCCAGCCGGCCGGTGAAGGTGACGTCGAGATCCCTGATGTGGCAGCTCAGGGAGCGGTCGAGGGCGGCCGCGCTGCGCACGTCGCCGTCGGCCCCCGCGAGGTTGCCGGAAAGTTTGTCGAGTGCGCTGCGGCACTCCGCCATGGTCGCCATCGTGATCGACGGTACCGCAGCCCTTCGCTGTAGCGTTTCCCGCATGAGCGACTCGATGCCGGTGCCCGGAACAGCGCCCGGAGCGGCCCCCGCGGAGGGGACGGAGGACCCGTCAGCGAGAACCCCCGACGGCGCGGACGCGGCCCCGCCCCATGCCGCCGCGCCCTCTCCCGAACCCGCCGCATCCGCGCCCCTCGGTATCGGACGCACCCCCACCGGCAACGCCGAGGTCGACGCGCGGCTGGAGCGTCTCGCCGATGCGGACCACCTACCGGCCGACGGACACATCGAGGTGTACGAGGATGTACATCGTGGGCTGCGCGACGCGCTGACCGCGCTGGACGCCAGGCCCGCACCCGCACCGGTACCCGCACCGATGCCCTCGTACGACAACAGGAGCTGAACCGAACGTGGCAGGAGTGGCACGACACCGCCTCGACGCCGAGCTGGTACGACGTAATCTCGCCCGCTCACGCGAGCATGCGAGCCAGCTGATCGCCGCAGGGCGGGTGACCGTCGGCGGCAACACCGCGACCAAACCCGCCACCCAGGTCGAGACCAGCGCCGCCGTCGTCGTGCTCAAGGACGACAGCGATCCCGAGTACGTCTCGCGCGGCGGGCACAAGCTCGCCGGCGCCCTCGCCGCCTTCGTGCCCCTCGGGCTGAGGATCGAGGGGCGGCGGGCGCTGGACGCCGGGGCGTCGACCGGCGGCTTCACCGACGTACTGCTGCGGGCCGGCGCCGGTCATGTCGTCGCCGTCGACGTCGGTTACGGGCAGCTCGCCTGGTCGCTCCAGTCCGATGCGCGCGTCACCGTGAAGGATCGCACCAACGTACGGGAGTTGACGCTCGAAGCGATCGACGGGGAGCCGGTGGACCTGGTGGTCGGCGATCTGTCGTTCATCCCGCTGGGCCTTGTCCTGCCTGCCCTGGCGCGCTGCACCGCCCCCGACGCGGACCTGGTCCTCATGGTCAAGCCGCAGTTCGAGGTCGGCAAGGAGCGGCTCGGCAGCGGCGGAGTGGTGCGCAGCCCCGAGTTGCGGGCAGAAGCGGTACGGGAGGTGGCGCGCCGGGCGTGGGCGCTTGGCCTCGGAGTACGGGGGGTGACGGCGAGCCCGCTGCCGGGGCCCGCGGGAAATGTCGAGTACTTTCTCTGGCTGCGGGCCGGCGCACCAGAGCTGGATCCCGCGGATGTCGACCGTGCAGTGGCGGAGGGGCCTCGTTGACGACGAATGCGGCACGAACTGTCTTCCTTTTGGCACACACCGGCCGCCCGGCCGCGATCCGCAGCGCCGAGCTGGTCGTGCAGGGACTGCTCCGCAGCGGCCTCGGCGTCCGCGTGCTGGCCACCGAGGCGGCCGATCTGCCACTGCCGCCGGCCGTCGAGACGGCCACGGACACCACACCGGCGGCCGTGGACGGCTGCGAGCTGCTGGTCGTGCTCGGCGGGGACGGGACGCTGCTGCGCGGTGCCGAGCTCTCCCGGGCCTCCGGGGTGCCGATGCTCGGCGTCAACCTGGGCCGGGTCGGCTTCCTCGCCGAGGCCGAGCGCGACGACCTGGACAAGGTCGTCGACCGGGTCGTCACCCGGGCGTACCAGGTCGAGGAACGCATGACGCTCGACGTCGTCGTGCGCAGCAACGGCGACATCGTCCACACCGACTGGGCGCTCAACGAGGCGGCCGTGCAGAAGGTGTCGCCCGAGCGGATGCTGGAGGTCGTCCTGGAGATCGACGGCCGCCCGGTGACGGGGTTCGGCTGCGACGGGATCGTCTGCGCGACCCCGACCGGATCGACCGCCTACGCCTTCTCCGCGGGCGGTCCCGTCGTCTGGCCCGAGGTCGAGGCGCTGCTGATGGTGCCGATCAGCGCCCACGCGCTGTTCGCCAAGCCACTGGTGACCTCGCCGGCCTCGGTGCTCGCCGTCGAGGTCCAGCAGCACACCCCGCACGGGGTGCTGTGGTGCGACGGCCGCAGGACCGTGGAGCTGCCCGCGGGCGCGCGGGTCGAGGTGCGGCGCGGTGCGGTGCCCGTACGGCTGGCAAGGCTGCACCACGCCTCGTTCACGGACCGGCTGGTCGCGAAGTTCGCACTGCCCGTCTCGGGGTGGCGGGGAGCGCCGCACTGACCGGTGGGCATCTTTCCGGCGGCGGCGCACATTCCGAAGGTGCACACGGGAGAGTGCCCCCTGGAGGGCGGGGTCCGTCGCACATCGGGGCCCGGACCTCGTAAGGTCATGTCCGTGTTGGAGGAGATGCGGATACGGTCGCTCGGAGTCATCGACGACGCGGTGGTCGAGCTGTCGCCCGGTTTCACCGCGGTGACGGGTGAGACCGGCGCGGGCAAGACCATGGTCGTCACCAGCCTGGGGCTGCTGCTCGGCGGGCGTGCCGATCCCGCCCTGGTGCGGATCGGGGCCAAGGCCGCGGTCGTCGAGGGGCGGATCACGGTGTCCGACGGCGACGCCGTGGCCCGGCGGGCCGAGGAGGCCGGGGCCGAGTTCGACGACGGCGCGCTGCTGATCAGCCGGACCGTTTCCGCGGAGGGGCGCTCCCGGGCGCATCTCGGCGGCAGATCCGTGCCGGTGGGGGTGCTCGCCGAGCTCGCCGACGAACTCGTCGCCGTGCACGGCCAGACCGACCAGCAGGGGCTGCTCAAGCCCGCGCGGCAGCGGCAGGCGCTCGACCGGTACGCGGGCGACGGTGTCGCCGTGCCGCACGCCGAGTACGCGGCGGCGTACCGCAGGCTGCGGGCCGTCGTCACGGAGCTCGACGAGCTGACGACGCGCGCCCGCGAACGCGCCCAGGAAGCGGATCTGCTGCGCTTCGGGCTGGGCGAGATCGCCGCGGTCGAACCACGGGCGGGCGAGGACGGCGACCTGGCAGCCGAGGCCGAGCGGCTCGGCCACGCCGAAGCGCTCGCCTCCGCGGCGTCCCTCGCGCACACCGCGCTCGCGGGCAACCCGGAGGACCCGGAGGGCATCGACGCGACGACCGTGGTCGCGGCCGCCGGACGGTCCCTGGACGCCGTACGCGCCCACGATGCGGCGCTGGCCGCGCTCGCCGACCGGATCGGCGAGATCTCGATCCTGCTCGCCGACGTGGCGGGCGAACTGGCCGGATACGCCGACCAGCTGGACGCCGATCCGCTGCGGCTCGCCGCGGTGGAGGAGCGGCGCGCCGCACTCACCGGCCTCACCCGCAAGTACGGCGAGGACATCACCGCCGTGCTCGCCTGGGCCGAGGAAGGGGCCGCCCGGCTCACCGAACTGGAGGGTGACGACGACCGCATCGGCGAGCTGACGGCGGAGCGGGACGCGCTGCGTACCGAACTCTCCGGCCTCGGACAGGCGTTGACCGATGCGCGTACGGGGGCTGCGGAGCGCTTCGCCGAGGCGGTGACCGCGGAACTGGCCTCCCTGGCCATGCCGCACGCCCGGGTCTCCTTCGACATCCGGCAGACCGAGGCGGCCGACGAGGCGTCCGGCATCGAGATCGACGGGCGGAGCGTGGCTTACGGGCCGTCCGGCGCCGACGAGGTCGAGCTGCTGCTGGCCCCGCACCCCGGTGCCCAGCCGCGGCCGATCGCCAAGGGCGCGTCGGGCGGTGAGCTGTCCCGGGTGATGCTCGCCGTCGAGGTGGTCTTCGCCGGCTCCGATCCCGTACCCACGTATCTCTTCGACGAGGTCGACGCGGGGGTCGGCGGCAAGGCCGCCGTCGAGGTCGGGCGGCGGCTCGCGAAGCTCGCCAGGTCCGCGCAGGTCGTCGTCGTGACGCATCTGCCGCAGGTGGCGGCCTTCGCCGACCGGCAGCTGCTGGTCGAGAAGACGGTCGACGGGTCGGTGACCAGCAGCGGGGTCACGGTCCTGGAGGGCGAGGACCGGGTACGGGAGCTGTCCCGGATGCTCGCGGGCCAGGAGGACTCGCAGACCGCACGGGCCCATGCGGAGGAACTGCTGGCCGCGGCGCGGGCGGACGGGTAGCGGGGGCGGCCCGCACGGTGGCGAGCGGGCTGCGCGGCCGGTCGGCGCGCGTGCGCGTCCGGTCGCCGGGTGGGCTGGTGCGCTGAGCCCACCCGGCGCGCTTCCGTGCCGAGTTGCCGGGGTCCGCCCGGTGGTCTCCGTACGGGGGCGGCCGTTGAACGGTGCCTGCGGGCCGGTGCGTAGCCTGGCCCGTATGGGAGCAGCATTCAGCAGGGCCGCCGTGTCCGGTGCCGTCGCAGCCGCCGTCGCGGGGGGTGTGTACCGGGCGTTGCGGGCCCGGCCGCGCAGGGGCTGGCAGCGCACCAACCACGCGGGCCGCACCGTCGATCTGTACGCGGGACCGGCCGTCGCCCTCGGCGCCGCAGCCGGAACCGCCGTCCTGCCCCTCCCGGTCCGCACCAAGTACGCCGCCGCGCTCGCCGTACTCGCGGCAGGCGGCTGCGGGGCGTACGACGACCTCGTCGGTGCGGACGATCCGCGCCGCGGGTTCCGCGCCCACCTGGGGGCCCTGCGGGACGGTGAGGTGACCAGCGGCGCGGTGAAGCTGTTCGGGATCGGGGCCGCCGGGCTCGCCGCCGGTGCGCTGCTCAAGGACCGGCCCGTCGACCGGATCCTCGCCGGCGTCGTGATCGCCGCGACCGCGCACCTCGTCAATCTGACGGACGTACGGCCCGCAGCGGCCGCCGCCACCGTGCTCGCCCTCGGGGCCCCGGGGCTGTTGGGCGGCCCGCTCGCCGCCGCGCCGATGGGGGCTGTGGCGGCCCTCGTCGCCGACGACCTGGGTGAGCGCACCATGATCGGGGACACCGGGGCCCACGCCCTGGGCGCCGCGGTCGGGGTCGCCATCGTCGCGGGCCGTGGCCGGGCCGGGCTCGTCGCCCATGCGGCGGGGCTCGTCGCGGCGACGGTGTACGGGGACCGGGTCAGCCGGCTCGTCCAGTTGACGGCGGACCGCTGACGGGGAGCCCCTGACGCACGGTCACGACAACATCGCGCCGCTTCATCATCCGTGCGAGTGGTAGGCCATGGCCGGTTGCTGTTGTCCGCACCGCGACAGTGGCTCGACTGTGCCGGAACGTGCGTACGGGCTGGCATCCTTGGCGGTGCCATCACCCGCACAGGGACCCCCGGGAGCCATTCAACGTGTCACAGCTGCGTACGGTCCAAGTCCTGGGCGGCGGCAGCGCGGGCAGCAGCGCCCACGTCGGCTCGCTGGCCGCGGGACTGGTGGCGAGAGGCGTGCACGTCACCGTCTGCGCCCCGGCCGAACTGGACCACGCCTACGACTTCTCCGGTACGGGCGTCCGGTTCACCCCCGTACCGCGGCGCAGCGATCCCGCGGCCGTCGCCGCGCTGCGTACCGCCTGCCTGACGGCGGACGTGGTCCACGCGCATGGTCTGCACGCCGCCGTGCGCGCCGCTCTCGCGCTCCGCGGCAGGCGTGTCCCGCTGGTCGTCACCTGGCACGCCCGCGCGCACGCCGAAGGCGCCCGCGGCCAACTGCTCCACTTGATGGAGCGAAGGGCCGCCCGTACGGCGGCGGTTGTGCTCGGTACGACATCGGACCTGGTCGACCGGGCGCGGCTCCGAGGCGCGCGCGATGCCCGGCTCTCGCCGGTCTCCGCCCCGGTATCGTCCCCCGCCGCCCTCGTCCACGCAGACAAGATTCGGGCCGAACTCGGAGCGGTGGAACGGCCGTTGATCATGTCGTACGGGAGTCTCGTACCGCACCACGGGTACGACCTGCTGCTCGACGCCGCACGGATATGGCGCGAAATCGACCCCGTACCGCTGCTGATCATCGTGGGGGAGGGGCACGAGCGGGCCGCTCTGCAGCGCCGGATCCGGAACGAGGACCTGCCCGTACGGATCGTCGGCAGCCGCGACGACCTCGCGGAACTCCTCGCCGTCGCCGATCTGGCCGTGCTGTCCAGCCGGTGGGAGGCGCGCTCGGTGCTGGCCCAGGAGGCGCTGCGGTTCGGCGTTCCGCTGGTTGCCACCGCGGTCGGAGGGGTGCCCGACCTCGTGGGGGACGCGGCGGAGCTCGTACCGTACGGGAACGCCGAGGCGCTCGGGCGGGCGGTGGCCAGGCTGCTCGGCGACCCGGAGCGGCGTGCGGAGCTGGTGACCGCGGGCCGTGCGCAGGCCGCGAGTTGGCCGACGGAGGACGACACGATCGCTCAAGTGCTCAGTGTCTACGACGAGTTGACGCAGCCGCTGGCGGCAGCCCGGACGCGGTGAACGGGCTGCTGGGAGGGTGCTGAAGATCTCGGCGGGGCGTCGCGAGCCCGGCCGAGATCTTCAGCACCCTCCTGGGGGCCGCTGCGCCGCTACGACGTGTGGCGGCGGGCGCGCAGGGCCAGGCTCAGGGCCAGGACGGCCTGGGGGTCGTCCAGATCGGTGCCGAGGAGCTCGCCTATGCGGGCCAGCCGGTTGTACAGCGTCTGGCGGTTCAGGTGCAGTTCGCGTGCCGTCTCCGCCTTGCGGCCCGCGTGGGCGAGATAGGTCTCCAGCGTCGGCAGCAGCGGCGGGCGCGAGGTGCGGTCGTGATCGCGCAGCGGACCGATCGCGCGGTCCACGAACGCCGCCAGATCCGGATGGTCCCGCAGCCGCCACAGCAGCAGATCGATGTCCAGGCGCCGGGCGTCGTACCAGGGCCGGTCGCTGAGACCGTGCGCGGCCGTCGCCGTCTCCGCCGCGTGCCGCAGCCCCGCTCCGGCCGCCGCCCAGCCACCCGCCACGCCCACCACCACAACCGGCGGATGCGATCCGGCGCGCTCGAGACCGGCCCGCTCCACCCCGGCGCGCAGCGCCGCCGCGACCCGGTCCGCGACCGCCGTGCGCTCCGTCTCCGACCGCAGCCCCAGCAGCACCGGAACCCGCCCCTCCACGGGCCGCACGCCGAGCAGCACCGGCACACCCACCGACGAGAGCTCCTCCAGCACAGCGCGCGCCAGCAGCGCCCAGTTCCCCGATACGGACAGCTCGGGAGCCAGCCGCATCACCACCGGCAGCAACGGCATCTCACCCGGCTTGAAGCCCAGCACGCGGGCCTGCGCCGGCGCGTCCTCCGGCGTGATCCGGCCCTCCGCGAGATCCGTCAGGAAGTCGCCCCGGCCACGCGCCGCGAGCTCCTCCTCCTGGCGGGCCTGCATCAGCACGACGGCGAGAATCCCGGCCGCCCGCTCCGCCGCCATCCGGTGCACCGGCACCAGCGGCCCGGACACGGACAGCAGCACCAGCCTGGCCCGTACCGAACCCGTCCCCGGACCGCCACCCGGAACATCCACCAGCACCGAACCGGCGGGCGGCGACTCACGGGCCGCCCGGCCGCCGCGCATCCCGTCCCACACCTGGAGGGGATCGGCGCCGACCGGGCCGGACGTGGGTCCCGCCGCGTACAGCAACTGGCCGTCCGCCGTCTCCAGGAAGACCGGATTGGCCGCGAAGTCCGCCAGGATGCCCAGCACCTGGGGCACACCACCGCCGCCGAGCAGCGCCTCCGTGCACCGCCGGTGCACGTCCTCGGCCTGTCGCAGCAGCGCGTAGTGACCGTTGACGATCTCGGTGTGGATCTCCTCGGTCACCGTCACGAACGGCACCTCCCGGTGCAGCTGCACCAGCGGCAGACCCGCCGCGCGGGCGGCGTCCACGATCGACGCGGGCAGCCTGCCGAACCGCGGTCCGAGCTCCACCACGAGAGCGGCGATCCCGCGGTCGGCGAGCCTGCGGACGAAGGCGCGCTGCTCGGCGGGGCGGGTGCCGAGCCCCAGGCCGGTGGTGAGCAGCAACTCGCCGCCCTTGAGCAGCGAAGCGATGTTCGGGACCTCGCCCGCGTGCACCCAGCGCACCGTACGGTTCAGCCGGTCCGTGCCGGCCACCACCTCCGGCAGCCCGCTGCGCAGTCCCGGCAGCTCAAGGGCCCGCTGCACGGTGATTCCGCCCTGATTGTCCATGGGGTCGGACGCTACCCGTGCTCGCGCTCCGGAGACATCACCGGGTGGTCACGGACCGGACCGTGAGGCCTTCCTTCCCGACAACTCGTCCCGCGGGCAGACGAATTGCACGACCCCCTGTCGATTGTGGCGTATGCCACAATCGACAGGGCCGTGAAGGGCGCACCGAGGCGGGCCGGCCGCCGGCTGCCGGAGCCCTGGATCCCACCCGGCGGTCAGCCGACGTACGCCCCGCTCGCCGTCAGGCGCAGTGCCGTGTCGATCAGCGGCACATGGCTGAACGCCTGGGGGAAGTTCCCCACCTGGCGCTGCAGCCGGGGGTCCCACTCCTCCGCGAGCAGGCCCAGATCGTTGCGCAGGGCCAGCAGCCGTTCGAAGAGCTGGCGCGCCTCGTCGACCCGGCCGATCATCGCCAGGTCGTCGGCCAGCCAGAACGAGCAGGCCAGGAACGCGCCCTCGTCGCCCTCCAGGCCGTCGACGCCCGCGTCCTCGCCCTTGGTGGGGTAGCGCAGCACGAAGCCGTCCTCCGTGGACAGTTCGCGCTGGATCGCCTCGATCGTGCCGATCACGCGCTTGTCGTCCGGCGGGAGGAATCCCATCTGGGGGATCAGCAGGAGGGAGGCATCCAGCTCCTTCGACCCGTAGGACTGGGTGAAGGTGTTGCGTTCCGCGTCGTAGCCCCGGTCGCAGACATCGCGGTGGATGTCGTCGCGCAGCTCACGCAGCCGCTCCAGCGGCCCTTCCGCGTCCCCGGACTCGATCAGCTTGATGGTGCGGTCGACGGCGACCCAGGCCATCACCTTCGAGTGGACGAAGTGGCGGCGCGGGCCGCGCACCTCCCAGATGCCCTCGTCCGGCTCGCCCCAGTGCTTCTCCAGGTACTCGATCAGCTTGAGCTGGAGACCCATCGCGTAGTCGTTGCGGGTCAGGCCCGTCATATGGGCGAGGTGCAGTGCCTCGATGACCTCGCCGTACACATCCAGCTGGAGCTGGCCCGCCGCGCCGTTGCCGACCCGGACCGGGCCGGAGTTCTCGTAACCGGGCAGCCAGTCCAGCTCGGCCTCGCCCAGCTCGCGCTCGCCCGCGATGCCGTACATGATCTGCAGGTTTTCCGGGTCGCCGGCGACCGCCCGCAGCAGCCATTCGCGCCAGGCGCGGGCCTCCTCGCGGTAGCCGGTGCGCAGCAGGGAGGAGAGGGTGATCGCGGCGTCGCGCAGCCAGGTGTAGCGGTAGTCCCAGTTCCGGGAACCGCCGATGTCCTCGGGCAGGGAGGTGGTCGGCGCGGCGACGATGCCGCCGGTCGGCGCGTACGTCAGGGCCTTGAGGGTGATCAGCGAGCGGACCACGGCCTCGCGGTAGGGCCCGTGGTACGTGCACTGCTCGACCCATTCACGCCAGAAGTCCGCGGTCGCGTCCAGCGAGCCCTCCGGGTCCGGCAGGCCCGGCGGCTCGTGGTGCGAGGGCTGCCAGCTGATCGTGAACGCGACCCGGTCACCCGGCGCGACCGTGAAATCGGAGTACGTCGTCAGGTTCTCGCCGTAGGTGTCGGCGGGGGTGTCCAGCCAGACGGAGTCCGGGCCCGCGACGGCGACCGTACGGCCGTCGACCTTGTGCACCCACGGCGTCACCCGCCCATAGCTGAACCGCATCCGCAGCTCGGAGCGCATCGGTACCCGGCCGCTGATCCCCTCCACGATGCGGATGACCTGGGGGGCACCGTCACGCGGGGGCATGAAATCGGTCACTCTGACCGTTCCGCGCGGTGTGTCCCACTCCGATTCCAGGACGAGGGAGTCCCCGCGGTAGCGGCGGCGGTCCGCGGACGGCGGCTCCGCCCCGTCCTCCCGCGCCGGTCCCAGGCGCCAGAAACCATGCTCCTCGGTACCCAGAAGTCCCGCGAAAATGGCATGCGAATCGAAGCGGGGAAGGCACAGCCAGTCCACTGTGCCGTCCCGGCAGACCAGGGCGGCGGTCTGCATGTCTCCGATGAGTGCGTAATCCTCGATGCGCCCGGCCACGTGCATCTCCAGTCGAACGGCCATGTCGCCCCGTAGGGCATTACTGCGGGTCAAGAGGTCGTCGCAAGGGGTTGTTGTGGGGGAACCTGCGAGCTCGGTACCTCGCCCGGAGCGAGTGTCCGAGCAGGATACGACGCACCGGAATGATCTGCGCGACTGTCTCGGTAACGCTCATCGATGAGCCTGAGCCGAACGGGTGTGGCGTGAGGGGCCCGCGGTGATCACGTGGGGTGGTGGTGCGGGGCGTGGCCGGAAGCAGGCCCCCTTTGTCGCTGATACCCTGGTAGCCCGTGGACCGGTGGTCGTCCGCAACAGCAGACGAGGCCCCCGAACCGCAGCGACGGCACCTCCGGAAATCTCCGGACGGCAACGCCGGTACGCACCTCACGATCGCGACCACGGGAGCCCCCTTTGGCTATGCAGCCCACATCCACGACGACCAAGCACATCTTCGTCACCGGGGGTGTCGCCTCTTCCCTCGGCAAGGGTCTGACTGCCTCCAGCCTCGGTGCCCTGCTCAAGGCGCGCGGCCTCCGGGTCACCATGCAGAAGCTCGACCCGTATCTGAACGTCGACCCGGGCACGATGAACCCCTTCCAGCACGGTGAGGTGTTCGTCACCAACGACGGCGCCGAGACCGACCTGGACATCGGCCACTACGAGCGTTTCCTCGACGTCGACCTCGACGGCTCCGCCAACGTCACCACCGGCCAGGTCTACTCGCAGGTGATCGCCAAGGAGCGGCGCGGCGAGTACCTCGGTGACACCGTGCAGGTCATTCCGCACATCACCAACGAGATCAAGCACCGCATCCGCCGCATGGCGACCGACGACGTCGATGTCGTCATCACCGAGGTCGGCGGCACGGTCGGTGACATCGAGTCGCTGCCGTTCCTGGAGACCGTCCGCCAGGTCCGCCACGAGGTCGGCCGGGACAACGTCTTCGTCGTGCACATCTCGCTGCTGCCCTACATCGGCCCGTCCGGCGAGCTCAAGACCAAGCCGACCCAGCACTCCGTCGCCGCGCTGCGCAACATCGGCATCCAGCCCGACGCCATCGTGCTGCGCGCCGACCGTGACGTACCGACCGCCATCAAGCGCAAGATCTCGCTGATGTGCGACGTCGACGAGGCCGCCGTGGTGGCCTGCGTGGACGCCAAGTCGATCTACGACATCCCCAAGGTGCTGCACACCGAGGGCCTGGACGCGTACGTCGTGCGCAAGCTCGACCTGCCGTTCCGTGACGTCGACTGGACCACGTGGGACGACCTGCTGGACCGCGTCCACAACCCCGACCACGAGATCACCGTCGCGCTCGTCGGCAAGTACATCGACCTGCCCGACGCCTACCTCTCGGTCACCGAGGCCATCCGGGCCGGCGGTTTCGCGAACAAGGCCCGCGTCAAGGTCAAGTGGGTCGCCTCCGACGACTGCAAGACCCCGGCCGGTGCCGCGAAGCAGCTTTCCGACGTCGACGCGATCTGCGTCCCCGGCGGCTTCGGCGACCGCGGGGTCAACGGCAAGATCGGCGCCATCCAGTACGCCCGCGAGAACAAGGTTCCGCTGCTCGGCCTCTGCCTCGGCCTGCAGTGCATCGTGATCGAGGCGGCGCGCAACCTCGCCGAGATCCCCGATGCCAACTCCACCGAGTTCGACGCCGCCACCTCGCACCCCGTCATCTCGACGATGGAGGAGCAGCTGGCGTACGTCGAGGGCGCGGGCGACCTGGGCGGCACCATGCGGCTCGGCCTGTACCCGGCGAAGCTCGCCGAGGGCTCGCTGGTCCGTGAGGCGTACGACGACCAGCCGTACGTGGAGGAGCGCCACCGCCACCGCTACGAGGTCAACAACGCCTACCGTGCCGAGCTGGAGAAGAAGGCCGGTCTGGTCTTCTCCGGCACTTCCCCGGACAACAAGCTCGTCGAGTACGTCGAGTACCCGCGCGAGATCCACCCCTACCTGGTCGCCACCCAGGCGCACCCGGAGCTCCGCTCCCGCCCGACCCGCCCGCACCCGCTCTTCGCGGGCCTGGTGAAGGCGGCCGTCGCGCGCAAGACGGGCGCCGGGGCCGACTCACAGCAGGGTGCCGCGTCGGGCAAGTAGTCCGGCGGTGCACAGGCACTAACGTTGACCGGGGTACGGATCCATCGAGGATGCGTGCCCCGGTTCCGGTTTTTGTGGGAGGACGAGATGGGTTTCCAGGACACGCCCGAGGAGTGGCAGGTCACCGCGACCAAGACGCCCTTCACCGGCAACAAGACCAGCGTCCGCACCGATGACGTGGTGATGCCCGACGGCACGGTCGTACGCCGCGACTACCAGGTCCACCCGGGTTCGGTCGCCGTGCTCGCGCTCGACGAGGAGAACCGGGTCCTCGTCCTGCGGCAGTACCGCCACCCGGTGCGCCACAAGCTCTGGGAGATCCCGGCCGGACTGCTCGACATCCCCGGTGAGAACCCGCTGCACGCGGCCCAGCGCGAGCTCTACGAGGAGGCGTACGCCAAGGCCGAGGACTGGCGGGTGCTGACCGACGTCTACACCACCCCCGGCGGCTGCGACGAAGCCGTACGGATCTTCCTGGCCCGGCAGCTCTCCGAGGCCGACTGCGAGCGTTACCTGGTCTCCGAGGAGGAGTCCGACATGGAGCTGGCCCGGGTGCCGCTCCAGGAGCTGGTACGGGGGGTGCTCGCCGGGGACCTGCACAACAGCTGCCTCGTCGTGGGCGTCCTTTCGCTCGCGGCGGCGCTCGCCGGTGACGGGATCGACTCGCTGCGTCCGGCCGAGGCGCCGTGGCCCGCCCGACCGTTCGGGGTCTGACGGTGCGTTGCCCGACGGCTCGTAAGGGCCGTGCGCCGTCCGGCGGTCCGAGGGCCGGCCGCTGAACGGTTCACCCGAGTCCCCCGATCGGAAAAGATGCTGATCCGATCGGGGGACCTCTGCGCCCCGCTCCACGGAATTGGTCCACTCGCCTGAACTACGCTCGGAATGCCCTGACCGGAGTCCCGGCGGGCAACGCGTGCAGCGAAGTGGAGCGTGGCCCGTGACGGATCAGGCGGTGGACACCAGCGGCCCGGCCAAGGCGGCGGGAACCGAGGAGCCGTCCGGCGCCGCACCACCCCAATTCTTCGGCCGCGAACGCGAGATGAAGGCGCTGCGCGCCGACATCGAGCGGGCCGGACTGGACACCCTGGCCGGTCGCAAGGCCGCCCGCGCCCGGGTCCTGCTGATCGCCGGACGTCCCGGCTCCGGACGCACCGCACTCGCCGGCGAGCTCACCCGCCGACTGCTCTCCACCGGCGACCACCCCGACGGTCTGTTCCGGGCCCGGCTCACCGAACTCGGCGGCACGCCGGTTCCCACCGAGCGCACCGCCCGGGAGCTGCTCGACCAGCTGGGCATCACGGGCCCGCCCGGCGCCGACGGGGACGAACTCTCCCAGCTGGTCCGCGAGGCGCTCGCCGGGCGCAGTGCCCTGCTCCTCCTCGACGGTGCCGTGGACGCGGAACAGGTCGACCCGCTGCTGCCGGACAACCCCGACTGCCTGGTCGTCGCCACCTCCGAGGGCCCGCTGACCGGAATCCCGGACGTCCGCCCCTGCACCATCGGCGGGCTGGACGCGGGCTCCGCCGTCCGGCTGCTCGCCCGCCTCATCGGCCAGGTCAGGATCACCGTCGACCCACGGACCGCCGAAACCCTCGCCGAGGAATGCGGCGGACTGCCGGCCGCCCTCGTGCTGGCCGGCGGCTGGCTCGCCACGCACCCCATGGCGTCCGTCGCCGACGTCACCAAACAGCTGCGCGAGCTCCCGGACGACCCGGAGCAGTCCACCGGCGCCCGCCCGCTGGCCCGTGCCTTCCGCCTCGTCCACGACTCCCTGCCGCCGGCCGCCGCACGGATACTGCGCCTGCTCGCCCTCGCCCCCGCCGGGCTCGCCGACGCCCACACCGCCTCCGCGCTGGCCGGCTGCTCCGTCTCCGCGGCCCGGACGACGCTCGACGACTTCGTGGCACTGGGGCTGCTGCGCAGCGATGGGGCGGACGAGCCGCAGTACGAGGTGCCCGGCTGCCTCGCCCCGCTGCTGCGGGCGCTGCTGGAGACCATGGACCGGCCGGCGGAGAATCAACTTGCCAGGGCCCGGATGCTGGAGCGGACCGTACGGCTGCTGCAGTCCTGCCGGGCGGTCACCGAACCCGAGGGTTCCGCGGCCCGCCGCAAGCTCGCCGGGCTGCCGCGCTCGCTGCGCTTCCCCGGCCCCGATGCGGCCGCCGCATGGCTGCGGAGCCGTCGGCCCGCCCTGCTCGCCTCGGCCCGGATCGCTGTTGAGGACGGCGAACTCGACACCCTGGCAAGGCGGTTGGTGGCCGCGCTGGTGCGGGCGCTGGCCGTGCACCAGGGCACCGAGGCCGCCGCGCCCGAGCTGTACGGACTGCACGGCCTGGTCCTGGCCGTCGCCGAGCGGCGCGACCTGCCGCGCGAGCAGGCCGCCGCGCTGCTCAACCTCGCGGACCTCGACGCGAGGACCGGCCGTACGCGGGAGGCGCTGACCCGCTACCGGGCCGCGCTGGACGCCGGACGGGCCGCGAAGGATCCGTACGCCATCGGCCGCGCGATGGAATCCGTGGGTGGCGCCTACGCCGAGCTGGGGGACTTCCAGCGGGCCTCCGACTGGTACGGCCGGGCGCTGGCGCAGCGGCTCACCCAGGGCGAGCGGGCCGACGAGGCGCGGCTGTACGGGCGGCTCGGTGCCGTCCACACCTACGCGGGGCGGTACGGCGAGGCGCTGCGGAACTGGCGGGCCGCCGCGGCCGGGTACCGCAGGCTCGGTGATGTGCCGGCCCAGGCGCGGGCGCTGAGCGAGGCGGCCCGGGTGCAGGAGTACGCGGGCCGGCCGCGCGAGTCGCTGCGCACCTGCCAGGAGGCCGTTCACTGGGCCGGGCAGGCGGGGGACGTGCGGCTGCAGGCGGCGCTGGAACTGCGGCTGGCCGACACGTTCGACCGGCTCGGCGACCCGGCTGCGGCCCGGCTGCACCGCGGTCTTGCCGACAGATTGCTTGGCGAGAAGGGTGCAGCCTACGAAATCCGTAGTGCGGTGAGTGAAAATTAATGCTTTGTAAGGCTAGACAGCGGGAACCCCTTCATTAGACTGGCTCTACCGCGTTCGTTCGCGGTGTCTCCATTTACGCTGTGTCTACCCGGGTATGTAGAGCTATGTCCGGGTAACCCTCTGAGCCAAGGACCGTGATCGACGTGAAGGTCGGCATCCCCCGCGAAGTCAAGAACAACGAGTTCCGCGTGGCGATCACGCCCGCCGGTGTGAACGAGCTCGTACGTCACGGCCACCAGGTCGTCGTCGAGGAGAGCGCCGGGGCCGGCTCCTCGATCACGGACGAGGAGTACATCGCCGCCGGGGCGCAGATCCTCCCCACCGCCGACGAGGTCTGGGCCACCGCCGACCTGCTGCTCAAGGTCAAGGAGCCGGTTGCCGAGGAGTACCACCGCCTGCGCAAGGACCAGACGCTCTTCACCTACCTGCACCTCGCCGCCTCCCGCGAGTGCACGGACGCGCTGCTGGAGTCGGGCACCACGGCCATCGCGTACGAGACGGTCGAGACCGCGAGCCGCGCGCTGCCGCTGCTCGCCCCGATGTCCGAGGTCGCGGGCCGGCTGGCCCCGCAGGTCGGCGCCTACCACCTGATGCGCTCGGTCGGCGGCCGTGGCGTGCTGCCGGGCGGCGTCCCGGGCACGGCCCCCGGTGAGGCCGTCGTCATCGGCGGCGGTGTCTCCGGCTGGAACGCCACGCAGATCGCCGTCGGTCTCGGCTTCCACGTCACGCTGCTCGACAAGGACATCAATAAGCTGCGCGAGGCCGACAAGGTCTTCGGCACCAAGGTCAAGACCGTCGTCTCCAACGCTTTCGAGCTGGAGAAGGCCGTTGTCGAGGCCGACCTCGTCATCGGCGCCGTGCTGATCCCCGGCGCGAAGGCCCCGAAGCTGGTCACCAACGAGCTCGTCGCCAGGATGAAGCCCGGAAGTGTACTTGTCGACATTGCGATCGATCAGGGCGGCTGCTTCGAGGACTCCCACCCGACGACGCACGCCGAGCCGACCTTCATGGTCCACAACTCGGTCTTCTACTGCGTCGCGAACATGCCGGGCGCGGTGCCGAATACCTCCACGTACGCCCTCACCAACGCCACGCTGCCGTACATCGTGGAGCTCGCCAACCGCGGCTGGGCCGAGGCGCTGCGCCGTGACGCCGCACTCGCCAAGGGTCTCAACACCCATGACGGGCAGGTCGTTTACCGCGAGGTGGCCGAGGCGCACGGCCTGGAGCACGTCGAGCTGAGCTCGCTTCTCGGCTGAGGGGTCAACACTTCCCGTCAACCTCACGCGTCCGGCCGGACCTTGCCCAGCAAGGTCCGGCCGGACGCGTGTCGGGCCCCTGCGCGGCCCTCGTTCAACTCGTCTCGAACGTAACCCTTTAGCCGATTCGTGCACTCTTTAAAAGTGCGCCCGGGTGGCTGCGTGCCCTTGACAGGGAGGTGTTCGATTGCCGACACATCGGGCCGGGTCCGGTGGATTGTGTTGCTGTGGAGCGGTGACACGCCATAGAGTCGCCAATCGTCGGCATGGTGCCACGCTGACCTATCGATAAGTTTCCTGGTCACGTCCAAGGAGGTAAGACGACTTGTGAATGAGTCGACAATTACTCCCGGGGGTGTTCAATCAGGGATGCCTGCACGGGGCCGGAGCCCGCACGGGCTGGAGGCTGTCGGCTCCGTCGCTGTCCGCACCTTCGCCACCAATCAGCACATGACGACAGCCCCCCAGATGATGGACGGCCTACACGTGAACGCCATGGCCGGCAACGAGAGTGGCCGAGAGACCGCCCACTTCGCCGACTTCGACGAGGTGCCCCAGGGGCACTTCTACGACCCCGACGCCGAGTACGAGCCCGATCCGGAGTACGCGGCCACCCTCGCGCCCGACGCTGCCCGCCAGCGCCGCGAGCGGATCGGCCCGACCGGTCGGCCCCTGCCCTACTTCCCGATCCCGGGACCGCTGACCGACCACGGTCCCGCGAAGATCATCGCGATGTGCAACCAGAAGGGCGGCGTGGGCAAGACCACGTCGACCATCAACCTGGGTGCCGCGCTCGCGGAGTACGGGCGCCGTGTCCTGCTCGTCGACTTCGACCCGCAGGGAGCCCTGTCGGTCGGGCTCGGCGTCAACCCGATGGAGCTCGACCTCACGGTCTACAACCTGCTCATGGAGCGGGGCATGTCGGCCGACGAGGTCCTGCTGAAGACCGCGGTCCCGAACATGGACCTGCTGCCCAGCAATATCGACCTGTCGGCTGCCGAGGTGCAGTTGGTGAGCGAGGTGGCCCGGGAGTCCACGCTGCAGCGTGCCCTGAAGCCGCTGATGGCCGACTACGACTACATCGTCATCGACTGCCAGCCCTCGCTGGGCCTGCTCACCGTGAACGCCCTGACGGCCGCCCACAAGGTCATAGTGCCGCTCGAGTGCGAGTTCTTCGCGCTGCGAGGCGTGGCACTGCTCACCGAGACGATCGAGAAGGTCCAGGAGCGGCTCAACCCGGATCTGGAGCTCGACGGCATCCTCGCCACGATGTACGACTCCCGTACGGTGCACAGCCGCGAGGTCCTCGCGCGCGTCGTCGAGGCCTTCGACGATCACGTCTACCACACGGTCATCGGGCGCACCGTGCGCTTTCCGGAGACCACGGTCGCCGGTGAGCCCATCACCACGTACGCCTCCAACTCGGTCGGTGCCGCCGCCTACCGCCAGCTCGCCAGGGAGGTGCTCGCCCGGTGTCACGCCGAGTGAGTCTGCCCGGGGCCGACGAACTGTTCCGTACCACGGGGGGGATGGGCCTGCAGGCGTCGTCCCCGGCGGACCGGCGGCGCAAGGCGAACGGCGACGCCCGGGTGCCCGGTCCGGCCGGGGAGAGCGATCCCGCAGCCGACGGGTCCGGGGCGGCGGAGACCGCGGCTCGGGAGGAGCACTCCGCGGCGGATGCCGACGCGGGGGAATCACGCAGCCGCGGCGGTGACGGCGGCCGGGGCGCGGTGGCGGCGCAGCCGGGACGCAGGCCCCAGCAGTCCCCGTCGGCCCAGCGGCCGGCCACTCAGCCCGCCACATCGGCGTCCGCGCAGTCGTCGGCCCAGGAGGCGGTTCCCGCCCCCGCCGTTCAGCAGCAGCGCAGGCGCGGAGGCGGACGCGGGGCGAACCGGCGGCCCAGCGGCCGGGAGCGGCACGACGAGAAGATCACCGTCTACGTCTCGGCCGAGGAACTGATGGACCTCGAACACGCCCGTCTGGTGCTGCGCGGGGAGCACGGGCTCGCGGTCGACCGCGGGCGGATCGTCCGCGAGGCGGTCGCGGTGGTTCTCGCGGACCTGGAGTCGCGGGGCGACGCGAGCATCCTCGTACGGCGGCTGCGCGGCCGCTGACCGGTGGGGCGCCGGTAGCCTGCCCGGAGCGCGTCCGGGCCTTCTCGTACGCCCGCCGCCCGTATCCCGCCGTCCCTGGACCCTCATGCCGACGACCGACGAGCCCGCCCGCACCCCTCGCCGCCCCTTGGGACGCGGTCCGGGCGGCCGGGCCGCTCCGGTGGGGGGCGGCGACGGCGGGGCCGATGCGGCGGTGGTCGCCGTATCCGTCGCGTCCGCCGGGCCCGAGGCGCCCGTAACGCCCGCCGAGACCGCCGTAGCGGCAACCTTGGCCTCGCCCCCCGAGCCCGCCGACGACGGGCGGTTCACCGTACGGCTGGCCAACTTCGAGGGGCCCTTCGATCTGCTCCTGCAGCTCATCTCCCGGCACAAGCTGGATGTGACCGAAGTCGCACTGTCCAAGGTCACCGACGAGTTCATGGCGCACATCCGCGCCATGGGGCCGGACTGGGACCTGGATCAGACCACCGAGTTCCTCGTCGTCGCCTCGACCCTGCTCGATCTGAAGGCCGCCCGGCTGCTGCCCGCCGCCGAGGTGGAGGACGAGGCGGATCTGGCGCTGCTCGAAGCGCGGGACCTGCTCTTCGCCCGGCTGCTCCAGTACCGCGCGTACAAACGCGTCGCCGACATCTTCAGCGACCGGCTGGAGTCGGAGGGGCGGCGCTTCCCCCGGACCGTGGGGCTGGAGCCGCACTACGCCGAGCTGCTGCCCGAGGTCGTCATCAGCATCGGGGCCGAGGGGTTCGCCCGGCTGGCCGTGAAGGCGATGCAGCCCAGGCCCGAGCCGCAGGTGTACGTCGACCACATCCACGCACCGCTGGTCAGTGTGCGGGAACAGGCCGAGATCGTGGTCGCGCGGCTGCGGCAGGCGGGGGAGATCAGTTTCCGGATGCTCGCCGAGGACGCCCAGGACACCCTCACCGTCGTCGCCCGGTTCCTCGCGCTGCTGGAGCTGTACCGGGAGAAGGCCGTCGCGCTCGATCAGGACGAGGCGCTCGGCGAGCTTCTGGTGCGCTGGGCCGGGGGAGAGGGGGCCGGGCCCGTCGTGACGGACGAGTTCGACACCGAGGTGACCGAGGCGCAGGACGCCCAGGAGGATGTGAAGGCATGAGTCAGCAGGACACCACCGGTTCCCCCGTCGCGGACCTTGATCTCAAGCCCGCCCTGGAGGCCGTCCTCATGGTCGTCGACGAGCCCGCCACCGAGGAGCACCTCGCCAAGGTGCTGGAGCGGCCCCGCAGGGCCGTCGCCGACGCCCTTCACGAGCTGGCCGACGAGTACGCCGCACAGCACCGCGGTTTCGATTTGCGGCTGGTCGCGGGCGGCTGGCGCTTCTACACCCGCCCGGAGTACGCGGCGGCCGTCGAGGGCTTCGTCCTGGACGGCCGGCAGGCCCGTCTCACACAGGCGGCCCTGGAGACTCTCGCCGTGGTCGCGTACCGCCAGCCGGTCAGCCGGTCGAGGGTGTCCGCGGTCCGCGGCGTGAACTGCGACGGGGTCATGCGGACCCTGCTCCAGCGGGGCCTGGTCGAGGAAGCGGGCGCGGAACCCGAAACAGGTGCGATCCTGTACAGGACGACGAACTACTTTCTGGAGCGGATGGGCCTGCGTGGCCTGGATGAGCTCCCGGAGCTCGCGCCCTTCCTTCCCGAGGCGGACGCGATCGAGGCTGAGACGCTAGAGGGTGTGCCGTCGTTCGATCCGGACGCACCGGACACCCCGGATACTCACGCAGACGACAAGACGGATTTTTGATGCGAAGCAGTGGCAGGAACAGCGGAAGCAGCGGCGGCGGAGCCAGGAGCGGCGGCAGGAACAACAGCGGCAGCGGCAGGAACAGTAACCCGAACCCCCGGGTTCCCCGCTCCGAGCGCGACGATAAGCAGGAGCAGCGCCCCCGCCGGCCCCGGCCCGAGGAGCGGCGCTACGACGTGGGCAACGACAAGCCCGGCGGCGACGGCGGCACCCGCAAGGGCCGCGGCGCGGCCGCCCGCGGCGGCGCCAAGGGCGGCCCGAAGGCCGCGTCGGGCGGTTCCAAGGGCGGCGGCCGGCGGGCCCCGTACGGCGCCCCGTCCCGTCCGCGTGAGCTCGACGCCAAGATCGAGCAGCGCAACCGGGACAGGTACGCGGGCAAGCCCGAGGTCAGGACGCCCAAGACCCACCCCGGCGCCGAGCAGGAGGGCGAGCGGCTGCAGAAGGTCCTTGCCCGGGCCGGCATGGGCTCGCGCCGTGCGTGCGAGGAGCTGATCGAGCAGGCCCGCGTCGAGGTCAACGGCGAGATCGTCGTCGAGCAGGGCATGCGCATCGACGTGAACAAGGACGAGATCAAGGTCGACGGCCTGACCGTGGCCGCCCAGTCGTTCCTCTTCTTCGCGCTGAACAAGCCCGCCGGTGTCATCTCCTCCATGGAGGACCCGGACGGCCGCCAGTGCCTCGGCGACTATGTCACCAACCGTGAGACGCGGCTCTTCCACGTCGGCCGGCTGGACACCGAGACCGAGGGCATCATCATGCTCACCAACCACGGCGAGCTCGCCCACCGCCTGACCCACCCCAAGTACGGGGTGAAGAAGACCTACCTGGCCGCCATCCAGGGACCGCTCCCGCGCGACCTGGGCAAGCGGCTCAAGGACGGCATCCAGCTGGAGGACGGGTACGCCCGCGCCGACCACTTCCGGGTCGTCGAGAACACCGGCAAGAACTACCTGGTCGAGGTGACCCTCCACGAGGGCCGCAAGCACATCGTCCGCCGGATGCTGGCGGAGGCCGGCTTCCCGGTCGAGCGGCTCGTACGGACCGCCTTCGGGCCGATCCCGCTGGGCGACCAGAAGTCCGGCTGGCTGCGCCGCCTCACCAACACCGAGGTCGGCATGCTGATGCGCGAGGTCGGTCTGTAACCCGACTGCGTAGCCCGGCTCCGTAACCCGGCTCCGTCCGCTCCACGGCCCGCGGCCGGTTCCTGTTTTCGAATTTCGAACAGGAACCGGCCGCGGGTCTTTTGCTGCGCCCGTTCCGCCTTTATAGTCAGAGTGACTATTAAGGAGGCGGGAGTGAGTCTCGCGGATGTCCTCGATCCCCTGCAGCAACCCCTGGTGACGGTCCTCGGCACCCCGGTCAGCTGGACCGAGGTGCTCGGCTTCGGCAGTGGGGCGCTGTGCGTCTGGCTCGTGGCCCGCCAGCACCTCGCCAACTGGCCGATCGGCATCGCCAACAACCTTTTCTTCATCCTCCTGTTCACCCAGTCCGGCCTGTACGCCGACGCCGGCCTCCAGATCGTCTTCATCACCCTTGCCGCCTACGGCTGGTGGACCTGGACCCACGGGGGTGGACCAGGTGCACCGGACCTGCCGGTGCGGCGCACCACCCGCACCGAATGGACCTGGCTGCTCGCGGCAGGGGTGGTGGGGGCCGTTGCCCTCACCGTCCTGCTGGACCACGCCACCGACTCGACCGTGCCCTTCTGGGACGCCCTGACGACCGCGCTGTCCCTGACGGCGACGTACGGGCAGTGCAGGAAGCTCGTCGAGTCGTGGTGGCTCTGGATCGCCGCCGATGTGGTGTACATCCCGCTGTACGCGTACAAGGAGCTGTATCTGACCTCCCTGCTGTACGTCGGCTTCCTCGCGCTGTGCCTGACCGGCCTGCGCAACTGGCGGCGCGATCTCGCCGTACGGCACCGGCCCGTGGAGGCGGCGGCACCCGGGTACGGGGTCGGCGTGGGCCGCGGGCGTGGGGGGTCGCTGTGACTGGTCGGTCTCCACGGGGCAGCGGCGTGAAGCGCTTCGCGCACGGGCTCGTCCTCGGCAAGTTCTACCCGCCCCACGCCGGTCACCACCACCTCGTCCGCACCGCGCAGGACCGGTGCGAGCGGCTGACGGTCCTGGTGTGCGCCGCCTCCGTCGAGTCCGTGCCGCTCGACGAACGGGTGGCGTGGATGCGGGAGGTGCATCCGGACGTACGGGTCGTGGGCGCCGTCGACGACATCCGCATGGATCTCCACGACCCGGCCATCTGGGACGCCCACATGGCCGTCTTCACCGGGGCCGTGCCCGAGCCGGTGGACGCCGTCTTCACCTCGGAGTCGTACGGGGACGAACTGGCGTGCCGGTTCGGCGCCGAATCCGTCTGCGTCGACCCCGACCGCACGGTCTTCCCGGTCTCCGGAACCGCCGTCCGCAAGGACCCGGTCGGCTGCTGGGACTTCCTCGAACCGCCCGTACGGGCCGCGCTCAGCCGCCGGATCGTCGTCCTCGGCGCGGAATCCACCGGGACCACGACGATGGCCCTCGCCCTCGCCGACCACTACCGGCGGCGCGGCGGCGTCTGGGCGCAGACCCGCTACGTCGCCGAGTACGGGCGGGAGTTCAGCGAACAGAAGCTGGCCGAGCTGCGCGCCCGGTGGCCCGGGGCGCAGTGGGAGGACGTCGCCTTCACCACCGAGGACTTCCCGTTGATCGCCGAGGCGCAGAACGCCAAGGAGGAGGCGGCCGCGCGCACCGGGTCACCGGTGCTCTTCTGCGACACCGACTCCTTCGCCACCACCGTCTGGCACGAGCGGTACATCGGCGGCCGCAACCCGCTCGTCGAGGAGACCGCCGACCGCGTCGCCCACCACCTGTGGCTGCTCACCGACCACGAGGGCGTCGCCTTCGAGGACGACGGGCTGCGCGACGGCGAGGAGCTGCGGCCCTGGATGACCGACCGTTTCCGCGCCGAACTCACCCGTACCGGCAGGCGGTTCATCGAACTCACCGGAACCCACGAAGAACGCCTGGCCACCGCGGTCGGCGCCGTCGACACCCTGCTCGCCGCCGGCTGGAACTTCGCCGCGCCCCTCCCGGAGCACCGATGAGTGCCGACGTTCCCGCGGGCTACGACCCGTACGCCTTCGAACCCTTCGCGGTCACCGTCGACCTCGCCGTCTTCACGGTCCGCGAAACCCGGCTGAACGTTCTGCTCGTCGAGCGGGGCGAGGACCCGTACAAGGGCCAGTGGGCACTGCCCGGCGGCTTCGTCCAGTCCCGTGAGTCCGCCGAGGAAGCCGCCCGGCGGGAGCTCGGCGAGGAGACCGGCCTGACCGAGGGCGCCGTGTCCGCGTTCCACCTGGAACAACTGCGCACCTACAGCGACCCGGACCGCGACCCGAGGATGCGGGTCGTCTCCGTCGCCTTCGCCGCACTCGTCCCCGACCTGCCCGAACCGCGAGGCGGCGGCGACGCCGCCAACGCCCGGTGGTGGGACGCCGAAAGCCTCGGCCCGCTCGCCTTCGACCACGACCGCATCCTGGCCGACGCGCACCACCGCATCGGCGCCAGGCTCGAATACAGCTGCCTGGCCACCGCCTTCTGCCCGCCCGAATTCACCCTGGGGGAGCTCCAGCGGGTCTACGAGACGGTCTGGGGCGTCGACCTGGACCGGCCCAACTTCCGGCGCAAGGTCCTCACCACGCCCGGCTTCGTCCAGGCCGTGGAGGGATCGCCGCGCCTTACCGGCGGACGGGGAAAGCCGGCCGCTCTCTACCGGGCGGGTGCCGCTACCGCCCTGCACCCTCCACTCCTGAGACCGGAAGGAAGAACCACGTGATCGTGACCAGGACCATCACCAAACAGGCCGCCACCGGCGCACTGACCGGGCTCGCGCTCGGCGATGCACTGGGCTTCCCGACCGAGTTCAACAACGTGCCCTCGATCCTTGCCAAGTGCGGGCCGTGGCGCCGGATGCGGCTGCCGAAGCCGGCGATCGTCACCGACGACACCCAGATGACGCTGGCCCTGGGGCGGGGCATCCGCACCGCCATGGACCGCGGGCTGCTCACCCCGCTCAGGCTGGCCCGCCCGGTCCGCGAGGAGTTCGTCGACTGGTACCACTCGCCCGACAACAACCGTGCCCCCGGCCGCACCTGCATGACCGCCTGCCGCCTGCTCGACAGCGACCGGCTCTGGCAGGAGGCCAGCCAGACCGGCTCCAAGGGCTGCGGCGCCAACATGCGGGTCGCGCCGGTCGGGCTCGTGCCGGGGCTGAGCGACGAACAGCGCTCCGGCGCCGCCCAGCTGCAGGCGGCCCTCACCCACGGACATCCGACCGCGCTCGCCGCGTCCGACCTGATGGCCCGCGCGGTGTACCTGCTGGCGCAGGGCGCGGAGCCGATGGGCCTGATCGGGCAGCTGCGCAGCTACGCGTACGAGAACAGCAGCCGCTATCTCACGCGCTGGCTCGGCGACCTCTGGCGGTACGCGGGCGACTCCTCGCCGGAGCTGTACATCCGGCGCGGCTGGGAGGAATGCCTCACCGCGCTGGCCCGCGTCCAGGACGCCCTGCGCGCCCCGTCCCCGGAGACCGATCCCTGCGAGACGACCGGCGACGGCTGGATCGCCGAGGAGGCCCTGGCCACGGCCCTGCACTGCTTCCTGCTCTTCCCCGAAGAACCCGTCACGGCCCTGCGCCGGGCCGCCTGCACCCGGGGCGACTCGGACTCCCTCGGCTGCCTGACCGGCGCGCTCGCCGGGGCGCATCTGGGGGCGGGGGCCTGGCCCAAGGAGTGGTCGGAGCGGATCGAGTACCGGAGCGACCTGCTGTCGCTGGGGGCGCTCTGGGACTCTTGATCCGTGCGGACGAATGATCGATGCGGACGAATTTCCGTCCAGGGGCGCGGATGCCGTGGACGACCGGTTCGCCGTACGAACGGGGGTGCCCTGCCGATTCCGGGGTGACGGCCGAGCGGGCCCCGCCCGCCGCCCACCCCGGGCGTTCGCCCCTGGTCGGATTACGACGCGGACGCCCGGCGGGTGCGGACCAGGAAGTCCTCCACCCGGGCCCGGTCCGGTCCGGCCGGCAGTGGTGAGGCGGTGACCGCCGCGTCGTTCTCCTCGGCCAGGCGGGTCATGCGGCGTTCGACCTCGGCCCACGGGACCTCGCCGCGCTTCACCGCCAGCAGCTCCTCCCGGGCCGCGCCCACCTCGATCGTGAGCTCGCCCGTACGCAGCAGATCCCGGGCACTGGCCAGCAGCCGCAGCAGATGCATGGCGTGCTTCCAGCGCGGCGCCCCGTACTGCCGGACGTCCGCCTCCAGCTTCCTGCGCTGGCCCGACGCGTAGCGGACGAACGTCTGATGGGCCAGCCGGGACAGGAACGCCCCGCGCAGGGACAGGAGTTCGCGGCCCACGGCGTCGACGTGTTCCACCAGCGCTGAGTGCAGGCACTCCAGCACATTGGGGTTGGCACGCAGGGCCAGCACGCAGAAGCGCTCCAGCTCCCAGGAGAACTGCTCCTGCGCCGGGCCCTCGACATGCGTGGGCGGCTTTTCGAACCCCCAGAACAGCGGGGTCGGCGCGAGGAAGACACCGCGCCGGTCCGTGTCGCTGCCGTCCGTGGCGAGCCCGAAGGCGCGTGAGCCCATCACACAGGCGTAGACCGTGTGATCGCGTACGAGGGCCTCTGGCGCAGGGGTGATCATGCCGGCGAGGGTACGTGAGCGAAGCGCCCGCGGTTCAAGTGGCAGAAGCCCGGGATCTGATCGACATTGTCGATAAATCACCTCCTCTGGAAAGGCGTGACCATGGCGGGAAACGACCTCGGTAGCCTGCTGGGCGGTTTGCTGGGCGGCGGCCAGGGCGGCGGTGCCTCCGGCGCCTCCGGTGGTGCTGGTGGCGCCGGGAACATCCTCGGCTCGTTGCTGGGTGCGCTGGGCGGCGGCCAGGGCGGGTCGGGCGGCAGTGCCAACGCGCTCGAAGGGCTGATCGGGATGCTCACCAGGTCCGGCCTCGTCGACCAGGCGCAGTCCTGGGTCGGGACCGGTGCGAACCATGCGGTCAGCGGCGCCCAGATCGCCGAGGCGCTGCCGGACGAGACCCTGAAGAGGGTCGCCCGGGAGACCGGGGTCTCCACGGAACGGGCGGCCGACGTGATCGCCCGTTCGCTTCCGACGGCGGTCGACAGGCTGACTCCGACGGGAGAGGTCCCGGAGGGCCGCTCGCTCGAGGAACTGGTCCGGGAACAGCAGCTCTGAGCCCAGAGGGCGGGCGGCCGGAGGAACCGGTCACGTACAGAAGGCCGCCCGGGACACCTCGCCCGGCCGGAAGGTCTTCGCCACCACGGCGGAACCCTCCGGCCGCCGCCCTTCTCCCGCCTCACCGCCTCGTCCCGCCCCGTCTCACTGGGAGAGCGCCCCGGCCGCCCGTCGCGCCGCCCCTCTAGGCTGACCGTGCAGAAAGATCACGCAGGCGGACAGCAGGCGCGACACGTACGAAGAAGCGAGGAGCACGACGTGGCGGTACGAGCGGTCCGTGGAGCCGTCCAACTGGAGCAGGACGAGGCCGGACACATGGCCGAGCGGGTCAGTGCCCTGCTCACCGCCGTCCTGGAGCGCAACAGCCTCGTCGCGGACGACCTGATCAGCATCTGGTTCACGGCCACTCCCGATCTGCACAGCGACTTCCCGGCCGCCGCGGCGCGCGGGCTCGGTATCGTCGACGTACCACTGATCTGCGCCCAGGAACTGGACATCGTGGGTGCCATGCCCCGCGTGGTACGGATCCTCGCGCACGTCGAGACGTACCTTCCCAAGTCCGAGATCGCGCACGTGTACCTCGGTGCCACCGCCGCCCTCCGCAAGGACATCGCCCAGTGAGAACCGCCCTCGTCATCGGAACGGGCCTCGTCGGCACCTCCGCGGCCCTCGCCCTCGCCGGGCGCGGCATCCAGGTCCACCTCGCCGACCACGACCCCGATTCGGCCCGCACCGCGGCGGCGCTCGGCGCCGGTACGGACGAGGCGCCCGAGGGCCCCGTCGATCTGGCGATCATCGCCGTGCCGCCCGCCCATGTCGCCTCGGTCCTGGCCACCGCCATGCGGGACGGTGTCGCCCGCGGCTACCTCGACGTCGCCAGCGTCAAGGGCGGCCCGCGCCGCGAACTGGAAGCCCGTGGCATCGACCTCGGCCCGTACATCGGTACGCACCCGATGGCCGGCAAGGAGCGGTCCGGCCCCCTCGCCGCCACCGCGGATCTCTTCGAGGGCCGCCCCTGGGTCCTCACTCCGACCCGTGACACCGACACCGAGGTCCTCAACCTCGCCCTGGAACTGGTCGCGCTCTGCCGCGCCGTCCCGGTCGTCATGGACGCCGACGCCCACGACCGGGCCGTCGCTCTCGTTTCCCACACCCCGCAGCTGATCTCGTCGATGGTCGCCGCCCGGCTGGAGGAGGCCGACGAGACCGCCGTACGCCTCTGCGGCCAGGGCATCAGGGACGTGACCCGGATCGCCGCCTCCGACCCCCGGATGTGGGTGGAGATCCTCTCCGCCAACCCCGGCCCGGTCGCGGACGTGCTGGCCGGGGTCGCAGCCGATCTGGACGAGACGGTACGCGCGCTGCGCGGTCTGCAGTCCGGCGACGACGACAAGCGCCGCGCGGGCACCGAGGGTATTGAGGACGTGCTGCGCCGCGGCAACGCGGGCCGGGTCCGGGTCCCCGGCAAACACGGGACGGCCCCCGCCTCGTACGAGATCGTGTCCGTACTCATCAGCGACCGGCCGGGCGAACTGGCCGGGATCTTCGCCGACGCCGGCCGGGCCGGAGTCAACGTCGAGGACGTCCGCATCGAGCACGCCACCGGGCAGCAGGCGGGCCTGGTCCAGCTCATGGTCGAGCCGAGCGCGGCCGCCGAGCTGCGCACGGCACTGCGCGAGCGGGGCTGGTCGATACGCCAGTAGGCGCGGGGCGGCGGGACCGGGAGGCGGTTGTCCACAGGGGTGCAGAGGACCGCGCCGACACTCGGTAACCTTGTGCGGGGCGGGTTCGCGCGTCCCCGTCCCGCCCACCCCGTGTACCAGGAAGGTGTCCACCACCGTGGAAACCGCAAGCGCCGCCACCCGGACGGCTCCGGCCGCAGTGATCGTCGCCATCGACGGGCCCTCCGGCACCGGCAAGTCGAGCACGTCCAAGGCCGTCGCCGCCCAGCTCGGCCTGAGCTACCTGGACACCGGCGCCCAGTACCGGGCGATCACCTGGTGGATGCTGAACAACGGTATCGACGTGCAGGACGCGATGGAGGTGGCGACCGCCGCCGCGAAGCCCGTCATCGTCTCCGGTACGGACCCGGCCGCCCCGACGATCACCGTCGACGGCGAGGACGCCTCGGGCCCGATCCGCACCCAGGAGGTCACCTCCAAGGTCAGCGCCGTCAGCGCGGTTCCCGAGGTGCGCACCCGGATCACCGAGCTGCAGCGCACCATCGCCGCCGCGGCCGACCGGGGCATAGTGGTCGAGGGCCGCGACATCGGCACTACGGTGCTGCCCGGCGCCGACCTGAAGATCTTCCTCACCGCATCGCCGGAGGCGCGTGCCGCCCGCCGCAGCGGGGAGGTCAAGGGCTCCGACGTCGCCGCCACCCAAAAGGCGCTGATCAAGCGGGACGCGGCCGACTCCGGCCGCAAGACCTCCCCGCTGGCCAAGGCGGACGATGCCGTCGAGGTGGACACCACCGAGTTGACCCTCCAGCAGGTCATCGAGTGCGTCGTCACCCTCGTCGAGGAGAAGCGGGCCGTGAAGTGACCCGTGCCACGGGCTCGTCCTCGCTGCGCGGTGCGGCGGTCGGTCGCGGGATCGGGATCGGCCTGATGTACGGGCTGTGGAAGCCCCGCGTCCTCGGTGCTTGGCGGGTTCCCGCCTCCGGACCCGTCATACTCGCGGTGAACCACTCCCACAACATCGACGGTCCGATGCTGATGGGCACCGCGCCCCGGCCGGTCCACTTCCTGATCAAGAAAGAGGCGTTCGTCGGCCCGCTCGACCCGTTCCTGCGCGGAATCGGGCAGCTGAAGGTGGACCGTACGACCGTCGACCGCACCGCCATCACCGACGCCCTCGGCGTGCTGGAGAACGGCGGGGTGCTCGGGATCTTCCCCGAGGGCACCAGGGGCGAGGGCGACTTCGCCTCCCTGCGTGCCGGGCTCGCGTATTTCGCCGTACGCAGCGGGGCGCCGATCGTGCCCGTGGCCGTACTGGGAAGCACCGAGCGCCGCGGACGGCTGGTATCGGCACTGCCGCCGTTGCGCAGCCGGGTCGATGTCGTCTTCGGCGACGCCTTCGAGGCGGGCGACCGAAGTGGGCGGCGGACGCGGAAGGCGCTGGACGAGGCGACGGTGCGGATCCAGGCGCGGCTGACCGCCCATCTGGAAGACGCCAGGCGTTTCACCGGGCGTAGGTAAGACTTGAGTAGTGGGCCGCGTGGTCGTGGCCCATCGATGATGACGCAAAGAGGAACGGACTTCATGAACGACCAGATTCACTCCGACGGCTCGGACCACGAGCACGGAGCGCTTGGCGACGCCGAGTACGCGGAGTTCATGGAGCTCGCCGCGGAGGAGGGCTTCGACGCCGAAGAGGTCGAGGGCGCGATCGGTGAGGCCGGTCACGGACCGCTTCCCGTGCTCGCCGTCGTCGGCCGCCCCAATGTCGGCAAGTCGACGCTGGTGAACCGGATCATCGGCCGCCGCGAGGCGGTCGTCGAGGACAAGCCGGGCGTCACCCGCGACCGCGTCACCTACGAGGCCGAATGGGCGGGCCGCCGCTTCAAGGTCGTCGACACCGGCGGCTGGGAACAGGACGTACTGGGCATCGACGCCTCCGTCGCCGCCCAGGCCGAGTACGCCATCGAAGCGGCGGACGCGGTCGTCTTCGTGGTCGACTCGACGGTCGGCGCGACCGACACCGACGAGGCCGTCGTCAAGCTGCTGCGCCGGGCCGGCAAGCCCGTCGTGCTGTGCGCCAACAAGGTCGACGGGCAGAGCGGCGAGGCGGACGCCACCGCGCTCTGGTCGCTGGGCCTCGGCGAGCCGCACCCGGTCTCCTCGCTGCACGGCCGCGGCACGGGCGACCTGCTCGACGCGGTGCTCGAAGCTCTTCCCGAGGCGCCGGCGCAGCGCTTCGGCACCGCCGTCGGCGGACCGCGCCGGATCGCGCTCATCGGCCGTCCGAACGTCGGCAAGTCCTCGCTGCTGAACAAGGTGGCGAACGAGGACCGCGTCGTCGTCAACGAGCTCGCGGGCACCACCCGTGACCCGGTCGACGAGCTGATCGAGCTCGGCGGCATCACCTGGAAGTTCATCGACACGGCGGGTATCCGCCGCCGCGTCCACCTCCAGGAGGGCGCGGACTACTACGCCTCGCTGCGTACCGCCGCCGCCGTGGAGAAGGCCGAGGTCGCCGTCATCCTGATCGACGCCGGCGAGTCCATCAGCGTCCAGGACCAGCGCATCATCACCATGGCCGTGGAGGCCGGGCGTGCCCTGGTGATCGCGTACAACAAGTGGGACACCCTCGACGAGGAGCGCCGCTACTACCTGGAGCGCGAGATCGAGACGGAGCTCGCGCAGATCGCGTGGGCCCCGCGGGTCAACGTCTCCGCCGTCACCGGCAGGCACATGGAGAAGCTGGTCCCGGCGATCCAGACCGCCCTCGCCGGCTGGGAGACCCGCGTCCCCACCGGCCGGCTGAACGCCTTCCTCGGCGAGGTCGTCGCCTCGCACCCGCACCCCGTCCGCGGCGGCAAGCAGCCCCGGATCCTCTTCGGTACCCAGGCGGGCACCAAGCCGCCGCGCTTCGTGCTGTTCTCCTCGGGCTTCCTGGAGCACGGCTACCGACGCTTCGTCGAGCGCCGGCTGCGCGAGGAGTTCGGCTTCGAGGGCACCCCGATCCACATCTCGGTGCGGGTGCGCGAGAAGCGTGGCCGCAACAAGTAGCACGCAGGCCCCACGACGGAGCCCCGGACCGTTTCGCATCCGAAACGGTCCGGGGCTCCGTCGTAGTCAGGCCCCTCGCGATCCCGATCCCGGGGGCAGAGCCGCGGGCTGGGACCGCCCGGAGTGCCGCCCCACCCGCTGCCAGGAACCGAGACCGCTGGTGTGCGTGCTCGTGCCGCCGGTGTGTCCCGTGACCCCGCTGTGTACCGAGAGGGCGCCGGAGTGACCGGAGTGGCTGCTCAGCGGCATGCGACTGCCGGACCACCCGCTGCCGAAGGCCACGAAGCCGAGATTCTCCTCGCCGCTACGATCACCCGGCAGCGCCCGGAACGACCGGCGGTACTCGGAGTACAGCGCGTCGTAGATCGGGGTGTGGGACTGACCGCCCGAGGGGTCCTGCGCGGGGCGCATGGCAGGGATCGGGCTCGGGCGCTGGCGGGAGGAGTCGTATGAGTGCACGTATGTGCCAACGACCCCACTGGCCGTCGGATGCGGGCCCGGCGGAGAAATAGCTGTTCGCCGCAGGTGCGAGGTGCCGACGGCCACGGTCAGGTCCCGGCCAGCGGCATCGCGGCGGCGACCAGGAGCCCGCCGGCGGCGGCCTTGTCCAGCGCGTCGCGCAGCAGGTCCTCGCGGGGCTGCTGGCCGATCACCCCCGCCGGGGCGGCGAAGACGAGCACGGTCTGCGACTTGTTGGCCGTGGTCCGCCAGCCCTCGGTGACCTGGAGCGGCGCATGTGCCTGCCACCAGGCGACCGGCGCGCCGCCATCGGTGCCCGGCTGGAGCACGGCGTGCAGCTGGCCCATCGCGAGCAGGATCGACCAGCCGTGCAGCACCGTGGGCAGCCGGTCCATCCGATGGACCGGCTGGAAGCCCTGCTCCAGCAGCAGCTGGAGGAATTCGTCCCCCCGGCTGCCATCGGTGCCCGGACGGGCGATCGGGCCGGTCGGCTCGACGACGAGGGCCGGGTGGACCTCGTCGTCGATCAGGACGAGGCCGCTGGTGATCCCGAGGACGGCCTGTTCGGTGCCGGGGTCCTCCGGGTACTCCCGGTGCTCCGCGTCGCCGCCGGTGATGCTGCGTACCGCGCCCTGAAGCTGATCCTCGGCGACCTGGACGACCTGCGAGGGGATGCAGGTCGCGTGCGCGAAGGCGAGGACGGCGGTCTCGTCACCGACGAAGAGAACCGTGCTGGTGCGTTCCTGTTCGGAGTCGCCGGGGGTGCGGCAGGAGGTGCAGTCGTAACTGCCTGGGGTGTTGTCGCCGACGAGCAGCCGGTCGGCTTCGGCATCGCCGATCTCGGCGCGTACGTCCTCGCTGACGTCGAGCATGCGCGGCACGGTTGGCTCCTCGAACTCGGTGCGTGCGCCGGGCGGTTCCCGGCTCATGAAGAAGACAACGGGCGATCCGTGGCCGGGGTCACGCGAGAAAGGGAACGTAATCGAACCAACCGGAGCAGAGGGTGAATCCCGGGATCGGAAGGGCCGCTTGCGACCTGTTCATCCAGATTTTCCGCGTTTTCCGCGCGGTGATGTGGTCGACTCGACTGTGGGCCGGTTCGCTGATACGTCGACAAAGCGGGAAAACAGGTGAAAGTGAAAGTGGCTGAATCCGGCTGGTCCCGGAGTGAACCGCACACCGGCCACTCCGTCGTCATGGCACGTGTCGTTCGCAGCCGACCAGCCGACCAGCCGACCAGCCGACCAGCCGACCAGCCGACCAGCCGACCAGCCGACCAGCCGACCAGCCGACCAGCCGACCAGCCGACCAGCCGAACCGGGAGACGTGGCGATTCATGCATATTTCGTTCCTGCTCCACAACGCCTACGGAGTCGGGGGCACCATCCGTACGACGTTCAATCTCGCCGGGGCCCTGGCCGAGCACCATGACATCGAGATCGTGTCCGTCTTCCGGCACCGGGACGTCCCCGCGCTGGGACCCCCTGCGGGCGTGCGCCTGAACCACCTCGTCGACCTGCGGAAGAAGAGTCCGGCGTACGACGGCGACGCGGCCGAACACGCCCGCCCCGCAACCGTGTTCCCACGCGGCGACAGCAGGTACCGGCAGTACAGCAGGCTGACCGACGCACGGGTGGCGGACCATCTGCGCTCCATGGACGCGGATGTGGTGGTCGGAACCCGGCCCGGGCTCAATGTGCAGATCAGCAGGCAGACCCGGCGCGGCCCGGTCCTGATCGGGCAGGAGCACCTCACCCTCGACAGCCACAGTTACCGGCTGCGCCGCGAGATCGGGCACCGCTACGCCCTGCTCGACGCACTCACCACCGTTACCGAGGCCGACGCCCGCGCCTACCGGAGCGGGTTCAAGCTGCCCGGCGTACGGATCGAGTCCATCCCCAACGGCGTGCCCGCGCCCGCGATCGCGCCCGCCGACGGCACCGGTAAATGGGTGATCGCCGCAGGACGGCTGCACAAGGTCAAGCGGTACGACCTCCTCGTCCGGGCGTTCGCCGGTGTGGTCGCCGCCCGACCGGACTGGCGGCTGCGCATCTACGGCGGCGGCGACGCGACGGGGAACGAGCGCCTGGCGCTGCTCGCGCTCATCGGTGAACTCGGCCTGCACAACCACGTGTTCCTGATGGGGCCGGTCAACCCGCTGGAAGCCGAGTGGCCGAAGGGCGCGATCGCCGCGGTCACCTCGGACCGCGAGTCCTTCGGCATGACCATCGTCGAGGCGATGCGCTGCGGACTGCCGGTCGTCGCCACCGACTGCCCGCACGGACCCCGCGAGATCATCGAGGACGGCACCGACGGACGCCTGGTGCCGGTCGGTGACGCGGCGGCGGTGACGGGTGCCCTGCTCGGTCTGATCGACGACGACGAAGCACGGCGCCGCTCGGGGCGCGCCGCGCGGGCCGCGGCAGAGCGGTTCGACCCGTCGCGGATCGCCGAACGCCACGAACGGCTCTTCGCCGAACTCGCCTCCCGAACCCCGCGCGACCGCGCGCACGGCGCTCTGCGCACCACACTGCACCGCGCCCGCGGCACCGTGCTGGACGGGGCGTACGCCCTGCGCCACAAGGCCGCCGATGTCATTCGCAAGGGGAACCCCGCATGACCGTCTCCACAGAGCACCCGGCACCGCAAGCCGACTGCACCGCGGACGCCGACGGCGGGATCGTCTTCGACCTGCATCTCGGCCCCGGCCCCGAAAGGCCCGAGAGGCCCGAAAGGTACGAGGACGGGGAGGCGCCCGAACTGCTGCTCCGGCTGCGCGGCGCCAAGGACAAGGGCGGCGACGGCACCTCCGTACGACTGCCCCTGACCCCGCTCGGCGAGGGACGGCTGCGAGCGGTGCTGGCGAGCACCGTGGAGCCCGCCGAGGGCCGCTGGGACGTCCATGTGCGTGCGCCGGGCACCGACGACGACGGGGCGGTGGCCGTGCGGCCCGGGATCCGGGACATCCGGCTCCTGATGGACCGCACACCCGACACCGGGCGGATCGCGGTCCGTATCCCGTACCCGACCGCCGACGGCCGGCTCGCGGTGCGTTGCTGGATCCGCTCACCGCACGCCGAGGCCGGGCCGGTCACCTTCGACGGGGACGCGATAACCGTGGAGGGCGCGCTGTACGGGACCGCCCTCGGCGACGACGCCCGCGTCGAGGCGCGACTGACGGGTGCTCCCGACCGGACCTGCCGGGTGCCGGTCACCGGGAAGGAGGGGACGTTCTCCTTCACGCTTCCCCTCGACCGGCTGGGCACCGGTCCGGTCACCGGGCAGCAGCTGTGGACGCTCTGGCTCGTGCCAGGGACGGCCGGCGCCCAGGAGCCCTCCGAGCGGACTCGGACCGACGGGAAGCAGGCGGCCGGCAGGCCGGCCGGCGATGTACGGATCTCGCGCATCCTCGACGATGTCTGGGACCGCAGGAACAGCTTTGTCTATCCCGGCCGCAGCGCCGGAGAGGGCGTCCGCGCGACTCCCTGCTACTCGGGCGACAACGACCTGTGCGTACGGATCGAACCGGACCCGGCACAGGCCCGGTAGGCCGTCGGCGGTCGGTTGCGGACCGAGGCTGTCCGCAACCTTTGGCAGACTCGCCCCCATGTTGGAGACCTCGGCACGGCTGCTGCGCCTGCTCTCACTGCTCCAGGCGCACCGGGACTGGGCGGGCGCCGATCTCGCCGAACGGCTCGGCGTCACCCCGCGGACCGTCCGGCGTGACGTCGCCAAGCTGCGCGAACTCGGCTACCCGGTCCATGCCGGCCCCGGCACCGGCGGCGGATACCAGCTCGGTGCCGGTGCCCAGCTGCCGCCGCTGCTCCTCGACGACGAGGAGGCCGTCGCCGTCGCCGTGGGGCTGCGCACCGCGGCGGGCAACGGCGTCGAGGGCATCGGCGAGACGTCCGTACGCGCCCTGGCCAAGCTCGAACAGGTGCTGCCGGACCGGCTCCGGCGCCGGGTGAGTGCGCTGAACACCTTTACCGTGCCGCTGCTCCGCGGCCCCGGCGCGTCCACCGCCGATCCGGGGGTCCTCACCGAACTGGCCGGAGCCTGCCGGGACAGCGAGCGGCTGCGCTTCGCGTACCGGGACCACTCCGGTTCCGCATCGCGCCGGACCGTCGAACCGCACCGGCTGGTGTGTACCGAGCGCCGCTGGTATCTCGTCGCCTGGGACCTGGACCGTGCGGACTGGCGGACGTTCCGCGCGGACCGGATCACCCCCACGCCGCCGCACGGCCCCCGATTCGTCCCCCGCGCCGCACCGGCCGAGGATCTGGCCGCCTACGTCTCGAAGGGGATCTCCACCACCGTGTACGCGAGCCGCGCGGTGATCCGGCTGAAGACCGGGATCGAGCACGCGGCCGAGCGGATCTCGCCGACCTCCGGGGTGCTGGAGGCGGACGGCGCCGACAGCTGTCTGCTGCGCACAGGGGCCGCCGGTCTCGATGTGCTGGTCATCCACGTCATGCTGCTGGGAATCGACTTCGAGGTCGTGGAACCGCCGGAGCTCAAGGACGCGATCAGGGTGGCCAGGGACCGGCTCTCCCGGGCCCTGGACCGAACGCTGCCACCACAGCCGTCCTGACGCGGGGACCGATGCGTGGACCGGTGCATGACCGAGGGGCGGTCGGGACGGTTCGCAGACGCATCGCGGAGGTTCGAGTTGTCCGTTATATGGGCGGCAGTGAGCGGCTGTGGGGGCATCCCCGGCCTGTGGTGTGGATTTTGTGACGAGAAGATAAGGCTGCCATAAGGAAGCGTGAATTCCCGGTGGCATGCTCATTTACGTGGGTTATTCGGCGAAAGAATTCCACCCGCTCGGAAGCGGGTATTCTGCTTTGTTTTCGGGTCTTCCGTACGATCGTTTCCTGGCTTGTGTGATTACTGTGTGTCGGGTGGCGGACCGCATGTCGGGGTGGCGTGATGCGCGTGGCAGGCGTGTCGTGATCCTGTGACACAAGTGTGACCGGCAGGGGAGGCGGGGATGCAGTGCGGCGGCCGGCGCCCCGGCTTCCGCCGCGGTCCGCGGCCGCCTACGGTGAGAGGCATGGCACACCTACCGACCCCTCCCGCCCAGCCCGACGACACGCCCGGTGCGTACGTAGGCCTCGCCGTCGACGCGGCCGAACAGCGCGCCCGCAGGCAGGGCTGGACCAGCGTCAGGTCCCTGCCGCCCGGCGCGATCATCACCATGGAGTTCCAGGCCGGACGGATCAACTTCGAGGTCGACGATGCCGTTGTCACCCGGTGCTGGGTGGGCTGAGGCTTCGCGCGGCCCGGACCCGGCATGCGCGAAGGCCCCGACCGGAGTCGGGGCCTTCGCGGTGCGGGGTGGTGGTTGTGCGTACCGGCCGCCCCAAGGCTTCCGGGGCGTTCAGCCGCCGGACATCGGGCGGGCCGGGGCCGTGCCGCCGCGTGGCGTACGGTCCGCGTGCGGCGGGCGGCGGCTGCCGGCCGGGGTGACAGGGGTCCGTTCCGAGCGCACCAGATGGGACGGGGCCGCCGGGTGCGCCCGCGAGCGGGCACCCGCGACCGTGCCTGTGGTGGTCGCCGGGTGTCCTCCGGCGGCGACCGGCTCCAGTACCGGGGTCTCCGCCGTGGCGCCGACCGGCTGCGGGAGCACCACGGTCCGGGGTCCGCAGGCCGCGACGGGCACGGAAGGAACGGGACGGCCGCGTCCCCGCAGAGCTTCGCGCTGGGCGAAGATCCAGGCCTCGGCCCGGGTGATCAGCGGCTCGACCCAGGGCAGACTCAGCAGGATCAGCAGCCCCGCGGTCCAGCCGAGCAGTACATCGCTGAGCCAGTGCGTACCGAGGTAGACGGTGGTGAGCCCGACGCCGAGCGAGACGATCGCCGAGGCGGCCGACAGATAGCGCCTGGCCCTCGGGGTGGTCGCCAGATAGGCGAGGATTCCCCAGGTCACGACGGCGTTGGCGGTGTGGCCCGAGGGAAATATATCGCCGCCGGCGAAGAGCTCCGCCGAGCCGATCTGAGTCGCGTAGTGCGGGCCGAGCCGGCCCAGGCCGATCTTGACCGCGCCGACCGTCACATTGAGCAGCAGCAGCGAGGCACCGAGCGTCAGCAGGGGCCGCATCGTGTGCTGCCGCCAGGAGCGCCAGCCGAGCCAGCAGGCGACCATGGTGGCGGTGGGGCCGCGCTGGCCCAGCACGATGTAGTAGTCGAGGAAGGCGTGGATTTCCGGCCACTGTTGATACGGCCGGAAGAGCATGACCTTCCAGTCCAGGGCCACCAGCCGGGAAGAGACCAGCACGGCAACGACGATGGCGAGATAGAACGCCAACGCCCCGCAGAAGAGAGCGATGCGGTGACGGCTCATCCGCGGCGGCTCTATCTTCGGCGGCTCCGGCTCCCGGTCCAGGCGGGCAAAGATGTCGGTACGCACCCAATCGACGTTACAGCGAGTTAGTGAGTGAACCGGTCGATCCGGTCTCTTTGTGATGACGATGTGATGTGGACTATGTCTCAGTCGGCCCTTAATTCCTGATCCGAAGAAGCGCGCTCAGGAGTCTCCACGCTATTGATTTCGCACTTATTTCGGAAGGGTGTTTGGGCGCGGGCAGAAAAGCGCAGGAGGCGCCGGTGTGAATTTCTCCGGCGCCCCGGGGAGGCGGAAGCGGACCGTATCCATCCGGTCACCGGCCTCCTTCTGTGCGGGCCCGGCGCGTGCTCGCGGCATGACGCCGAGTACCTTCTGTGCCGGGTACGGAGGAGGGGCGTCCGTGCAGGTCCGAGGGGTTCGGAGCGGCGGCCGGCGTGGCGTACGCCACACTTCACGGGTCATCGAGGTATGAGGTGGACCACGTGTGAGTGCTCCGAACTCGCGTACGCTGACGGATCACTCGCCCGTCGATGCCGGGCCCCGGGAGCCGGTGAACAGCTGCGTTCCCGGTTGGCCCGCCGAGCGCGAGGGGCCTTTTGGGAGGTACATGCATGTCCTGGACGACCACAGCCCGATTCCGGCTGCGCTCAGCCGCCGACGGTGCCAACCGATGGGTCGTCCTCGTCGTTCTCTGCCTCAGCCTGCTGCTCGTCGCCCTTGATGCGACCGTGCTCCACGTCGCCGTCCCCGCCGTCACCGAGGACCTGCGGCCCAGCGCCGTCGGGCTGCTCTGGATCGTGGACGCCTATCCGCTGGTCTGCGCCTCGCTGCTGATCCTCTTCGGCACCCTGGGTGACCGGGTCGGCCGGCGCCGCATCCTGCTGCTCGGCTATGCCCTCTTCGGCGTCGCCTCCGGGGTGGCCGCGCTGGCCGACAGTCCCGGTGTACTGATAGCGGCCCGTGCCCTGCTCGGAGTCGGCGGCGCGATGATCATGCCCGCGACGCTGTCGATCCTCCGCCAGGTCTTCCCCGACCGGCGCGAGCGGGCCGTGGCGATCGGTGTCTGGACCGCGGTCGCCGCCGTCGGCGCCGCCACCGGACCCGTCATAGGCGGCTTCCTCGTCGAGCACTTCTGGTGGGGCTCCGTCTTCCTGATCAATGTCCCGCTGATGGCCCTGGTCCTGCCGGTCGGCCGCCTGCTGCTGCCCGAGTCGCGCGGCAGCGACGACGGCCCGTGGGATGTGCTCGGTGCGCTGATGGCCGCGGCCGGAGTGCTCGGTGTCGTCCTCGGGGTGAAGCGGGCGGGCACCGGTGAGGGACTGCTGAGCCCGGCCACGCTGGGCCCGCTGCTGATCGGGGCCGTACTGCTCATCGCCTTCGTACGCCGCCAGAAGCGCCGTACGCATCCGCTGATCGACATCGGGATGTTCGCCAGGCCCGCGTTCTCCACGGCGGTGGGCTGCATCGTCCTCGCGATGCTCGCCCTGGTCGGGCTGGAACTGATAGCCGTGCAGTACCTCCAGCTCGTCCTCGGCCTGAGTCCGCTGGAGACCGGGCTGCGGCTGCTGCCGCTCACCTTCGCGGCCATGGCCGCGGGCGCCACCGGCTCGTACACGCTGCGCCGCATCGGGCCGCGCCGGATGGTCGGCTGGGGCTTCGTGCTCACGGCCGCCTCGGTGCTGGTCCTGACGGCGATGGGGCAGCACGACCGGCCCGGTCTGCTGACCGCGGCCTTCGTCGCGCTCGGCTTCGGGCTCCAGTCCACGCTCTTCGGGGCGTACGAATCCATGCTCAGCGAGGCGCCCGCCGACCGGGCGGGCGGAGCGGCGGCGATAGGGGAGACCTCGTACCAGTTGGGCGCGGGCATGGGGATCGCCCTGCTCGGCAGCGTCATGAACGCCGCCTACACCCCCGGACTCGCGAAACTTCCCGCAGCGGGCGTCCCCGCCGGGGACGGTGCGGCCGCCGCCCACTCGCTCGGCGAGGCCTACCAGGTGGCGGACCGGCTGGGCGGTCCGCTGGGCGAGGCGCTGCGCTCCACGGCCCGTCATTCCTTCATCATCGGGCTGCACGTCACGCTGCTGGTCAGTGCGGCTCTGCTGCTGATCGGGGCGCTCGCCGCGCTGCGGCTGCCGCGGAGGATGGAGTGCCTGTCGCCGGTTCTCCGCGAACCTCACGAGGCCGACGCGAGCGAGGCGCCGGAGATCCACGGTCCGCAGGAGGCGCCCGTCGCAGGCTGTGCGCAGCGGCCGCCGGCGATACCCGTCCGGCGCCCGCGACCCGCCGAGGCGACCGGCTCTGGACGGGCGGGACACTGAGCCGTAACGTCGGTGCGACGCCATAACTAACACCGCTAGTTTTAGCATCGTGCGAGCCGCCGGAGGCACCCTCATGTCCACCACTCCGTCCTCGAAGCTCCCGCCCTTCGACCCCGCCGACCCGATCGGCATCGACGATCTGCTCAGCGCCGAGGACCTCGCCATCCGCGACACCGTCCGCGACTGGGCCACCGACCGGGTCCTGCCGCACATCGCCGAGTGGTACGAGAACGGCGAGCTGCCCGGCATCCGCGAACTGGCCCGTGAGCTCGGCTCGCTCGGCGCCCTCGGCATGTCCCTCCAGGGCTACGGCTGTGCGGGCGCCACCGCCGTCCAGTACGGGCTGGCCTGCCTGGAACTCGAAGCGGCGGACTCGGGAATCCGCTCCCTCGTCTCCGTACAGGGATCGCTCGCCATGTACGCCATCCACCGCTTCGGCTCCGAGGAGCAGCGGCAGCAGTGGCTCCCGGGCATGGCGGCCGGCGAGATCATCGGCTGCTTCGGCCTCACCGAGCCGGACCACGGCTCCGACCCCGCCGGGATGCGGACGTACGCCAAGCGCGATGGCGAGGACTGGGTACTCACCGGCCGCAAGATGTGGATCACCAACGGCTCGGTCGCCGGCGTCGCCGTCGTCTGGGCGCAGACCGACGAGGGCGACGCGGGCGGCGGAATCCGCGGCTTCGTCGTGCCGGCCGGTACCCCCGGCTTCTCGGCGCCCGAGATCAAGCACAAGTGGTCGCTGCGCGCCTCCGTCACCAGCGAGCTGGTCCTCGACGAGGTACGGCTGCCGGCCGATGCCGTACTCCCCGGGGTCACCGGTCTGCGCGGCCCGCTCAGCTGTCTCAGCCATGCCCGTTACGGCATCGTCTGGGGAGCCATGGGCGCGGCACGCGCCAGCTTCGAAGCGGCCCTCGACTATGCGAGGACCCGGGAGCAGTTCGGCAGGCCGATCGGTGGCTTCCAGCTCACCCAGGCCAAGCTCGCGGACATGGCCGTGGAACTGCACAAGGGCATCCTGCTCGCCCATCATCTGGGCCGTCGGATGGACGCGGGCAGGCTCCGCCCGGAGCAGGTCAGTTTCGGAAAGCTCAACAATGTGCGGGAGGCGATCGAGATCTGCCGTACCTCGCGCACGATCCTCGGCGCCAACGGGATCTCGCTGGAGTACCCGGTGATGCGCCATGCGACGAATCTGGAGTCGGTGCTCACCTACGAGGGGACCGTGGAGATGCACCAGCTGGTGCTGGGCAAGGCGCTCACCGGTCTCGACGCGTTCCGGTAGACAGGTCCGGCGAGCGCCCTGCTCAGCTCTGGTTGAAGAAGCCGTCGGCCCGCCGGCCGGCGGCTTCGCCGCTGACCACCTGGGTGTCGGCCGGGGTCAGCAGGAAGACCCGGGTGGCCACGCGCTCGATCGAGCCGCGCAGGCCGAAGGTCAGCCCTGCGGCGAAGTCCACGACGCGCTTGGCGTCGGTGGGGTCCATGGTCGTGAGGTTGACGATCACCGGGACGCCGTCCCGGAAAAGCTCGCCGATGGCCCGCGCGTCCCGGAAGCTGTCCGGGGTGACGGTGGCGATCCGGCGGCCCGTCTCCTCGGCCGTCTCGGAGGCCACCTGCACCCGGGGGTCGGTCACCCAGGCCTGACCGGTCCCGGTCTGCGCACCCCCGGCGTACTCGTCGTCGTCGTAGTACCGCTCGTCGTTGTCCTCTACGAGGCCCAGCCAGGCACTCGCCTTGCGCACCGATCCCATGGACGCCTCCTCTCACCGCGGTTCCGTGGTGTTCCGTATCTCTTTCGTGTCCCTATGGTCGTCCATGATGCGGATCGTGCGCCAAGTGGATAGTCGGCGCGCAGGGGATTCGTGACGGTACTGGTGCAGAAGATGTGGCGGTTCGTCAAGGTTCCTCCTGCATCAGGGGCCTGGAAGAAAGAAATATGATGCGCCGGTCCGTACGGGTGACGTAGAGGACGTACGGGTGAACGGGACGCTCGATACGGTGCATGTTCGTGCGGGCGTACGAGCTCTGCGTACAGCTGAACGACTCTCGGGGGATCGTCGTGTTCGGAATCGTCAGGCCCTGTACGCATCGGTTGTCCGAGGGGCTCAGAACCGAGTGGATGGCCCATCTCTGCGGACTCTGCCTCGCACTTCGCTCGGACCACGGGCAGTTCGCCCGGATCGCCACGAACTATGACGGCCTGATCGTCTCAGTCCTGACGGAGGCTCAGTCCGCGCGCGCCACCGGGTGGCGACGCACCGCGGGGTCGAGGCCCGGCGGCTGTGCGACGACGCGCTGCGCGGCGTGCGGCCGGCGCTGCGCGACGCGGAATTCACCGACGACAAGCTGGCCCATGTGCTGCTGGTGCACGAACTGCGGCAGTCGGTGGACCGGGCGTTCGGAACCACGGCGTGCTCGCACCGGGCGGACGGCCCGGCCCTGGACAGAACTGTCCGTCCGTCAGGAACGCGGCAGACCGGGTCCTTCGCGCCGCCGCCGGGCAATCGGGCCACCGACCTCGAGCGGGCCGCCGCGATCCGCACCGATCTGCGCCGGCGCGCACCCTGGAGGCGGGCCGTACCTTCTACGCCGACGCCAAGGCGCGGCCGGCGAAGTACGGTCGTGGGCCCGACGAGCTGAAGATCATGCCCGGGGTCACCTTCGTGCTCGGCGACACCGACGCCGGTACCCAGGAGAGGGCGGCTGAGATCCGGATCCAGCAGGTCTCCCCGCAGAACACGCTGGCGGTATTCGCAGATGCCACCAGTGGGAACAGCCGCTACCGCTTCCGGTTCCTGCGGCCCGCGGCCCCGTCCGAGGACGGCAGTGTGACGGTCGACCTCAACCGGGCTCTGCTGCCGCCCTGCGCCTTCGCGGACCACTTCATCTGCGCCTTCCCGCCGCCCGGCAACACCCTTCCCCTCGCAGTCGAGGCGGGCGAGCGGAACCGTATCGACGGCTGACGCACCGCCCTTTCGCCCCGGTCAACGGCCCCGGCAGCCCATGTGCTGCCGGGGCCGCCCCGTGAGTCCGACAAGTTCAGGCCAGCAGGCCCCCTTGCGCCACAAGTTGACGCCTTGAATACTCCCGATCAGCGCTTGTCAGGAGCACGGCATTCCGGAACGCAGGCATGCCGCCGTGCGAACGACTGCGCCTCACGGGTCCGACCACCCCACAGGCGGACCCCCGAATTCCTTTCGGGAGGAATGAAAAGTGAGGATCAAGCGCACCACCCCCCTCAGCGGCACCGCAAGACGCATCAGGGCTGTCGCCATCGCCGCAGGCCTGATCGCCGTCGCCGCACTCGCCGTCCCCACGGCCCAGGCCGACACCGCCACCACGTTCAGCGCCAAACAGCTCTCCGCCGCGAGCGACGCCGTGCTCGGCGCCGATGTCGCGGGGACCGCCTGGAGCATCGACCCGGCGACCAACACCCTCGTGGTCACCGCGGACAGCAGGGTCTCGCAGGCCGAGATCAAGCAGATCAAGCAGTCCGTCGGAGCCAACGCCGGCGCGCTGCGGATCGAGCGCACCGCCGGAAAGCTCAGCAAACTGCTCTCCGGCGGCGATGCGATCTACGCCCCCGGCTGGCGCTGCTCCCTCGGCTTCAACGTCCACAGCGGCAGCACCTACTACTTCCTGACCGCCGGTCACTGCACCGACGGCAACCCGCCCTGGTACACCAACTCCTCGAACACGACCAAGATCGGCCCGACGGTCGGATCCAGCTTCCCGACCAATGACTACGGCCTGGTGCGGTACGACAACACCTCGCTCGCCCACCCGGGCACCGTCGGCAGTGTCACCATCACCGGAGCGGCCAACGCCACGGTCGGCATGTCCGTCACCCGCCGCGGTTCCACCACCGGCGTCCACAGCGGCAGCGTCACGGGCCTCAACGCCACGGTCAACTACGGCAACGGCGACATCGTCTACGGCATGATCAAGACCAACGTGTGTGCGGAGCCCGGCGACTCCGGTGGTCCGCTCTACTCCGGCTCGAAGGCGATCGGTCTCACCTCGGGCGGCAGTGGCAACTGCAGCTCCGGTGGCACCACGTACTTCCAGCCGGTCACTACGGCACTCAGCGCGTACGGGGTCACCCTGAACTGACGCTCCAACACCCCGGTTTGGCCCTGGAACACGCAGTCGGCCGAAACGGAGTCCCCGCCCGAAATCTGGGCGGGGGCTCCCGCTCACCCCACGGCTTTTGAGAGAATGTGGGGCAGGTCGGTCAAGCAGGAGCAAACGGGGGCGGATGCTGTGCCTCCCGGAGGGATGCCCTCCGGGGACCCCCGCAGACACATCAGGGGGTTCCAGGTCCGTGAAACGCATCGGAGTGACCGGCCATCGCAGCATTCCGGAAGAGGCCCATGCCCATGTGCTGGCCGGGTTACAGGCAGCGCTCTGCGGCTTCGAAGGCTCCCTGGAGGCCCTCTCCAGTCTGGCGGTGGGAGCGGACCAGCTCTTCGCCGATCTGGCTCTGGCCCGCGGCGCGGATCTGACCGTGGTCATCCCCAGTGGCGACTATGAATCCAGTTTCGCCGACGCGACCGAACTCGCCCGCTACCAGGCCCTCAAGAACCGGGCGGTCCGGGAGATCCGGCTGGACTACCCGCACTCCACCGACGAGGCGTACTACGCGGCGGGCGCGTACATCGCCGACCACTGCGACCGGCTGCTCGCCGTATGGGACGGAAGGCCGGCCCGGGGCTTCGGCGGCACGGGCGACATCGTGACCTATGCCCGCAACCTGGGCCGCCCGGTGACCGTGATCTGGCGCGAGGGCGTGGAGCGCTGACGCCTACCGGTTCGCCCGGCCGTTCGTACGTCACCGGGCGCACCGGCGACAGGAAATCCGACGCATCCTCACATCTGGTGGCGGGCAAGCCAGTCGGTGTGCTGCGGGGAGACGATGCGTTCGGTCTCGAAGACCGCTCGCGGCCACTGCTGCTCCGTCAGTGTGGTCTCCATCGCCACCTGCATCGACTCCAGATCCTGCTCCACCAGCGAGTGTGCCGAAATCAGCGGGTGGTGGCGGCGCATCTCGCTCCACGCCAGACAGGCCGCCGCGGCGGCCGACAGTACCCCGGTCAGGGCGAAGGACTGGGTCACGGAGAATGTCCTCAACAGCGCGAACACCAGGGCGAGCGCCGTCAGTACGGCAATGGTGGTCGACCAGACCAGGGTGGCCCGCCGGGACACCTCCTGGCGTCTGCGGTACCAGCTGCGCTGCTCGATCAGCCGGTCCCGTACGTACGTCTCCTTGCGCACGGTGAACGCCTTGTTCCGCAGCTCGCGCATGGAGTCCGTGATCAGCCCGCCCGAGTCCGCGGTCAGGTCGCGGGGGTCGGCCCACCCCACCTTGCGGAGCTCCTGAAGGCCCTCTTCGAGGCGGTTCGCGAACATCGCCTCCGGGTGCTGGACGCGGGTGTCGAAAGGAGAGCCGTGCACCGAATAGCGCCAGCACGTCGACTTGATGAACTCCGCGGCGGACCGGTTGAGTTGCCATTGCGACTTTGCTTTGCGGTGGGCGGTGAGGTACGTCGTGATCAGGACACCCGCGTAGGCCAATACGCTGAGGACGTCGGCGAGTTGAAGCGTGCCCGCCACCTCCGCGTGCCAGGGCACCGCTGCCGGTATCGCGCCCGTGACCAGCAGGATCAGCTGGACGCGGGTGGTGTTCACAGCCTCCCGCTGGCTCGCGATGGCGATCGCGTCCGTGTGGTGGAAGAGCTCCGGCAGATCAGCGTTCCTGAACACCATGCTCTGGAGTGGTCCGGGAATCGCCGTCATGTTCACCCCCGTCTGCGGTTATGTCGTCACTGCAATGGCGGAATCGATGCTTCCGTTCGGTTCGGGACGTCCCCACGTGACGCTCTCGTTGCAAGTGGGCGTCCTCAGTTGCGAACCGAGGCCATGAGAGTAAAGTCGTGCCGCCAGGCACTGCAATGGTGCAGATACCGTTGTCGCAATTCCTGTCTGGAACCATTCCATCGGAACGAACCCCCTCAAGGACGACCGTGAAGACCTCTGAATCCTCCTCCTCCTTCGCCGTTGCGAAGAAGATCCGTGTGCCGCTCGCCGAGATCGATGTCCGCGGCGCTGCTGCTGCCCGGAAGCTCGGCCGTGTGCACGCCGCGTCAACCGGTCACCGCACTCAGGCGTCGACGTTCAACTCGGCACTCTGAACCCGCGCCCCGGCGCACTCAATCAATGTCCCGAGTACCCCCTCGGGCTGGCTAGACTGGTGGAATGACAGGACCCCTGGTCCCTTTCCGCGAAGTCGTTCTCAAGGTCCACAGCAGATGTGATCTCGCCTGTGACCATTGCTATGTCTACGAACATGCAGATCAGAGCTGGCGAATCCGCCCGAAAACAATCTCTGATGATGTCATCTTCCGGACTGCTCAACGCTTGGCCGAGCATGCCAAGGCACATGCACTGCCCTCCGTGTCAGTGATCCTGCACGGAGGGGAGCCTCTACTGGCGGGTCCCGTCCGGCTGCGGCGCGTCTGCGAAGAGCTCACCTCCGCCTTCGAGGGCATCGCGGAGCTCGACCTCCGTATCCACACCAACGGACTCCAGCTCAGCCCGCGTTATCTCGACCTCTTCGACGAATTCGGCGTCAGGGTCGGCATCTCCCTCGACGGCGACCGGGCCGCCAACGACCGCCACCGCCGTTACGCCGACGGGCGCAGCAGCCACCCCTTGGTCCTCAAGGCCGTAGAGCTGCTCCGGCAGGAGCGTTACCGCCATCTCTATCTCGGGCTCCTGTGCACCGTCGACATCGAGAACGACCCGCGCGCGGTTCTCGACGCGCTCGCCGAGCTCGACCCGCCGCTCATCGACTTCCTGCTCCCGCACGCCACCTGGGACGACCCGCCGCCCCGCCCGGACGGATCCCCCACCGCCTACGCCGACTGGCTTCTCGCGGTCTTCGACCACTGGCACGAGCGAGGACGTCCGGTGCCGGTGCGGCTCTTCTCCTCGGTGCTGTCCACGCTGAGCGGCGGCCCGAGCCTCACCGAGTCCCTGGGGCTCGCCCCCACCGACCTCGTCGTCGTCGAGACCGACGGCCAGCTGGAGCAGGTCGACTCGCTCAAGAGCGCCTACGAAGGTGCGGCGGCCACCGGATTCGATGTCTTCACCCACGCCTTCGACGAGGTCGCGGCCCACCCCGGGGTACAGGCCCGCCAGCTCGGGCTGGCCGGCGTCAGCGAGACCTGCCGGCAATGCCCCGTCGTACGGTCGTGCGGAGGTGGTCTGTACACCCACCGGTACCGCTCCACGGGGCCGTCCGACGCATTCGACAACCCGTCCGTGTACTGCGCCGATCTGGCCGCCCTGGTGCGCGGCATCGAGGCGCGTACGGCGGCGGCCCTCGTCGCGCCCGCGGTGGCCGAGCCCGTCGAACTGGTCGCGGCCCAGCAGGACCTCACCCGCACCCTGCTCGCCCTGCTCAACGTCGACATCGCACAGCACGGCGGCGAGCAGTGGGCGGCCGCCTGGGAGCTGGCCGCCACCATCGAGGCGTCCGAGGAGGGGGCCCGCGGTCTGAACGAGGTGCTGGCGCACCCGTACACCCGCACCTGGCTGCTCGACGCGATGGAACTGGTCCACGAGCGGCTCGGGGCCGTACAGGTGACGCGCCGGATGTCGGCCTGCCTCGCGGCCGCCGTCGTACGGACCGGCCTGGACCTGCCCGTACGGGTGCCCTTCTCGGGCGGCCGGATCTTCCTCCCCGGCCTCGGCGAGTTGCGGATCGCGAACGCGGGGGAGGACGGCACGGCGCTCCTGCGCGCCACCGAGGACGGCTTCCGCGTCCGGCGGGAAGGCGGCGACGCGGCCGAACGCCGCATCGTACGGCCGGAGGCGGCCGGTCCCGGCTGGCGGCCGTTGCGCCGGATCCCGACACCCGGTTCGGCGGCCGGTCTCGTGCTCGACGACCTCGACCCGTACCGCGACTGCTACTCCTCGCCCGCCGCGGACGCGCTCGACGACCGGGCCGCAGCCGACCTGGTGGTCCGGATCGGCGAGGCATGGAAGCTCATCGAGGCGAAGGCGCCCGGGCGTACGGAGGAGATGGCCGGTGGTCTCACCACCCTCACCCCGCTGGCCGGCCCGGCCCCGGGGGAGCCCGCCGTCGGGCGGCACGGATACGGCGCGCTGGGGATTTCCCCGGACGGCAGTTCCGAGGAACTGGCGATCGCTCTGCTGCGCGGTTTCCGGCGGGCCGAATTGCGGGCACTTCGGGATGTCACGGATCTTTACGCGGCGGACGGCTCCTGGGAACATCGGATGCCCTGGCAGGAAGAAGCAGTTCCGTTTTCCTGGTTGCTGGCCGACACCTATGAGCGGATGGCGTTGGGGGCTTTCGACCCGCGCTGTCTGGAGGGCGTACCGCAGGCCCTCGATGCTCTGGAAAGTGCCGCCGAACTGACCATCAGCGGGAAACGGCTGCTGGATCGTATGCGGAAGGAGATCTGAGGATCGCATTCCGGTTCGGCCGGGGCTGTCCGCACGCACAGGACAACTGGGAGGAACAGACGCAGACCCGATTCGATCAAGGAATGATCGATGGAACCTGGGAATGTATGACTGAAAAAAGGCGTTGAATGACCGAACGCCATGGGGGTGGAGCAACGTCCGCTCCGGAATGATGAATTCGCTCGCATTCACTATCACTCCTCGGGTGCGGGTGCTCACACAGGACGGGGGTCGTGTGCACGCAACAACGCAGCAGCGAGCGGCGGACCATCGGCCGTACTTCTTCTTGAGCTACGCGCATACACCGGGGTACGGCGGTGGAACGGACCCCGACATGTGGGTCGAGCGGCTCTTCCAGGATCTCTGCGGCCATGTGATGGCCCTGACCGATCTCCCCGCGGGCGCGCCCGCGGGGTTCATCGACCGCGAGATACGCTCCGGCGAGGGCTGGTCGGAACGGCTCGGTGAGGCGCTTGCCACCTGCCGGGTGTTCGTCCCGCTGTTCTCGCCGCGCTACTTCGCCAGTGAGATGTGCGGCAAGGAGTGGTACGCCTTCGCCCAGCGCGCCATCCACCACCGGGCCCGCTCCAATCAGAGCGCCGAGGCGATCGTCCCGGCGCTCTGGGTGCCCGTACCACCGACCCAGCTTCCGGGACCGGCCGAGCGATTACAGTTCAACCACCGTGATTTCGGCGACCGTTACGTCAGTGACGGGCTCTACGGGCTGATCAAACTCAAGCTCTTCGAGGAGGAGTACGAGCGCGCGGTGTACGAACTCGCCAAGCGCATCGTCACGGTCGCCGACACCATAAGACTCGGCACCGGCCGCCCCGTCGACTACCGGCTGGCCCCCAGTGCCTTCGGCCCGCCGGACAGCGGAGTGGGCGGGCCCCGCCCCATGCAGGTGACCATCGCCGCTCCCACGCGGCACGACCTGCCCGAGGGACGCAACGCCGAGTACTACGGCGACAGTCCGCAGGACTGGAACCCCTACCACCCGGCCGCCGCCCGCCCTCTGGCCTACGTCGCCCAGGACCTGGTGCGCTCCCTCAACTACCAGGTCACCGTCTCCTCCTTCGACGAGGAGTCCGGGCACCCGGAGGGCAAACATCCCCCCAGCAGACCGGAGATCCTGCTCGTCGACCGCTGGGCCCTGCAGGACGAGGAGCGGCGCAGGCGGCTTGCCGCCTTCGACGCCGAGAACCGCCCCTGGGTGACGATGGTCGTGCCATGGAACCGCGAGGACCCCGAAAGCAGGGCTTCCGAGGCCGAGTTGACCGAGAAACTCGAACAGACCATGCCGGCCAAGATGCGTCAGGGGCGGGCCTACTGCCGCGTCGCCGCCAGGGGCGTACCCAGCATGGACGCCTTCGGGCGGATCCTGCCGCAGGTGGTCGAAGTGGCAGCCCAGCAGTACCTGAGACATGCGGCGGTCTACCCGCCCGCCGCCGGCGGCGTACACACCGAACGGACACGTCTGATGGGGCCGATGGCGCAGACGAACGACATCCCCGAGACACACGACCCTGCGACGGATGCGGAGGACACGGATGACGGCCAGTCGTGACGGGCGCATCGTCACCTTCTACTCGTACAAAGGCGGCACCGGGCGCACCATGGCCCTGGCCAACACCGCCTGGATACTCGCGGCCAACGGAAAGCGGGTACTGGCCGTCGACTGGGACCTGGAGGCACCGGGGCTCCACCGGTTCTTCCACCCGTTCCTGGACCCCTCGACCCTCGGTGCCACCACCGGCGTCATCGATCTGATCACCGAGTACGCGTGGGCCGCGACCAGCCCCGTGCAGCGCGCCGACGACTGGCACCGCGACTACGCCCGCATCCAGCCGCACGCCGTGTCGCTCACACCCGAGGCGCTCGGCTGGGAGTTCCCGCACGGCGGGACCCTCGACTTCGTCTCCGCCGGCCGGCAGAACCGCGAATACTCCGCGACCGTCTCCACCTTCGACTGGGACAACTTCTACGACCGGCTCGGCGGCGGTCATTTCTTCGACGCCCTGCGCGAGGACATGAGGGCCAACTACGACTACGTCCTGATCGACAGCCGGACCGGCCTCAGCGACATCGCCGACATCTGCACCGTCCACCTGCCCGACGTCCTCGTCGACTGCTTCACCCTCAGCGACCAGTCGATCGACGGCGCCGCCTCCGTCGCCCGGCAGATCTCCGAGCGCTACACCGGGCGCCCGATCTCCATCTTCCCCGTCCCGATGCGCATCGACGAGGGCGAGAAGGAGAAGGCCGATGCCGGACGGGCACTGGCCCGGCTGAAGTTCGACCGGCTGCCGCGCGACCTGTCCGGCGACGAACTCACCGCGTACTGGGGCGCGGTGGAGATTCCGTACCGCCCCTACTACGCGTACGAGGAGACCCTCGCCACCTTCGGCGACGAGGCCGGTCTCACCAACTCGCTGCTCTCCGCCTTCGAGCGGCTGACCTCCGTCATCACCGACCAGGAGATCACCTCGATGCCCCCGGTCGGCGAAGAGGTACGGCTGCGCATCCGTGACGCGTTCACCCGGCGCAGGCCCGCGCTGCCCGCCGATCTCTTCCTCAACTACGTGGCCGAGAACCGGATGTGGGCCGACTGGATCGAATCCGTGCTCACCCGGGCCGGGTTCCGTGTCGTACCGCGCGACGTGTCCGCGGAGCGGGAGACCGAGGAACCGGCGGGGACCCCCACCGAGAACGCGACCCGCACCGTGGCGCTGCTTTCCAGCGCCTACCTCAAGTCGCAGCGCGCGGTGAACCTCTGGGACCGGGCCGTGGCGGAGGACCCCGGCGGCGGCCGGCGCCATCTGCTGCCGCTCAGGGTCGGTGATGTACGGCTGTCCGCTCCCTACATCGACCGCAACCCCGTCGACCTCTTCCGGCTCGACGAGGTGCACGCCACCGCGGCGCTGCTGCGCGCCCTGGACCGGCCCGTACAGCTGACCGACGCCGTGTCGCCCGGACCGCGCTTCCCCGGCACCGTCCCCAGGATCTGGAACGCGCCGCCGCGCAACCCCGGCTTCACCGGCCGTTCCCTGGTCCTGGAGCGGATGCGCGACCAGCTCGGTGGCGGCATGGCCGTCGTGCTGCCGCAGCCGCAGACCCTGTACGGGCTCGGCGGCGTCGGCAAGACCCAGGTCGCGCTGGAGTACGTGCACCGCTTCATGGCCGACTACGACCTGGTCTGGTGGATATCGTCCGAGCAGACCGACGACGTGGTGGCCGCGCTGGCCGAACTCGCGGTCCGGCTGGGCGCCCAGGGCGGCGACGACATGGCGGCCGCGTCCCAGGAGGCCGTGGACCTGCTGCGACGCGGTGTGCCCTCGGACCGCTGGCTGCTGGTCTTCGACAACGCCGACGACCCCGAGCGGCTGCGGCGCTACTTCCCGCAGGGCGGCTCCGGACACATCCTGGTCACCTCCCGCAACCAGGCCTGGTCCCAGCACGGCGACGCGCTGCCCGTCGACGTCTTCCTGCGCGAGGAGTCCATCGAACACCTGCAGCGCCGGGCCCCGGGGCTGAGCGAGGAGGAAGCCGCCCAGGTGGCGACCGCGGTCGGTGACCTGCCGCTCGCCGTCGAACAGGCGGCGGCCTGGATCGCGGAGACCGCCACCCCGATCGACGCCTATCTGGAACAGCTGGCGCAGCAGGCCCCCGAGGTACTGGCCCTCAACCAGCCGGCCGGCTACCCGGAGCCGGTCGCCGCGACCTGGAACATCTCCATCGAGCGGCTGAAGGAGCGCTCGCCCGCCGCGGTGCGGCTGCTCCAGCTCTGTGCCTTCTTCGCGCCCGAGCCGATCTCGGGGAATCTCCTCTACAGCAAGGAGATGATCGACGCGCTGAAGCCGTACGACGCCTCGCTCCAGGAGAAGCTGGTGCTCGGCCGGGTCATCCGGGAGATCGGCCGGTTCGCCCTCGCCAAGGTCGACCAGGTCTCCAACTCCATCCAGGTGCACCGGCTCGTCCAGGCCGTCATCCGGGCACAGCTCAGCGAGGAGGAGCAGCAGGACGCGCGGCACGCCGTCCACCGCATCCTGGCGGGCGCCCGGCCCGACGACGAGAACGAGCCGATCGACAACCCCGCGAGCTGGCCGCAGTTCGCCACCATCTGGCCGCACCTCGGCCCGTCCGACGCCCGCAACTGCAAGGAGCCCGAGGCCCGCAGGCTGCTGATCGACCGGCTCCGCTATCTCTGGAAGCGAGGTGACTTCAGGACCGCCGCCACGCTCGGCGAGGAGCTGCGCGCCCTCTGGAAGGAGACGCTGGGGGAGCGGGACATCCAGTACCTCTACCTCTGCTTCCACGTCGCCAACATCTACCGGTCGCGCGGCCGTTATGTGGAGGCGCGGGAACTCGACGAGATCACCCTGGCGATGCAGCAGGAGGTCCTGGGCCCGGAGCATCCGCACACGTACATGAGCACCAGCAGCCTGGCGACGGACCTCGGCACGCTCGGTGAGTACACCAGGGCGATCGAGCTGGCGACGGAGGCGACCGACGGGTTCAACCAGATCTTCCACGATTCGCACCCGAGGACCCTGGCGGCGGCCAACAACCTGGCGTTCACCCTGCGGTCCATCGGGCAGTACGCCAGAGCCAGGGAGATCGACCAGGACGTCTTCGACAAGCGGGTCGAGGTACTCGGCGCCGAGCACCCGTACAGTCTCTCCTCGGCCATGAGCCTGGCCCGCGACCTGCGTGACGTCGGGCGGTACGAGGACGCGGTCGGCATCCTCAGCCGCACGTACGACAGTTACAAGGCAACGCTCGGCCGGTCCTTCCCCGGCACGCTGAGCGCGGCGAAGAGCCTGGCGGTGTCGCTGCGCCGGGCGGGCAGACTGGAGGACGCCCGCAGGCTCACGGTGGCCACCCGTGCCAGGTACCGGGCCAAGTACACCGCCGCCAACCCGGAGTCGCTGGCCTGCGACCTCAACATGGCGGCCGACCTGTACGCGGCGGGCGAGACCACCGAGGCCAGGAATACCGCGCAGGAGGTCGTCGACCAGTACATGAAGGTGCCGGGGGAGAAGCACCCGTACACCCTGGCCGCCCTGAACAACCTCGGCGTCTACCAGTTGGGGGCCGGCGAGGTGGAGGAGTCGGTGCGGGTGCTGACCCGGGTGGTCGCGTCGATGCGGGAGGTGTACGGGCCGGAGCACCCCAACACCCTGTTCTGCGTCATGAACCTGGCCAACGCGACGGCCGAACGAGGCGAGCTGGAAATCGTGCTGGAGACCGAACGGAGGGTGGCCGGACAGCTCAGGCGCGTCGTCGGGGCGCACCATCCGGAGACGCTGGCCATGATGTCGAACATGGCGGTCACGCTCGACGTGATGGGGCGCAAGGACGAGGCGCTGCGTATCAGGGCGGAGACGGTCACCGAGCTGTCCCGGCAGCTCGGTGACGAGCATCCGATGACCCGGATCGCCCGGGACGAGCGCCGGTTCGAGCGCGAACTGGAACCGACGGCGGTATGAGCCGCGGGAGCGTCCGGCCGCCGCCGGACGCTCCCGGACTCCCGGTTCCGCTGCTCACTCGGCAGCCGGCTCCAGCAGCCAGTTGAGGATCCTGGGCAAGGCGTGCAGGGCGTCGAAGTGCGCGGCCGCCGGTTCCACCACGACGGTGGAGTTCGGGATGCGCTCGGCCAGCCAGCGCGAGTGGCCCACCGGCGAGAACACATCCTTCTCGCCGTGCCAGAGCATCACCGGACTCCTGATGTCGGCAGGGTCGAACCCCCACGGATTGCTGAACGCGATCGCGTCGTCGATCCATCCCCATGCCGAAGTGCGCAGCCCCTCACGGTAGTTGCGCAGCAGCATGGTGCGGACCCCCGCGTCGTTGACCACCATCCGGTCGGATTCGGTCAGCTCCCGGCGCAGATCGTCGATGAGCCGGACCGGGTTCTTCCTGATCACTGCGGACCGTGAGATGAACGACTCCGCGAGCCCGTCCGGATCGGCCGCCGCGGTGGAGTACGCCAGCACATTGGAGGCGGCCATCCCGTCGAACCAGTCGAGGCCGTCGGCACCCCAGGGGGCCAGCCCGACCAGCGCGGCGGTACGGGTGACCCGCTCGGGCATCAGCGCGGCGCAGGCCAGAGCATGGGGGGCGCCACCGGAGCGGCCCACCACGGCGAACCGCTCCAGCCCGTGGTGGTCCGCGATGGCCCGCACGTCCTTGACGGCATCGGCGACACATCGGCCCGGCAGCCGGTCGGATTCGCCGTAGCCCGGCCGGTCGTAGGTGATCAGATGGGTCTTGCGCTGGTACAGCACCATGCCGCGCGGGGCCGGACCGAGCCTGCTGCCGGGCATTCCGTGCAGCAGGAAGACCGGTCTGCCGCGGGGATCCCCGCGATGTTCCACGACCAGATGCCGCCCGTCTGTTGCGGGCACCCGACTACGCACTCCGCGCCTCCTCCGTATGGTGCGGGCACCACGTGCCCGGCTTTTTCCCCGCCCAATTCGATGATGGCCCATCAGGACGCTTAAGGAGACGGCGCGTTGGGAAGCAATGGGGGGCTTTCGGGGAGCGCGGTCGTTTTTCCGGGACAGGGGTCGGGCGCTGGACGCGGATGCGACGGCTGGTGGCTCTGCTCGAAGCGCCGGCCGGGTAACGGACTCTCCGGGATTCCGGTCCGCCCGAGCCTGTGGGGAAATGCCGCGACGGGTCTTGCGGGTCCTGTCAGAGTGAGGGCGTGACAAAGATCGAGACGGCAGATGTGTTCGCGACCGGACGCCGCGGTGGAGGCGGGAGTCTCTACGCGTACCGGGTGCGTGGGCGCGGACGCAGTGCCGTAGTTGTGTGGATTGGCGGACGGGGCGACGAACCCGATCAGGTGTTTGCGGTGCCCGGTGCCGGCCGTCGGCACATGCCGGTGTTTGTGACTGTTCGGCAGGCGCGGGTGTATGTACGCCGACGAGGCCGGGGGCTCGCCACTTCCGAGGCCGGCACGCTGGAGCTCTGCCGTGTCCAGCACTGGCTGGAGGATCCGGTGCGCCGCAGGGTCCCGCCAGGCGCGGTGCTGGACGCTTGGAACTTTTTCGAGGATCTGGCCCGAGGCCTCGACGCGGTCCACCAGCTGCCGCAGCAGGGAACAGTACACAACAGCGCATACGAGAAGCTGTTCGGAGGCGAGTGCGCCACGTGGACTCCCGACGAACAACGCGCGGTACTGGAGTTGATCAGGGCCGGGGTGAAGCTGTGGAACTCTTGCCCAGTGATCGTCAATCCCTGCTCGGGGATCGTCTTGGACGGTGAACCGGCGCCCCGAGCTTTGTGAATCGGTCACCAAACCCTTGCCCAGGTCGTCCGCTCGTTTCAGCAGTCTCTCGAAGTCGGTGAGGCGGCGGAAGGTGTCGGCGTAGGCAGCCTGCTCATGCAGGGGGAGCTGGAGCACCTGGAGCCGTCTGATGTCGACGCGGGACGAGCTGGAGGCGTGCGTGCCGGCCTGGCGTCCGTTGGCCGGTGCACGGAGGCATCCGGCGAGGAAATGGACGCGCTCGTTGAACGGCGGGTTGCACAGGGCGATGTCGGCCCGCAGGCCGGTGAACGTCTCGTCGAGCGCCGTCTTGCCACGCTCGTAGACGCGCGGCTCATCAGGCCATGCGAGCAGGAGCTCGGTTACGCCGTCCTCGGGCAGTAAGAGCCGCAACGACATGATCGGGGGTCTCCTTGAGTGCAGGTTCACGAGGGTGGGAGTGGGCAGGAGATTTCCGGATGGAAGTGGTTCGGGCAGCACACGACGGAGAGCGACACCATGTTCTGAGACTTGGTGAAGTGCACCCAACTCACATCGACGCCGCGAGGAAGTACATCGGCGGCGTACTCCAGCTTGTTGTCCAGCGTGCAGTAGGCGGCCTTGCCGTCTTCGCGCTCGAACGGAGGATTCTCCTGGTAGTGCTTTGTCAGCCATGTCAGTACGACATCAGTGTCGGACCATGTGCGGTCGGCTGCAATTTGGTTCCGTTTGAGCAGCCAATGGCCAGTCATCAAGGGCGGCAGGTTGGATGTCTGGAATTCCGCGGCGGCTTCGCGGTACCGGCTCCTGTCCTCCTCCTTGGCCTCGGGGGAAGGGCCGTCCGGGAACGCGGGCCGACGGTTGCCCTCACGTGCGTAAGCGGCGGGGCTTCCTGTCCACGAGTACCCATGCCAGTGGCCTGACCAGCTCATTGGTGCCTCTCCAAGACGTACCGGGCCGCCCCGCCTGTTCGCAGGGCGGCCCGCCTCGTGCGGGGTGGGGAAGAGTCAGACTAGAGCGCGAGGCCCTGCTTCTTGGCCCAGCCGAGCGCGAAGTCGTTCAGCTCGGCTTCGGTGAACCTCAGTTCGAGGCCGACCCCTTCGGGCTTGGTATCGCGGATCGCGAAGCCGGAGGCCGCGCCGGGGATGGCCCCGACCTCGACGCACGACTCGTGTTCGCGGGCACGCGCGGCCCATGGCCGCGGCCTTCCTGGTCAACACGGTGGCCCCGTACCTCAAGGCCGATGCTGCCGAGGATGTGCACAATGACATGCTCTCCGCAGCCTCGGACCTCACGTATCCGACTGGTTGGATGGCCATGTACGAGCGGGCTCACGGGCTTGGCCAGCGGTACTACCTCGAAGCGCTCAGACTCGCGGGGGAATCCCGGGACCAGGTCACGTACTGCCGGACTCTCCGCGGCATGAGCTTGCAGGCATCCAACCTGCGCCATGGCCGTAAGGCCCTGGAACTCGCCGACTCCGCCGCCGAAGCGGCGCCACAGGCGGGTCCCAGGCTGGTTGCGTTCCTTCGCACTACAGGGTGCTTTCCACGTCCCGTGGAGATGAGCACTTCGAGAATATGCGGAAGAGTCTCGCTTTGTACCGCAAGTCCCGTGCGGTTCGGGGGATGGGCGACCGGATTCGGGTGGTGGCTGCCAGGAAGGCGTAATCCCGATCTCGTTCTGAGCCTTCTGCATGACTACGGGCTCGTCCGCACCACCTCAATTGATGCGGACGAGCCCGTTGTTCCGTTCAGAAATCCTTGTTGGGACTACCCACGCGCGAGCGTCACGAACGCCGCCCACTCGCCCCGCCCGACCCGCAGCACCGGTCCGCCACCCGCGATCTTCGAGTCCCGTACGTACACCGCACCGGGGCCGGCAGCCACCTCTACACAGTCGCCGCCGTCTGATCCGCTGTAGCTGCTCTTGAACCAGCGCAGTTCGTCAACGTTGCCGGTTACCTGCTCCATGCTCATGTCTCTCCCGCCAGCCGTTCGATGAGCCGCGCAGACGCTTCGACGTTCAGGGCCTGCGATCGCAGCTTGCCATATCGCAACCCGAAGGAGCTGACCTCTGCCGGATCACCGACGACGCACCCGACACCCTGCGACTCGAAGTAGCCGAGGTGTCGGAGTTCCTTCGTCTGGACCGTCACGAATGGCCCGTTCTTCCCAGGATGGAACCCCTGCCCGGCAGGCATGACCTGAACCTCTACATTGCGCAACGTGCCTACGTTCAGCAGGTGTTGCCATTGCGCGCGCATCACCTCGCTGCAGCCCACCGGATCGCGCAACGCCTCCTCCCCGATGATGAACGACAGTTCCGCCAGCGGGTCCCGTGTCAGCAGCTTCTGCCTGCTCAGCCGCGCTTCCGTGTGCTGGTCGATGATGTCCTCGCTGAACGGCGGGCAGTGGCCGCCGAATACGGCTCGCGCGTACGCCTCCGTCTGCAATAGGCCCGGCACCAGCAGCGGGTCGTAGGAGAAGCGGCTCAGCACCTCCGCCTCGATGAGCGCGAAGTTGCGGAAGAACCGGGGGAGCTTCGCCCGGTCCACCTCGCCCTGGAGCACTTCCAGGACGCCGCCCGCCGCCAGCACCCGTTCCGCGGCGACCGTGAATGCCTCTTTCGCGGGTCGCCGTCCCTGTTCGACCGAGGCGACCTGCTCCAGCGAGTAGCCGATGGCTTCCCCCAGCGCCTGCTGGTTCAACTCGGCTCGCCTGCACAGATGCTGGAGGAGCGTGCCGTACGCCACCCACATCCCTGGCAGTTCGCTGTCCTCCTTCGTCTTCGCCGCCCGGCCGTTCCGCGTATCCCGCATTGCCCTCACGCCCTTCCGGTCATCCCACTGCGGCTGGGCATGGTTCAACAGGAAGGGCCATTCCCGGGACACGGCCCCGGACCCGTACAACACCCGCACAAGCCCCGTACAACCAAGACCGGCCCTCCGCGCCCCACCCCGTACGACCACCACTGCGTACGGCCATCACACCTGGTCAGCGCCACATGCACCCCTCCACGATGGCACGGTGAAGCACCAGGCAATCGCTCCCGAACCCCACCCGCCCGCAGCCGAGTTCAGCCTCCGCCTCAGCAGCACCCCACGTGGCGCCCGGCTGGCACGCACCCTCGCCGTCCAGCAGCTCACCGAGTGGTGCGACATCCCGTACGACTCCGACTCGGCCCGGACCGTCGCCCTGGTCACGGCCGAGCTGGCCTCCAACGCGATCACGCACGGCCACCTACCCGGCCGCGACTTCCGGCTGACCCTGCTCCTCCTGCCCCATGCCCTGCGTATCGAGGTGACCGACACCCGCCCGGAACGCCTCCCGACCCAACCGCCACCCGCTCCCGGACCCACCGACGCCGGCTCGGGCCGCGGTCTCCTCCTGATCGACGCCTACGCGAACCGCTGGGGATGCACAGTCCGCGACGCCTACACCAAGACGGTCTGGGCGGAAGTGACGCTCCCGGAGGGCTACGGGGGCGGAGGCGGACGCCGATAGCCCTGTCACCAGAGCTCAGCACCCGGCCACGGCTCCCCGCCCGGTGCCTGACCACTCACAGAGCGGTCAGGATCAGGAGGCTTTCGACTCCAGGTGGTAGGTCGTGTCGACCCAGAAGCCGTTCGTGGCCCTGGCCTTGATCTCCAGTACGTACTGGCCGGGAGTCAGCGACGCGATGCCGCCCCAGATGCCCCACGCGTAGCGCTGGGTCGGCCCCGTCCTGAAGGGTGCGGAGAACTCCTGCAGCGGCAACGGAATGCTGTTGAGCGACGCCGTGGCCTCTGCCACCGTCAAGGACTGAGGGACCCTCGAGTAGGACCTGGTGTGCTGCATATTGAGCACCGGGAAGAAGACCGGCCGGTCCGAGGGGATCGCGCAGCGCCGCACCACGCGACCGCCGTAGGTGCCGGCCAGGAACCAGAGGTCGTCCGGCTGCTTCCAGGCGGCGTGCTCGCCTGTTGTGTCCTTGACCGGGCTGACGTCGTCAGGGGCGGACATGGCCCACTTCCACCACCGGCCCGCGAGCGCGCCTCCCTCCTCGTTGCTCGGCTTCCACGCACCGCCGACCGATTCCGCACCACTCATGACGCCCCTCCCTCGTACAGCCCCTGGTCGGGGCTCGATTCGAACAAGCGGACAGTATCCGGGGCGGATGAAGGGCTCGACGGCGACCTCTGAGACTGGTTGCGTTGGGCCGCTGGGCCAGACCCGCCGGAAGCCGTCATGCTCGTCGCGACAACTCCAGACATGAGACGGCTCAAGGCGAGGTTCGATACGGCCGAGTTGGGCCAGGGCGAGGTACGCGGGTGAGGGGCCGTTCGGGGCCGGTTCCGTGGTCCTCTGCTGCGGTGAGGAGGGTACGGGAGAGGGCGGTGCGGGCTGGGGTGCGGGCTCGGTTGGTGCGACGGGGGCTTCTGCAGTGACCTGCGTGGCAGGGGCTTCCGTGGGGGCCCGCGGCGGCGGGGGAGCGGTCAGGGCCGCCGCGGTTTCCTGGGTGACCCGGATGTTCTCGGCTTCGGTGAAGGCGCCCCACCACTCGTCGTCGTGGGCGGTGCGGGACCAGTACGTGAGGGTGACCCAACGGCTGCCGCTCTCGCCGACCTGGCGGCGGGCGTGCCGCAGGTGCCCGGCGACTGTGAGGGCCCTGAGGACGGAGCCGATGGCCATCTGTCCGTGGAGGGGGATGTTCTTGGCCGGCGTCTTGATGTCCATGGCCGCACCGTCGGGGAGGTGGTCGAGGTATCCGGCGATGTAGCGCTCCCGCTCGGGCGTCGGCCTGGGCCACAAAATGCTTGAAAGTTGAAGCAAGGGCTCTCGTGGGTTACCTTGAAGTTTCAAGTTCATGCGGTGCTGCCCGGCGCCGCGCGGCCCCTGCCCCCCCGCCCCACGAGGAGCCCTTCCCTTGACCAGTCCTGCCACCACCCTGTCCCGTCCCGCCGCCGCGCCCGAGAAGGCCCCGGCCGCCCCCGCCCGCGCCTATGACATCGGCCTGCTCGTGCTGCGCCTCGCGCTCGGCCTGATCATGGCCGCGCACGGCGCCCAGAAGCTGTTCGGCTGGTTCGGTGGGGGCGGCATCGACGGCACCGGGCAGTTCTTCGCCGCCTCCGGCTATCCCTCGCCGAAGGCGTTCGCCGTCGTGGCCGGTCTCAGCGAGACCCTCGGCGGGCTCGGCCTCGTACTCGGCCTGCTCACTCCGCTCGCCGCCGCGGCCGTCGCGGGCACGCTCGTCAATGCGATCTCCGTCAAGTGGGGCGGCGGCTTCTTCGCCCCGGAGGGCGTCGAGTACGAGATCCTCATCGCTCTGACCGCGGTGGCGCTCGCCCTGACCGGCCCCGGCCGGATCGCCGTGGACCGACTGCTGCCTTGGCTGCGCTCGCACCGGGTCGCCTACGGCGTCGCGGCGATCGTGCTCGGTGTCGTCGTGGCCGGCGTCACGCTGCTGCTCCGTCACTGAGACGGGTGTGCCGCACTTCTAGTATTTCTGCCCCGAGTCGCACCAGCGGGCTCGTCCGCATCACCTCGAATGATGTGGACGAGCCCGCTGTTCGTGATCCGAAGGGGTCAGCCGGCCCAGACCGCGGCTTCGTCGGCGGGGACGGTGGTGGCGAGCTTCAGTTCCTTGCGAGCGGCGACCGTCTTGGTCGGGTCGATGTCGGTGAAGGCCCGGTCGTAGGCGAGGTAGAAGGCGTCCGTGTCACTGGCCGAGGCGGCCTTTTCCCATGCTCCGGCGGTCTCCTCCAGCCGTGCACGGAGCTTGACGGTCTCCGGCTGCTGAATGCCCTTCAGGGCCGTGAGGTGGGTGCCGAGCGCGGCGGCAACGGCCTTGGCCTGCTTCTTGTAGCCGGCCAAGTCGTCCTCGACCTGCTCCGCTTCGGGCTGGTTCGCCCAGAGGGCCTCGTAGACGGCGTTCGAACCCTTGAGGTACGCGAGCTGGTCGGTGTCCAGGGACTCGCTCTTCAGCGAACCGGAGAACTTGCCGGCTTCCTTGGCGTACGTGCAGCTCACGCCTCGGTCGCCCGTCGCCCAGCTCTCCTTGGTGGGGTAGTAGTAGTACACGTCGACGCCCTTGGGCAGGGCCCAGGTGTCGGGGGTGAACTTCTGCGCCTCGGCCGGGCAGCGTTCGTCGGCGATCTGCGCGGTTTTGTCCTCACCGGGGTACGCGGTCTTCCCATCGATCTTGAACTCGCCGACGACCTGGCCCTCGTGCGGTTCCTTGCACGGCACGACCTCGACGCTGAGCTCCTCGCCCTCGGGTGCCCCACTGTTCGGGTTGTAGCAGTCGCCGGTCGCGAGCGAGAAGACCGATCGCTGGCGAACCACTTTCTTGGCGCCGGCCTTTGCGCTGTCGAGGGCTTCTGAGCATCCCACCGCTCCGACCGAGATCAGGGCTACGACAGCGGATATACCGCGCAGGGAACGGGACGTGACACCGAGAGACATGACGTGAGAATCCTCAAGCGGAAGGGTTGTGAGCAGGTGTGCGCATCGTATGGCATGTAAGTGACAGGTCTGTGTACAGGCGATTTGTTGCACGGGAAATGGTTGTACAGGTGATATCCGGACGTGTTGTCGCCCGACGCCATGGGGGTCGAGAGGTGTCGATTGGCTTTGTGAACCCAGTCAATGACTGACATGTTGGGCAGCGGCTCCCTCCAGGGAGGGGCATCATGACCAGCAAGGAGAGTACGTCCCGGGAGGAGCCGGCCGCTGTCGCGAAGGCAATCAGGCACACGGTCATCCCAGCTTCGGAGTGACGGCCAGGCGCCGCCCCGGCGGCACGAGACGTGGCGCCCGACCGGCCCGCGCCCTCCGTCTGGGCGGAGGCGTGGCTGTCGTCGTACTGTCCGGGCACGTCCGACTTCTCCGGCCACCGACGGACACCGCCCCCATATACTCGTTGGCCGACCTGCCCGTTCGCTGCCGCCCGGTGGCTCCGGGCCGGGTGTCGGGGAGGAGCACGCAGTGGTGGGCGCGACCGGACCGATCCGCACAGGGGTGGCGCTGGCGGGCGGGCGTTACCGTATCGAGGAGCAGGTCGGCCAGGGCGGTATGGCTGCCGTCTACAGGCGCACGACACGGCGCTGAACCGGACGGTCGCCGTCAAGACCATGTTGTCGGCTCTGGCCCACGAAGAGCAGTACCGGGCACGGTTCCGGCGCGAGGCCCAGTCGGTGGCCAGGCTCAGCCACCCCTGCGTGGTCGCGGTGCACGATACGGGGGAGGAGCGGTTCGAGGACGGACAGCTGATTCCCTACCTCGTCATGGAGTTCGTGCGTGGGGCCACGCTGAGCGAGCTGCTCGCGGAGTCCGCGGCTTCCGGCCAGGTGTTGGCGCTCGACAGCGCCCTTGCACTGACCGCGGAGGTGCTCTCAGCGCTGACGGCCAGTCACACCGCGGGAATCGTGCACCGTGACATCAAGCCCTCCAACGTCGTGGTGGCGGATGACGGTGCGGTCAAGGTGATGGACTTCGGCATCGCTCGCGCATTGGATGGGCCGGGGGCGGGAGGGACTGTTCTGACAGCCACCGGTGGCATGGTCGGGACTCCCCACTACATGTCCCCCGAGCAGTTCGAAGGCCGTCGGGCGGTCGACGGCAGATCCGACCTGTATGCGGTGGGCGTCATGCTGTTCCAGCTGATCAGCGGTCAGTTGCCCTTCGACGGCGACTCGCACATCTCCATCGGGTACCAGCACGCCACCACGGCGGCGCCCACCCTGGCATCCACGGGGGTCAGGGTGCCGGAGACGGTCGAGGCGCTGGTGGCACGCGCGCTGGAGAAGAACCCCGTGGACCGGTTCCAGGACGCACACGCGATGCGCGCGCAGATCGAGTACGTACGCGAACAGATCAGCCACGCAATGACGCAGCCGGACGCCGCTCGGTTCGTGCCGATGCCGACGGCCGTGGTCACGTCGACGGATCTCGTTCCTCCACCACCGGGCGAGGCGGCCCGGCCTCGGCCCGCGGACGCGTACGCGAGCCGAGGCGGTGACTTCCCACCGGGGCCGACCAGGGCGCTCGTACCGCCTGTTGAGGGATGGAACCAAGGCGTCGGCGCGGTTCTCGGCCCGGCGCAGACGCCGGCGGAGAACAGGAAGGCGGCGCAGCGTCTGCGTGGGGCATACCTCCTGCTTGTTCCGGCCTTTCTGCTCCAGGCCACTCCGGATTTTCTGGCCTTCGTTCCGCTGGTGATCGCTGCGTGGGGGATATGGTTCACGGCCAGGGGCGGCTCATCCCGTCCGGAGCAACAGCGCAGCGTCTCGCTCGCCGTCTTTCAGGCGACCGCGCTCGTACCCCTGCTGGGACATGTACTGCTCGCCGTTGTGTCCCTGGCCCGGTGGGCCCCGGTGGTGTCCGGCGGAAACTAGGCGCCGATCACCGTCGCGTTGGATCCCAGGTCGGCGCCTCACGTAATTGCGCAGCAGGTCGCTCTGACTGAGCCCGACGTCGGTGTTGTTGATCGACTCGGAGATCCGGTACACGTTGTCGCCCGGTTCGGCGGTGATCTCGACGATCGAGAGTAGATCCTTGAGCACCGTCTCGACCGTGGCTGCCCAGCCCTCCGGCCTCTTTTCCTGCCCCTCGGCAAGAGCGCCCAGGAAGAACCGGTAGGCCGCACCGATGTCGTCGCCGCCGCCTGCCTGAGGGCTGGAGGAGACGCAGGCCGTGTAAGCCTCCCGGTCTGCCTGGGTCGGCAGAAGACGGTAGTGGTCGGGCCCCTCGTGGAACTCGTTGACCAGGACCTGCCGGTGCACCCGGTCGACGGCCCGGTGGTCTCCGCAGTCCCCGAGGTGATCGCGCAGCGCGGTGAAGGCAAGCATCAGGGTCGTCAGACCGGTGGGGTCGACGGCCGCATGGCCGGCCGGAGCCGGGCCGGGCGAGAACGGGGAGCTGACGGTTTCAGCCACTCACTCCAAGCACTCCAGATACGGTCATGTGTTCGAATTAGCTCGCCGACCGGCTTCGATGGAGTTAGAGTAATCGAACGGACGTACGATAGAAGTATCGGGCGTATGGCTGAAATGGGGTGGAGGACGGAGGTGCGGAATGGCGGGCTTCGCGCATCTGCACGTGGCGTCCGGATACTCCGCTCGCTATGGCGCCGCCCACCCCGAGCACCTTGTCCGGCGGGCGGCCGAGCGCGGCATGACGACGCTCGCGCTCACCGACCGGGACACGGTCACAGGAGCGGTGCGGTTCGCGCAGGCATGCGCCGGGGCCGGTGTCCGGCCGGTCTTCGGTGTCGATCTGGCCGTCGAGGCTCTTGCTCCTTTGCCTCCGCTTCCGGCGTCGCGGCGCCGCACGCCGGTGCGCGGTGGCGCGCACGTCGTCGAGCCGCCCTTGCGGTTCGTGCTGCTTGCACAGAACCGGGCCGGCTGGGCGCGGCTGTGCCGCATCACGTCGGCCGCGCACGCCGGGACCGTGGGCGGGGCGGCGCCGGTGGTGCCGTGGGAGGCGCTGCGCGAGCACGGTGGCCCCGGTCTGATCGTGCTGCTCGGGCCGCTCTCGGAGCCGGTACGCGCGCTGGCGGCGGGCCGGGAGGACGTCGCGGTGAAGTTGCTGGCGCCGTGGCGGGAGATCTTCGGCAGGGGGATACGGCTGGAGGCCGTCCTGCATAAACGGTCCGGCACCGGGCCGGGATCGCTTCGGGTGGCCGCCCGGACCCTGGCGCTGGCCGACCGTACCCGCACCACCGCCGTGCTCTCCAACGCCGTCCGCTACGCCGACCCCGACCAGCACCGGCTCGCCGATGTCCTGGACGCCGCGCGGCTGTTGCGGCCCATCGACCGGCGCCGCCTGGACAGCGGGCAGCGCTGGCTCAAGGACGAGAGGGCGATGGCGGGCATCGCGCGGCTGATCGCCGAATGCGCGGGAGCGGGACCCCGGCGGGCGAGCCGTCTGCTGGGGGACACCGCCGCCACGGCGGCCGTGTGCACCGTTGACCCCGCGGCGGATCTGGGCCTGGGCACGCCGCACTTCCCGGAGGCGGAAGTGCTCGGCGCCGGGCCCGGGGCGGGCGGCGCGGCACAGCTGCTGCGCCGGCAGTGCGAGGCGGGCATGGCCCGGCGCGGCCTGGACCGCGACCGCGCCGCGCTCGACCGGCTGGACGAAGAACTCGCCGTGATCTCCGAGCTGAACTACGACCCGTACTTCCTCGCCGTCGGACAGGTCGTGGCCGACATCCGCGAGAAGGGCATCCGGGTGGCGGCCCGCGGATCGGGCGCCGGGTCGATGGTCTGCCATGCGCTGGGCATCGCCACCGCCAACCCGCTCGATCACCACCTGCTGTTCGAACGTTTCCTGAGTGTGCGACGGACGTCACTGCCGGATATCGACATCGACGTGGAGTCCGCCAGGAGGCTGGAGTGCTACGACACGATCTTCGACCGGTTCGGCAGGGAACGGGTGGCGGTCACCGCGATGCCCGAGGCCTACCGGGCCCGTCGGGCCCTGCGGGACACCGGCCTGGCTCTGGGGATCGCACCGGCAGAGGTCGACCGGATCGCCAAGAGCTTCCCGCATCTGCGGGCGGCGGACATCGGGGGAGCGCTCGCCGAACTGCCTGAACTGCGTCAGCTGGCGGCCGAGGCGAAACGGTACGGGCCGCTGTGGGAGCTGGCCGAAGGGCTCGACTCCCTGGTCCACGGCATGGCCATGCACCCCTGCGGCGTGGTCATCAGCGACGCGACGCTGCTGGACCGGCTGCCGGTGCAGCCCACCCCCCAGGGCGACTACCCGATGGCCATGGCGGCCAAGGAGGAGATCGAGGCGCTGGGCAACATCAAACTGGACGTCCTGGGCGTACGGATGCAGTCCGCGATGGCCCATGCGGTCAACGAGATCGAACGGACGACCGGCAACCACATCGATCTGGACGACCCGGGGCAGGTGCCGCTCGACGACGTCTTCGCGTTCAAGATCATTCAGGAGAGCGAGACCCTGGGCCTGTTCCAGCTGGAATCCCCTGGCCAGCAAGACCTCCTGTCCCGGTTGCAGCCCCGCGACCCGCAGGACGTCATCGCCGACATCAGTCTCTTCCGCCCCGGGCCGGTCGCCGGAGGAATGCCCGAGCGGTACATCGCTGCCCGTCACGGCGGCACTCCCTCCTACGCCCACCCGGACCTCGAACCCGTGCTCGCCGACACCTACGGCGTGACCATCTGGCACGAACAGATCATCGAGACGCTGTCGGTGCTGACCGGCTGCGACCGTGCTCTGGCCGAGGTCGCCCGGCGGGCGCTCGGTGACAAGGAGCGACTGCCCCGGATCAAGGACTGGTTCCACCGCCAGGCATGCGCCCGCGGCTACAGCGCGAAGGTCCGGGACGAGGTGTGGAAGACCGTCGAGGCCTTCGGCGCCTACGGCTTCTGCCGGGCGCACGCGGTCGCCTTCGCCGTGCCGGCCCTGCAGAGCGCCTGGCTCAAGGCGCACTACCCGGCATACTTGCTGGCCGGGCTGCTCGAACACGACCCCGGTATGTGGCCCAAGCGTGTCCTCGTCGCCGATGCCCGCCGACGTGGCGTTCCCGTCCTGCCCGTCGACGTCAACCGCTCCGGGGTGGAGCATGCCGTGGAGCGGACCGACGGGGAACGGTGGGGCGTACGGCTCGCGCTGTCCGAGGTGCGCGGCATCAGCAAGGAGGAGTGCGCCCGGATCGAGGAAGGCCGGCCGTACGGATCGCTGTCGGACTTCTGGCAGCGGGCCCGTCCCAGCCGACCGGTCGCCGAACGCCTTGCGGAGATCGGCGCCCTGGGGTCTCTCCACGACGGCCGTCTCACACGGCGTGATCTGCTCCTGCAGATCGCCGAACTCCACCGGCAGTCCCGAGTCCGGTCCGCGGGCAGGGGTCAGCTGTCCATCGACGCCGACGCGGCAGGCGGGGCGGAGCCGAGCGGCCTGCCCGAAATGACCGGGCGCGAGGCTCTGAACGCGGAGCTGAACACGCTCGGCATCGACGTCTCCCAGCACCTGATGGAGCATCACCACCGGCTGCTGCGCGAGATCGGGGCGACCGACTCGGCCCACCTGGCGGCAGCCCGGGCAGGCCGGCAGGTCCTCGTCGCCGGGGTACGGGCCTCGACCCAGACCCCGCCGATCGCCAGCGGCAAGCGCGTCATCTTCGTCACCCTGGAGGACGGCTCCGGCCTGGTCGACCTGGCCTTCTTCGAGGACTCCCACCCGGCCTGCGCGCACACCGTCTTCCACAGCGGGCTGCTGCTGGTCCGCGGCACGGTCCAGGTGCGCGGCACCCGCCGCACCGTCGTCGGCACCATGGCCTGGGACCTGGACCGGATTGCCGCCGCCCGCCGCGACCACGGCCCCGAAGCCGCTCTCGCCCTCCTCGGCGCCGACCACCCGCACCCGACCCCCGCGCAGCCGCGGCGGACCCTGGTCAACGGCACCACGGGGGCCCGGCTGCACCCGTACGCCGACCTGCGGCCCGCCGGCAGCCGTGCGGCCGACCTGAAGAAACTCGGCTACACCAGCCCGGGGAGCGCGGGATGACCACGCGTCAGCGGCACATCGCCCACCTCCATCTGCACGCGGCGCTGAGCGAGGACCAGTACGACGATGTGATCGAACTGGTGTCCGGTGTGACGCCTCACGTCCAGGCCATTCCGCCCAACGCTGTTCAACTGGACCTGACTTCGGCGCTCAGGTACTTCGACCTGTCCCCGTATGACCTGGTCCAGATGGCGAAGCTCAGATTGAAGGGCCTCTACGACATCGACAGCAGCGCCGGGCTCGCGGGCAACCGCATGCTGGCCGCCATGGCGGCCGACGCGTCCGCACCGGGGGACACCACCTGGGTCCCGTCCGGCCAGGCCGCCGCATGGCTGTACCCCCGCCCGGTCACCGCGCTGCCGGGGATCGGCCGGGCCACGGCGGCCACCCTCGACAAGTACGGCCTGCACACCATCGGCCAGGTCGCCGACGTACCCGCGGCTACCCTGCAACGCCTCCTCGGCGTCGGCCCCGCCCGACTGCTCGCCGAGCGCGCCCAGGGCCGTGATCCCCGCCCGGCCACCCCACTGGCACCCGCGCGGCACCTGCTCGCCGACCTCGTGCTCGACCGGGACTGTCTCGATCCGGCGCTCCACCACCGGGCCGTACTGGGGCTCGCCGACCGGATCGGTCAACGACTGCGCGGCGAGAGGCAGGTCACCGGCCGGCTCACCCTCACGGTGCGGTACGCCGACCGCACCTCCACCACGCGTACGCGTCCGCTGCCGGAACCCACCAGTCATTCGCCCGCCCTCGTCGCGGCCGCCCTGGGCCTGCTGGCCTCTCTCGGGCTGCAACGGGCACGGGTCCGTGCCTTCGCGATCCGCGCCGACGATCTGGGGCCGGCCGGCGCCGCTCACCGTCAGCTCGCCCTGGACTCCGGCGACGACCGCGCCCACGCCACCGAAGCGGCCGCGGACCGGGCCCGCCGCCGCTTCGGTCCAGGAGCCGTGTACCCCGCCGTTCTGGCTCCGGGATCCGGGATCCGGGACGTGAGCGGTGAGTCGTGAGCCGTGACGTGAGCCGTAGTGCCGGGGCGGCTCGCGGTCTGGATGGTTCCTGACCTCGAACAATTGATGATCCATCAGTTTTTACCGGCACGTAACTTCCCACGCCACCTTACTCACGCGTAATTTGGCCTGCGTACACAGAACATCAGCAGTCACCACTTGTGGTCCGGGCCGCAGGGCGCACACACATCGCAACTCCCTTGAGCCGCAAGGAGACCACACGATGCTGCCCTGGACCCGTGCGCCGCGTACCCCACGTACGCGGAGAACCCTCACCGCACTGCTCCTCGCCGTCGCCGCAGTCGCCACCCCCACCGCCGCTGCCGCTGCAGCCACCCCCACCGCCGCCACGGCCACCTCCCGTGGCTGGAACGACTACTCCTGCAAACCCTCCACAGCCCACCCCCGCCCCGTCGTCCTGGTCCACGGAACCTTCGGGAACTCGATCGACAACTGGCTGGTCCTCGCCCCCTACCTAGTCAACCGGGGCTACTGCGTCTACTCGCTCGACTACGGGCAACTGCCCGGCGTACCCGTCTTCAACGGCCTCGGCCCGATCGACGAGTCGGCCGGTCAGCTCGCCACGTTCGTCGACAAGGTGCTCGCCTCCACCGGGGCGTCGGAGACCGACGTCGTCGGCCATTCCCAGGGCGGGATGATGCCGAACTACTACCTGAAGTTCCTCGGCGGTGCCGCCAAGGTGAACGCCATGATCGGGCTCGCACCCGACAACCACGGCACCACCCTCCTCGGCCTGACGAAGCTGCTGCCGTACTTCCCGGGAGCGGAGGACCTGCTGAACGCCAACACGCCCGGCCTCGCCGACCAGGTGGCAGGATCCCCCTTCGTCACCAAGCTCAACGCGGGCGGCGACACCGTGCCCGGAGTGCGCTACACGGTCATCGCGACCAAGTACGACGAGGTCGTGACCCCGTACCGCACGCAGTTCCTGGACGGGCCGAACGTACACAACGTCCTGCTCCAGGACCTGTGCCCGGTCGACCTCTCCGAGCACGTGGCGATCGGCACCGTCGACCGGATCGCGTACCACGAGGTGGCGAACGCCCTGGATCCGGCCCACGCCACTCCCACCACCTGCGCCTCGGTCATCGGCTAGACGTACCGCCCTGTCCGGCAACGAAGAAGCGGAACGAAGCGGAACGAAGAAGCGGAACGAAGAAGCGGTACGAGAGACCCCGCCCCGGTGTCCCGGCATTCCGAGGCGGGGCCTTTCCTGCCGTGCGGGCCGTCGTTGTCAGTGGTGGATGGCACGATCGACTCATGACGACGATCGACTGGGATTCCGCGGCCGACTCCTTCGACGAGGAGCCCGACCACGGGCTGCTCGACCCGGCCGTCCGGCATGCCTGGGCGCAGCGGCTGGAGAGCTGGCTGCCCGGCGAGCGCTCCGAGGTGCTCGACCTGGGGTGCGGCACCGGAAGCCTCGCGCTGCTCGCCGCCGGACAGGGGCACCGGGTCACCGCCGTCGACCGGTCGCCGCGCATGGTGGAGCAGGCGCGGGCCAAGCTCGCCGGCACCGGCACCGGGGTCCTTCTCGGGGACGCGGCCCAACCACCGGTCGGCAAGCAGCAGTTCGATGTGATCATGGCCCGGCATGTGGTGTGGCTGCTGCCCGATCCGGTGGCGGCCCTGCGCCACTGGTTCACCCTGCTGCGGCCCGGCGGCCGGCTGATCCTGATCGAGGGCGTCTGGGGTGCCGTCGGCCTCTCCGCGGAGCGGCTGACCGGACTGCTCTCGGAGCTCACCGAGCACATCCACCACGAGCGGCTCTCCGACGATCCGGCCCTGTGGGGCAAGCACGTCGACGACGAGCGCTACGCCCTGGTGGCCCGTGCCGAACCGCGGCACCGGCATACCGAAGTCGTCGATGTGCATCTGATTCTCCGCCGCGGCCCAGACGTTTTGCTTGCCCGCCGGGCCCATACGGGGTACGCGGACGGCCTGTTCAACGGCCCGTCCGGACACGTCGAGGACGGTGAGGACGTCCGCGCGGCGATGATCCGTGAGGCCGCCGAGGAGATCGGTGTCGAATTCGGCCCGGACGAGCTGCGGGTCGCCCTGGTCATGCAGCACCGCGGCCCCGGCGGCAATCCCCGGACCGGCTGGTTCTTCGAGGCGGAGTACGACCCCGGCCGTCCGCCGCGCAACCGCGAACCGGACAAGTGCTCCGAGCTGGCCTGGTTCCCGCTGAACGCCCTCCCGGACGACATCGTCGCCTACTTCCGGGCCGGACTCGACGGCTACCGCGCGGGGGAGCACTTCCTGATCCACTGGCACGAGGACGGCGACACCGTGGCGTACCAGCCGCACGGCATCCGCCGAGCCGTCCCGCTGCCCGCCGGCGGAGCCGGCACCGGCGGGGTGCATCACATCGAGTTGTGGGTGCCCGATCTGCCGGCGGCCGAGCGCGGGTGGGGCTGGCTGCTCGGCGAGCTCGGCCATGTTCCGTACCAGCGCTGGGAACACGGCCGGAGCTGGCGGCGCGGCGACAGCTATGTGGTGGTCGAGCAGTCACCCGACCTCACCGGGGGGACGCACGACCGCTGCAGCCCCGGGCTCAACCATCTGGCGTTCCACGTCCGGGACCGGGCCACCCTCGACGCACTGGTGGCCAGAGCCCCGGAGCACGGCTGGCAGCAGCTCTTCCCGGACCGCTACCCGCACGCGGGCGGGGACGAGCACATCGCTGCCTATCTGGAGGACCCGGCGGGGTACGAGGTGGAGCTGGTCGCCGGAATCCCGCAGGCCCGCCCGGCACCGAGGGCCCCGGCGCCGTACACCGATGTATGGGCACAGCGCCGGGACTAGGACGAGTCCAGGACCTGTCCAGGACCTGTCCAGGACCTGTCCAGGACCTGTCCACGGCACGTCCGACCGCGATCAGCCGGGCGATGAGCCAGGGTGCGGGCCCTCGGGCAGGCCCGGGGGCCCGTCCGAGGGGATGCGGACCTCACTCACAGGGTGCGCTCCAGGCGGTCGGCCATCAGCTTGACGAAGCGCGACGGGTCGCCCAGTTCGCCCCCCTCGGCCAACAGCGCCAGATCGTGTAGGAGTTCGGCCGTTTCCTCCAGGCCCGGCCCGGCCTCCTCGCCCCGTTCGGTGTGCGCCCGGTTGAGGCCGCTGACCAGCGGATGCTCCGGATTGAGTTCGAGGATGCGCTTGACCTGCGGGACAGGCTGGCCCATCGCGCGGTACATGTTCTCCAGGGCCGGCGTCACATCGTGCGTGTCCGAGACGATGCAGGCGGGCGAGACGGTGAGACGCGAGGAGAGCCGTACTTCCTTGACGGTCTCGCCGAGCCGGTCCGTCATCCAGGTCAGCAGATCCGCGTACTTCTGCTGCCGGTTCTCGCGCTCGGTCGCGGCCTCCTTCTTCTCCTCCTCGGTCCCGAGGTCGACCTCGCCCTTGGCGACGGACCGCAGCTGCTTGCCGTCGAACTCGGGCTCGGCCTCGACCCACACCTCGTCGACGGGATCGGTCAGCAGCAGCACCTCGACGCCCTTGGCCCGGAACGCCTCCATGTGCGGGGAGTTCTCGATGGCCTGCCGGGACTCACCCGTGAGGTAATAGATGTGCTCCTGGCCGTCCTTCATCCGCTCCACGTACTGTCGCAGCGTGGTCGGCTCGTCCTGGTCGTGGGTCGTGGCGAAGGAGGCCACACCGAGGATGGCGTCACGGTTCTCGAAGTCGCTCAGCAGCCCCTCCTTGAGGACGCGGCCGAACTCCCGCCAGAACGTGGCGTAGCGCTCCGGGTCGGCGGACATCATGTCCTTGACCGTCGACAGCACCTTCTTCGCCAGGCGCCGGTGCATCAACTGGATCTGCCGGTCCTGCTGGAGGATCTCGCGCGACACGTTGAGCGACAGGTCCTGCGCGTCGACGACACCCTTGACGAAGCGCAGATACGGCGGCATCAGCGCTTCGCAGTCGTCCATGATGAAGACGCGCTTCACATAGAGCTGGATGCCGCGCTTGTACCCCTGCATGAACAGGTCCTGGGGCGCGTGCGACGGGATGAAGAGCAGTGCCTGGTACTCGAAAGTGCCCTCCGCCTGCAGCCGGATGGTTTCGAGCGGGGCGATCCAGTCGTGGCTGATGTGCTTGTACAGCTCGTGGTACTCGTCGTCCTTGACCTCGTCGCGCGAGCGGGCCCAGAGGGCCTTCATCGAGTTGAGGGTCTCGGGTTCACGCGGGGCGGCGTCGGCCCCTTCCCCGGCATCCGCGGCGTCGTCGGCCGGCGTCTCCGCCGCCATTCTGACGGGCCAGGTGATGAAGTCCGAATACCGCTTGACGATCTCCCTGATCTTCCAGGGGGAGGTGTAGTCGTAGAGCCGGTCGTCGGCGTCCTCCGGCTTGAGCCGGAGGGTGACCGCGGTGCCCTGCGGGGCGCTGTCGACGGTCTCGATCGTGTACGTGCCCTCGCCGGTCGACGTCCAGCGGGTGCCCTGGCTCTCGCCCGCGCGCCGGGTCAGCAGCGTGACCTCGTCGGCCACCATGAAGCTGGCGTAGAACCCGACCCCGAACTGGCCGATCAGCCCTTCGGCCGCGGTGGAGTCCTCGGCCTCCTTGAGCTCCCGCAGGAACTTCGCCGTGCCCGAGTTCGCGATGGTCCCGATGAGCTGGACCACTTCATCGTGTGACATACCGATGCCGTTGTCCCGCACGGTCAGCGTACGGGCCTGCTTGTCGGTCTCGATGTCGATGTGGAGGTCGGACACATCCGCGCCGAGCGAGTCGTCGCGGAGCGCTTCGAGCCGCAACTTGTCGAGCGCGTCGGAGGCGTTGGAGACGAGTTCGCGCAGGAACACGTCCTTGTTCGAGTAGATCGAGTGGATCATCATCTGCAGAAGCTGGCGCGCTTCCACCTGAAACTCGAACGTCTCAGTGGGCATAATCCGTGATTCCCTCTCAGGTCACAGGGTGGGGAACTGGCCTGAGCACTGTAATTCAGACGGCGGACAGTCGGCAGCGGCCGCAGTGTCCGCCCGGACCCCGGGGCCGGTCAGGCCAGCAGCGCCGCGAGGCCCTCCGTGCGAGCCAGCTGTTCCAGCTGGTCCAGGGCCCGGCGGGCCGCCCCGGCCGCCGCCGGATCGCGTTCGTCGAGACCGCTCTCCTCGAACTCGTCCTCGTCCAGCCGGAGTACGGACGTGCCGTCCGCCGACACCCACAGATCCAGGTCCAGATCCTCGACCAGCAGTTCCCCGCCCCGCAGCACCGCGGGACGGGTCACGTCGCAGTACCAGCCCTTGAGTTCACCCGCTCCGGTACGGACCTCCTTCACGGCGAACCAGCGATCGCGCCAGTAGTGCTCGGTGAACACATCGCCGGGCTCGAACCGTACGAAGCCGAAGTCCCGCACCCCCGGCGCGGCCCACGGTGCACGCACCGTCACCCGGGTGCCGTCGTCGTGGACCACATCCGCCGGGTATCGGATCTTGGTCCGTCCGGCTTTCACCAGGGCGACCGTCAGCGCGGTCTCAGCCGAGCTTGCGGACATACCGCACCTCCGTGGCGCAGATCTCGTAGCCGAACCACCGGTTGACGGCCAGCATCGGGGCGTTCTCCGCGTCATTGCCGGTGTACGCGTCCGTGTACCCGGCGGCGCGCGCCCGGTGCAGCGAGTCGTTCTTGGCGAGCCTGGCCAGGCCCCGGTTGCGGTACGCCCGGCGGGTGCCGGTCATCCCCGACATGTAGCGGGTCAGTCCGTCGGTCTGCGCCGCGCTGAACGCCGCCACCTCTCCGTCGACCACCACGACCGAGGTGAGCTCGTGGTCGAGTCCGGGACGGCGCCAGATCTGCCGGAGCCAGTCCTCGTAGTCGGACAGTTCGGCCGGGGTGTCGCTCGGCTCGTCGGCCGTGGTCTCGGCGTCCGCCTCGAAGAGCGGGCGCGGATCGTCGGCGAAGTCCGCGCCGGTGCGCAGCTCGACGCCGGCCGGGGGCTCCTGCCGGGGCGGCAGCGACCCGCCGGCCAGATCGAGGCGGAGGAAGTGCGCCGAACGGCTCGGTGCGTACCCGCGCTTCTCGGCGAAGGCGCGGTTCGCCGGGGTGTCGAGCACCCAGCTGTATACCGCGACCGCGCCCTCCCGCGCCAGATGCTCCTCGGCGGTGCTCAGCAGCAGCCCGCCCGCCCCGAGTCCGGTGCGGTCCGGGTGCGTGTACGGATTGCAGAACGCCTGGCCCGGTTCGGGGCTGTCGTGGGCGAGGCCGACCTGCGCGGTCCCGATCAGCTCTCCGTCCTTCTCGGCGACCAGCAGCCGGTAGCGCTTGTCGGGATGGGCGGAGGCCAGATCGAAGGCGACCTGCTCGGGGGTCGTCACCATGGAGGGCAGTGCGGCGCGACGGACCCGCACCCAGGCCTCCGCGTCGGCGGGCAGGAAGTCGCGCACGAGGACAGTCATGGGCCGGACGTTACGCGTGAGCGCCTATCGGTCGCCCCTGATTTTCCGGCGGTGGGGGACAATCGGCGGGTGACTCTGAAGATCGCCCTTGATCCGGACGCCGGTACCGCCCCGTACGAGCAACTGCGGACGCAGATCTCCGAACTGGCCCGCTCCGGCGCGCTGCCCGTCGGTTTCAGACTTCCGACCGTACGCGGCTTCGCCCAGGAGCTCGGCCTCGCCGCGAACACCGTCGCCAAGGCGTACCGGGCACTGGAGGCCGACGGAGTGATCGAGACCCGCGGCCGCAACGGCACGTTCGTCGCCGCAGCCGGTGACGCGGCGGAACGTCATGCGGCGGCCGCCGCGCAGGAGTACGCGGAGCAGGCGCGGCGGCTGGGCCTGTCGCGGGCCGACGCGCTGTCCCTGGCCGAGGACGCGTTGCGGGCGGCGTACGAGCCGCGATGAGGCGGGGCGTGGGGGCGCGGGTTCAGGTGTGAGCGCAGCCCCGGTCCCGGACTGTCCGGCGGCCGATCCGTCCGGCGGCCGGTTCGTCCGGCGGCCGGTCCGTCCTCCATCGCCGGACGGGCTCGAACGGCGCCTCAGAGATACAGGCCCGCGTCCGCGCCGGAGTCCTGCTTCGGTACCGACGCGGGACTGCTGCCCCGCCGCAGCGCGTACAGCTCGGCGAGCGTGGCCCCCTCGCGGCCGAGCCCTTCCTCCGTACCCAGCCAGGCCACCGCCTCCTTGCGGGTCAGTGAGCCCACCTCGATCCTGGCGAGGCAGCGGCCGGGCCTGACCACGGCCGGGTGGAGCCGCTCCAGGTCCTCGTTGGTGGTGACCCCCACCAGCACATTGCGGCCCTGGCCCAGCAGTCCGTCGGTGAGGTTCAGCAGCCGGGACAGCGCCTGGCCCGCCGTGTGCTTCGCCTCACCGCGGATCAACTCGTCGCAGTCCTCCAGGAGCAGCAGCCGCCAACGGCCCTTCGCCGTGCCCTCGTCCTCGCCGATCGCGATGTCCATCAGATAGCCGACGTCGTTGAAGAGCCGCTCCGGATCGAGCACGCAGTCGACCTGGCACCAGTCCCGCCACGAGCGCGCGAGCGTGCGCAGTGCGGACGTCTTGCCGGTGCCGGGCGGGCCGTGCAGCAGGAGCAGCCGGCCGGCGATGTCGTCGGGGGTGACCTTCATCAGCCGGTCCATGGCATCGGCCACCGGTGCCGTGTAGTTGTCGCGGACCTCGTCCCAGGTTCCGGCGGCGATCTGCCGGGTGGTGCGGTACGGGCCGCGGCGCGGGGACACGTACCAGAAGCCCATCGTCACGTTCTCGGGCTGCGGTTCCGGCTCGTCCCGGGCGCCGTCCGTCGCCTGGCCGAGGATCCGCTGCGCGAGCTCCGGGCTGGTCGCGGTGACCGTGACGTCGGCACCGCGGCTCCACCGCGAGATGAGCAGCGTCCAGCCGTTGCCCTCGGCGAGGGTGGCGCTGCGATCGTCGTCGCGGGCGGCACGCAACACCTTGGCAGCCGGGGGCAGCAGAGTGGCCCCGGCCTTGACGCGGTCGAGGGAGGAGCTGTGTGAGTACGGCTGCTCGCCCGTCGCGAAGCGGCCGAGAAACAGCGCGTCGACGACATCGGACGGGGAATCGCTGTCGTCGACGGTGAGCCGGATCGGCAGAGCGGACTCAGGGTTGGCAGACATGGCGCCCATGATCCGGCACGAGGGCATCGCGCGCACCCAGGTTTCAACACCTTCCTCCCCGCTCCAGCGGGGCGATTACGGACATGACGCGGCCTCAAGGGGGCGCGCAGGAGAACTCATCGGAGCAACTTGGCATGAACACTTCCGGTGAGGGTGTGCGTACTGCTACCACAGACACGTCGGACCGGCGGAGATCCTGCCGGTCGGTCCAAGGGAGGTTCCATGAAGATGTCCAGACTCGTGGCGTTCTCGTCCTCGCTCCTGCTCGGTGCCGTACTCGCTCTGACCGGAGCGGCCACCGCCAACGCCGCCACGTCTGTTCAGGCCGTCGACTACGTAGCCCTCGGCGACTCGTACTCCTCGGGTGTCGGATCCGGCAGTTACGACAGTGCCAGCGGGGACTGCAAGCGCAGCACCAAGGCCTACCCCAAACTCTGGGCCGCGGCCAACTCGCCCTCGTCCTTCGCCTTCACCGCTTGCTCGGGTGCCCGTACGAGTGATGTCAAGGCCGGTCAGCTCGGCCCGCTCAACTCCTCGACCGACCTCGTCTCGATCTCCGTCGGAGGCAATGACGCGGGCTTCGCCGACGTCATGACCACCTGCGTCCTCCAGTCGGAGGCCACCTGCCTCAGCCGGATCGCCACGGCCCGCAGCTATGTCGACACCACCCTGCCCGGCAACCTCGACTCGGTGTACTCGGCGATCCGCGCCAAGGCGCCGTCCGCGCGTGTCGTCGTCCTCGGCTACCCGCGCTTCTACAAGATCGGCGGCAGCTGTGTCGTCGGTCTGAGCGACAAGGTGCGCAGCGCGATCAACGACGCCGCCAACTACCTCAACGCGGCGACCGCCAAGCGCGCCGCCGACCACGGATTCACCTTCACCGATGTCGCGGGGAAGTTCACCGGGCACGAGATCTGCTCCTCGGACGCCTGGCTGCACAGTCTCAACTGGCTCAACATCGGTGAGTCGTACCACCCCACCGCGGCCGGACAGTCGGGCGGCTACCTGCCCGCCTTCGCCTCGGCCGCCTGACCCCTCGCCCAGTGCCCGTGCCGGGCCCGTCCGGTCGTCCGGCGGGCAGGAGGCCCCAGCCCGCAGGGGCCTCCGTCCGGCAGCCTGTCGATCCGGGCCGTCGAACCACTTTCCGTTCTGTCCAACTCGCCCTGGAATCGGGCAGATTGGGAGTGGGGGCGTCAACCTCCGTATGTGTGTGCTCAATCCTGCGACCGGGATACACGGGTGTCGTGGCGGGGGGATAGGGTTAACCTGCCCGGGCCGGGTGCCCTCGTACGGGTGGGGAGTGACATGGAACAGATAACGATGCGCAGCAGGCCGCGTGTGCCTGCCATCACATGCGGGAGCAGTGCGACGAGTTCGCGCCTCGACCGCCATCTCGCGGTGCTCGGCGGACCCGCCGTCCCGCAGCGGGAGTCCGCGGAGGCGACGCTGCTGATGCGCGAGCTCACCTCGCGCGATGCCGCCCATCGCCGTCGGAGCAAGAGCGCGCGGGTCTCCCTCTTCGCGCCGCTGCGTCGACTGCGCCGCTCGCTCTTCGGCAGCCGCCACTGACCCGACGGTCCGTCACAACTGCCCAACGGTCCACCGCCCGGGCTCTCCCCGGCCAGGGTTCATCGTCCACCCCCCCGCTCGGGCAGGTCGGACGATCTCACCGTCCCGGCGCTGCGCTGCTGTCCGCTCTTCCTTCTCCCCGGAGCCCGCAGCAGCGCTTCGGTGTGTTTGCCGAGGCCCATCGGCCTGCCCGGCGCCCGGGTCGGCCCGCCGCGCTGCCCCGGCGGGCGCGGCGCATGGCGGTCATTCGCCGCCGCGCGCGTAACGCCGTACGGCCAGCGGCACGAACACCGCGAGGAGCACCACCGACCAGGCGAGCGTCCCGGCCACCGGATGGGCGACCGGCCAGGCGGCGTCGGCCGCCGGGGACGCGTTGCCGAACAGTTCGCGGGTGGCCGAGGCCATCGCGCTGATCGGGTTCCACTCCGCGACCGTCCGCAGCCAGCCGGGCAGGTTGTCGGTCGGGATGTACGCGTTCGACAGCAGCGGCAGGATGAAGGTGGCGCTGCCCAGTTGGCCGGCGACCTCCTCGTTGCGGATCAGCAGGCCCAGCCAGCAGCCCAGCCACGACGTGGCGAACCGCAGGAGCAGCAGCAGTCCGAAGGCCCCCAGGGCGGCGAGCGGGCCGCCCTCGATCCGCCAGCCGACCGCGAGTCCGACGAGGATCAGCGGAATCATGCCGACGGCGGTGGTCAGCAGATCCGCGGCGGTCTGACCGAACGGTACGGCGGGCCGGCTCATCGGCAGCGTACGGAACCGGTCCATCACCCCGCGGTCACAGTCCTGCGAGGCCTGGAACATCCCGACCATGATGCCGTTGGCCGCCGTCGACGCCAGCAGTCCCGGCACCAGGAACGCGCGGTACTCCTGGCCGGGCATGGCCAGGGCGCTGCCGAACACGTAGCCGAAGAACAGCAGCATCGTGATCGGCATGGTCTGGGTCAGGATCATGACACCCGGCGAGGCCTTGATCCGCTGCAGATGGCGGCCCAGCATGGCCAGGGCGTCGGCGACCGGGGCGCTCGTGGCCGGTGTGACGTTCGGCTCGTGGGCCGGTGCGATGCCGCTCATGCTGCCGTCTCCTTCGGGGGTGGGGAGGTGCGGCTGTCGCCGCGGCCGGTCAGGCGGAGGAAGACCTCGTCGAGCGTCGGCGGGCGCAGGCTCGCGTCGACCAGCGGTACGCCCGTCGCGTCGAGTTCGCGGACGATACGGGGGAGGGTGAGCGTGGTGTCGGTCGTGACGGCGCCCACGGTGCGGCGCTCGTGGTCGAGTACGGGTTCGGTGCCGGTGAGCTGATCGAGTACGGCTGCCGCCGGGACCAGCGCCGAATCATGAGGGACGACGACTTCGGCGTAACTGCCGATGCGGGCCTTCAGCTCGGTGGGGGTTCCGCGGTGGGCGGCCCGGCCCCGGTCGATCAGCACGATGTCGTCGGCCAGTTGGTCGGCCTCCTCCAGGTACTGCGTGGTGAGCAGGACGGTCGTGCCCCGGTCGGCCAGTTCCCGTACGGCCGCCCAGATCTGATTGCGGCTGTGCGGGTCGAGTCCGGTGGTCGGCTCGTCCAGGAACAGCACCCGGGGGCGGGTCAGCAGACTGGCGGCGAGGTCGAGGCGGCGGCGCATGCCGCCCGAGTAGGTGCGGGCCGGGCGGTCGGCGGCCTCCGTCAGCTCGAAGCGCTCCAGGAGTTCGTCGGCGCGGGTGCGCGCGGCCTCGCCGCGGAACCGGAGCAGCTTCGCGAAGAGCCGCAGGTTCTGCCGGCCGGACAGCTCGCCGTCGACCGAGGCGTTCTGCCCGGTGACGCCGATCGCCGCGCGCACCGCAGCCGCCTCGCGCACCACGTCGTGGCCCGCCACCCGGGCACTGCCGCCGTCCGGGGGTGTCAACGTGGTGAGGACCCGGACGGCGGTGGTCTTGCCCGCGCCGTTCGGCCCCAGCACTCCGCAGACGGTGCCCTCGGCGACCGTGAGATCGAGTCCCCGTAGCGCGTGGACATCGCCGTATCGCTTCTCCAGACCTTCACTAAGTACACCGTACGTAGTTGTCATGCGTACACCGTACCGCACTACGTACGGTGTACGTAACTACGATGGTGGGAGAGGTGATGATCAATGGCGGGGCGAACCGCTGTACCCGAAGTGATCTGGGCGCGCCCCGAGCGTGCGGGCCGCGGCCCCAAGCCCGCTTTCAGCCGCGCCGACATCGCGGCGGCCGCCGTCCGTATCGCGGACGCGGAGGGGCTCGACGCGGTGTCCATGCGGAAAGTGGCCGCCGAACTCGGCTGCGGGACGATGTCGCTCTACAACTACGTGCCGCGCAAGGAGGATCTGTACGAGCTGATGCTCGACGCGGTCAGCAGCGGGTACGAGTTCCCGGAGCCGTCCGGCGACTGGCGTGCCGATCTCATCGCGCTGGCCCATCAGGCCCGCGCGATGATGCACCGCCACACCTGGGTGCCACGCCTGATGTCACCCGTGTACGGCTTCAGCCCGAACGTCCTGCGGTACCTGGAGTACGCGCTCAGCTGCCTGGACGGGGTGGACGCACGGTTCGGCGAGAAAATGGAACTCATCGCCATGGTCAACGGTGTGGTCACCACCTATGTGGCCAACGAGATCGCCACGGCGGAGCGCAGCCGGTCGCTGCCCTGGTCCGAGGAACAGGAGCACGCCGTGCGCACGAACTATCTGATCAGCCAGATCGCGACCGGGAGGTATCCGCGGATGGCGGCGGGATTCGCCGAGGACCCCGGGCCGATCGATCTGGACGGGGTCTTCGACCGGGCGCTGCACCGGGTGCTGGACTCCTTCGACCGGTAGCGCGCGGGCCTCGGGTGCCCTTCACAGCAGCGCGAACTGCCCGTCCGGGCCCTCCTCCTGATGGTCGAGCACCGAGGCCGGCCGCCGGGCCGCGACCGGGACCGGCAGGACACCCGCCGCGCGGAGGTCGTCGGCCGTGATCCGCGGGCCGTCCGTCAGGCCCTCCCGCCGGGGCCGGAGTTCGGCCAGCAGGGCGAGCAGGGTGATCAGTTCCAGCAGCTCCGAGGTCCACTCCTGGAGCCAGGTACGCGGCCGGACCGCTTCCAGGCCGTCCATGTCCTCTGCCCCGGCCCCGGCCACCGTCGTACGGCGTTCGAACCAGAGCTCCAGCATCCGGACGCCGCCCACCCGGAACTCCCACGCCCCGGCGGGCACGGGCGAGATGCGGCCCGTGCCGAGCAGGAGCGCCTCGTCGGCCGGGTCGTACTCCAGCGTGGCCGGTACGGGCGGAACCGAGGCCCGCACATAGGGGCGGCGTCCGCCGGGCAGCCGCGGGCGCTCCCCGCCCCGGGCGCCGCGCAGTTGCAGCCGCAGCAGCTCCTGCCCCAGCTCCACGCCTGCCGACCAGTGCGCCGTGTCGGCCGGCAGCGGGACCACGCACCCGGCGGGGGAGTGACGGGCCGCCGCCAGTGTCCACGCCAGCACGGACCGGTCCGTGACCGCATCCCCGTGGCGGTCCCGGAGCAGTGCGAGGAGTCCCGGGACCAGGTTGGGTTCGAGACCTCCGGGGCGCCGGTACAGCGGCCGGATCCGGCCCGGCCGGCCGGCAGGGGAGTGGCCGTCGGGCAGGAGTGCCGTCACGGACAGGGCGGGGCCGGTGTCCTGGGGCACGTAGCCGTGCTCCACGGCGAAGAGCTGGTGCCCGTCGGCGACCCGCCACAGCTCGGGGCGGGCCGCGTCGATCAGCCGGTGGTCGGGGAGCAGCCACTGTTCGTCGAACGGGCCGTGCAGGATCCGTACCGGCTCGGGGCACGGTCCGCTCTCGCGGGCGAACCGCCCGGTGCCGGTGGCCTGTCCCGGAAGCGCCGCCACCGGCGTCCGCGGGGTACGCAGACGGGTGGGCCCAAACAGCCGTTCGCGCTCGGCGGCCTCCGTCCGGACCAGCCGCTCCCAACGGGCCCTGAGCGAACCGGCGTCCGGGGCCCTCACCCAGGGACGCCCGGTCCGCAGCGGTCGTACGGACCATGGCATGAGGTCGTCGAGCAACGGGCTGTCGTCGCCCCCGCCGGCTCCGGCGCCCGCCCGTGCTGCCACCGTGTCGTCCTCCCCGTCGCCACCGCCTCCGGCATCGTAACGGCGTCGGAGGGCGGGGCGTCAGCGCGCTTCCACGGTCACCGAGAAGGAGAACCGGTCGCCCCGGTAGCGGATCTGTGCCACATCCACCACCCGGCCGCTCTCGTCGTACGTCACCCCCGTGTAGAACAGGATCGGGCTCAGCAGCGGGACCTGGAGGAGTTCGGCGGTCGCCGGGTCCGCGAGGCGCGCCTCGACCGTGTCGGTGATGCGCGCGATCCGGACGCCGACCCGGTCGCGCAGCACCTTGGTCATCGGCCAGCGTTCGAGATCGGCGACATCGAGCCGGGCCGCCACCTCGGGACGCACCGCGTTCTCCGCCCAGTTGGTGGGCTCGTCGCTCTCCCCGTCGCGGCGCAGCCTGCGGTAGCTGACCACCTCGGCGCAGTCGGGGAAATACTCGGTGAGATCGCCCGGCACGGCGAGCGGGCCGTGGCCGAGGACCTCGGCCCGCTCGCCCGACTGCTGGGCCACGATCGCGTCGATCGACCCCAGCAGCCGGACCGGTGACACCCGGCGGGCGCGCGGCTCGATGAACGTGCCGCGCCGCCGGTGCCTGCTGATCAGCCCTTCCGTCTCCAGCTCCTTGAGCGCCTGGCGCATCGTCAGAACACTGACACCGTAGTGCGCGGCGAGCTGCTCCTCGGTCGGCAGCCGCGCCGAGGCGTCCTTGGTACGGCCCAGTATCGAGGCGCGCAACGACTGCGAGACCTGGTACCACAACGGAAGTTTGCGGTTCAGGACCAGCGAATCGGGGGCGAAGGCGGGTCCCTGGGACAGTTTGGGCATCTGAGGCACCTGGGTCACCTGGTCTCTCCGTACTGCGACACAGCGGACGCGACGATGCGGGGGCCGATACGTGGCGCCGTTGCCTACGGCCTGAAGTTGCGGCTCAGACCCTGCCACACGTCGTCGTAGCCGCGTTGCAAATGGCCGGCGGCGCCCGCCTGCCCGGTTGCCGTCACCGGCCAGCGGGTCTCGAACATGAAGGCCAGGCCGTCGTCGATCTTCTGCGGCTTCAGTTCCGCCTCGCTCGCCCGGTCGAAGGTCTCCCGGTCGGGGCCGTGCGCCGACATCATGTTGTGGAGCGAGCCGCCGCCCGGTACGAACCCGCCCTTGCCGGCCGTCTTCGCGTCGTACGCGCCCTCGATCAGGCCCATGTACTCGCTCATCACATTGCGGTGGAAGTACGGCGGCCGGAACGTGTCCTCGCCGACCAGCCAGCGCGGTGCGAAGACGACGAAGTCGACCCCGGCCAGCCCGGGGGTGTCGGACGGCGAAGTCAGCACCGTGAAGATCGACGGGTCGGGATGGTCGTAGCTGATCGAGCCGATGACATTGAAGCGGTGCAGGTCGTAGACGTACGGGGTGTGGTTGCCGTGCCAGGCGACCACGTCCAGCGGCGAGTGGTCATAGGTCGCGGACCAGAGGTTCCCGCAGAACTTGTTGATCACCTCCACCGGGCGTTCGTCGTCCTCGTAGGCAGCCACGGGAGCGAGGAAGTCCCGTGCGTTCGCCAAGCCGTTGGCGCCGACCGGGCCGAGGTCGGGAAGGGCGAACGGCTGGCCGTAGTTCTCGCAGACGTAGCCGCGGGCGGTGGCGTCGAGCAGTTCCACACGGAAACGGATGCCGCGCGGGATCAGCGCGACGTGCCCCGGTTCGGCGCGCAGCAGGCCCAGTTCGGTACGGAGCAGCAGGCCGCCCCGCTCCGGGACGATCAGCAGCTCGCCGTCCGCGTCGCTGAACACCCGGTCGGTCATGGACGCGTCGGCGTGGTAGAGGTGCACGGCCATGCCGGTGCGCTGCGTCGCGTCGCCGTTGCCGCCGAGGGTCCACAGGCCGGCCACGAAGTCCGTCCCGGCCGCGGGCGCGGGGAGCGGGTCCCAGCGCAGCCGGTTGGGATCGGGTACGGATTCGGTGAACGGGGCGGTCCGGATCGCCCCGTTGCCGATACGGACGAACGGGGGATGGGCGGCCGACGGGCGGATCCGGTAGAGCCAGGAACGACGGTTGTGTGCCCGCGGTTCGGTGAAGGCCGAGCCGCTCAGCTGCTCCGCGTAGAGCCCGAGGGGCGCGCGCTGAGGAGAGTTGCGGCCGTGCGGCAGCGCCCCCGGTGCCGCCTCCGAGCTGTGCTGATTGCCGAAACCGGCGCAGTACTCAAGCCCTTCCGCCGTCTTCCTCGCCTGCTCGATGCCGCTCATGTGCGCTCCCGGTGCCGAAGAAATCCTATGGACAACCGTAGGAATCGAATCGAAGCGCGTCAACGGCATTCATGGTGCACAGGGGGGTCCAAAAGCTGAACAATGCTCTACTCTCCCGCACATGTCGTGGACACGAAGACTTCTGGTGGTTCTGGCGGCGCTCGCCGCCGCCCTCCTCGCGGCTCCGGCCGCCCAGGCGCACGAGGAACGTCCGGTCACCCTGCCCGACGGAACCGGCAGCGTCCCCGTGTACCGCACCGGCGAACCGGATCTGCTGGTCTGCAAGAGCGACCGGGCGGACTTCGAGCGCCGCATAGCCGGCTTCCCCCAGGGGCTGCGGGACCGGAACCTGAAGCTGTTCGACCGGTGCCTGAAATCCGGCTACCGCCATCTGCAGCAGGCCGTCGACGCGGTCGGCAGGCCAGGCATGAACATCGCCATCCTGCCCGGCCTGTACGAGGAGGAGCCCTCGCTGCCCAAGCCGACGGGGGAATGCGCCCGGCTGAAGGCGCCCAACTCCCAGCTCGGCTACCAGATCCTGTCCTACGCGCAGCAGGCGCACTGCCCGCACAACCAGAACCTGGTGGCGATCCTCGGGAAGAAGAACCTCCAGATCGAGGGGACGGGCGCCGAGCGCACGGATGTCGTCATCGACGCCAAGTACCAGAAGCTCAACGCGATCCGCGCGGACGGCTCCGACGGCGTCTACTTCAAGAACTTCACCGCCCAGCGCACCACGTTCAACTCCCTGTACGTCCTCGCCCAGGACGGCTTCGTCATCGATTCCGTCCTCACCCGGTGGAACGACGAGTACGGGTTCCTGACCTTCGCGAGCGATCACGGGCTGTACAAGAACTGCGAGTCGTACGGCAACGGGGACTCGGGCATCTACCCCGGAAGCGCGTCGAACATCAATGACGCGTACGGCTACGACGTGCCGCGCTACTCGATCGAGATCACCGGCTGCCGCAGCCACCACAACATGGTCGGCTACTCCGGCACCGCGGGCGACTCCGTCTACGTCCACGACAACGAGTTCGACCACAACATGGGCGGCGCCTCGATGGACAGCGCCTTCCCCGGCCACCCGGGTCTGCCGCAGAACCACGCCCGCTTCGAACGCAACCTGATCCACGACAACAACGCCGACTACTACCCGTACGTCGCCGACGGGACCTGCGCCAAGCCGCCCGTGGACCGCGGCTACGAGGACGGCGTCGTCTGCCCGCAGATCTCCATGCCGCCCGGCTCCGGCATCATCACCGCGGGCGGCAACTGGAACCTCTACGAGAACAACTGGATCTACGGGCAGGAGCGCGCCGCCTTCTTCCTGACCGCGGTCCCCGCCTTCATCCGCGGCGAGAACGCGCTGTCCAAGCAGGCCGACACCTCCCACCACAACCGGTACGCGGGCAACCACCTCGGCACGGACAAGGCGGGCAACTCCCGGCCCAACCGCACCGACGTGTGGTGGGACGGCCAGGGCGACGGCAACTGCTGGCAGTCGGACACCGGTCCGTCCTCCCCGCGCGCCCTGCCCGCCTGCGGCTCCGAGCGCGGCGCCGTGTCCGGACGTACCGACCGGCTCGTCGGCGAACCGGTCAAGCTGGCCCAACTGCTGGTCTGCGCCGACTACAACGTGCAGGCGCGACGGCTGCCGGCCGGCTGCGACTGGTACGGAGCACGTGGCATCGAGCGCATCGAGGTGCAACTGGCGCTGGCGGTCGCGGTGGTGCTCGCGCTGGTCGGCGGGGTGCTCTGGTGGCGCAGGCTTCGCAGCAGCGGGTTCGCCACCGCCGTCACGGTACTCGGCGTGATCGGTCTCGGGCTGGACGTGGCCGGATCGACGATGGGACTGGCCTCCTCCTACGTGCCCGCTCTGGCGCTGCTGCTGACCGGGGTGTGGTGGACCGGGATCGGGCTGGTGCTGCGGGGCGAACGGCCGTGGCTGGGCTGGACCACGGTGGTCCTGGGCGCGCTCACGCTGCTCGACGCCGTCGACAAGGTCGTGTTCATGATCCCGTGGATTCCGCTCAGCCCGGCCTGGGTGCGTGGACTGCTCGGTGTGATCTGGGTGGTGTGGGCCGTCGTGGCTGCCGCACGGCACGGCGAACGGGCGGCGTCGGGCGAACAGGGAGCGTCGGGCGAACGGGCAGCGGCGGGCGAACGGGGAGCGCCGGCGGAGGGCTGGGCTGCGGACACGGACGCGGTCGCCACACCGGCCCCTGCGCAGCCCCCCGCCCAGGCCCCGGCCCCCGCTCCGGAAGGAGACGCATCGTGAAGCGTTCCCCCAGACGACCGAGGGCCGTCCGGCCGGGCGCCGCAGCCGTCACCGCACTCACCGCGGGCGCCCTCCTGTTCGGAGCGAGCGCCTGCGGCGGCCGGGCCACCACCCACCACAAACCCGGCACCAGTCACGAGCAGGCCGCCGGCAGCGTCGGCCGGCTCCTCGCCGCGGACGACGGCTCCGGCCACCGGCTGCGGCAGGTCGACGCCACGGGCGCCCCCGAGGTGACGGTCGACGTCCGGCCGGACTCCGAGGACGGGTGGAACGTCCACCTCTCCGTGCGGAACTTCCGGTTCACCCCGGACAGCGTGGGCGGCGCCGCTCTCCTCGGGCGCGGCCACGCCCGCCTCTTCCTCGACGGCCACCCCCTCGCCCGGGTCTACGGCTCCTGGTACCACCTCCCCGAGTCCCTCGTCCGCGGCGCCGGCGGCGGCACCGCCCTCACCGCCCGGCTCTATGCCGACGACCACACCGCCTGGGCCGTGAACTCCGCCCCGATCCAGGCCGCCACCTCCCTCTCCACTGCCTCCGCACCGCCCACCGCCCCCGCGACGCACGCACCGCAGACGCCCCGGCCCGACACGACCCTGGAGATCGTCGTCTCCCACGGCAAGGTCAGCCCCGCTCCCGGCCGTACCGAGATCAAGAAGGGCCGGATCATTGCCCTCCGGGTCCGCAGCGACCACGCCGACACCCTCCACGTGCACGGCTACGACAAGGAGGCCGGGCTGCCCGCCGGAAAGACCGTCACGCTCACGTTCACCGCCGACCGCACCGGGCTCTTCGAAGTCGAGACGCACGAGTCCGACCTGCTCCTGACCCAACTCGTCGTACGGTGAGCGTCCTCGCCCATGGCATCGGCGCCCAGCACGATCTCCCGCTGTCCCCCTTCTACGCCTTCGCCGGTGCCTTTGCCGCGCTGTTCGTCTCCTTCCTCGCGCTCGGCCTGCTCTGGTCCGCCTCCCGATTCCGCGGCGACCGGGCCGGCCGCCCGCTCCCGGCCGCCGTCCAGCGCCTCGCCGACGCCCGCCCCACCCGTATCGCCGCGCGCGTACTCGGGCTGGCCGCCGCCCTGTTCGTCACGCTCCACCTCCTCCTCGGTCCGGACGACCCGGACCGCAATCCGGCCCCCGGCGCCGTCTACGTACTCCTCTGGGTCGGGCTCGTCCCCGCCTCACTCCTCCTCGGTCCCGTCTGGCGACTGCTCAACCCGCTCCGTACCGTCCACCTCCTCGGCTGTCGTGCGCTCGGCCGCGACCCGGCCGCGGGCCGCCCCCTTCCCCCGCGCCTCGGGCTCTGGCCCGCCGCGGCCGGGCTCCTCGCCTTCACCTGGCTCGAACTCGTCTCACCCGACCCCGCGTCGACCACCACCCTCCTTCTCTTCCTCGCCCTCTACACCGCCGTCCACCTCGCGGGCGCCGCCCGCCACGGCGCCGGATGGTTCGACCGGGCGGACGCCTTCGAGGTCTACTCGGGGCTGCTCGCCCGGCTCTCCCCGCTCGGCCGCCGCCCCGCCGACCGCCGTCTCGTACTCCGCTCCCCCTTCAACGGCCTCGACGCCACCCCGCAGAGCCCCGGACTCGTCGCCACCGTCTGCGTCATGCTCGGCTCCACCGCCTACGACGGCTTCTCGGACGCCCCGTCCTGGATCACCACCGTCCAGACCTCACCGCTGGGGCGTACCACCGCGGCCACGCTCGGGCTCCTGGGCGCCGTCGCCCTCGTCGCCACCCTCTACGCCCTCTGCACCGGCGCCACCCGGCTGATCTCCGGCCGGCTCCACCATCCCCTCACCGCCTTCGCGCACTCGCTCGTCCCGATCGCCCTCGGCTATCTCGTCGCCCACTACTTCACGCTCTTCGTCACCGAAGGACCACGCACCGTCATGGTGGCATCCGGCACTGACAATCCCGCCCCGCCCGAACCGCCCCTGGGCCCGGGCGGGGTCGCCACGCTCCAGGTCGCCGCGATCGTCCTCGGCCACGTACTCGGCGTCGTCGCGGCCCACGACAGGTCCGTACGCCTCTTCCCGGCCGGCCGCGCCGTCGCGGGGCAACTCCCGCTCCTGGTCCTGATGATCACGTACACCATCGGCGGACTGTCCCTGCTCATCGCATGAGGCCGCGCCCGCACCGGCCCGCCCCCCGCAGAGGAGACCCACGGCATCATGGAGCCCGTGCCCCATGCGAATACGAACCTCCGCCGCGCCCCCGTGCAGCAGCGCAGCGCCGAACGCCTCGCGCGGATACTCGACGCCTGCGCCGAACTCCTCGACGAGACCGGCTACGAGCAGCTCTCCACCCGGGCCGTCGCCGTCCGCGCCGAGGTCCCCATCGGCTCCGTCTACCGGTTCTTCTCCAACAAGCGCGCGCTGACCGACGCGCTCGCCCGGCGCAATCTGGACAGCTACGCCGAACGCATCACCGCCCGCCTCGCCGTCATCCCGGCCGACGACTGGCGCAGCGCCATCGATGCCGTCCTGGACGAGTACCTGGGGATGAAGCGCTCCGTGGCCGGCTTCGCCCTCGTCGACTTCGGCTCGCCGGCCCCCGACGACGACCCGGCCGACGACGCCAACCAGCGGGTCGCCGGCCGGCTCACCGAACTCCTCTCCGGACACCTCGGCCGCGCCCCCGACGAGGATCTGCTCCGGACGGTCCTGGTCTGCGTCGAGGCCGCCGACGCCCTCCTCCAACTGGCCTTCCGCGCCGACCCGTCGGGCGACTCGGCCATCGTTGCCGAGACCCGCGTCCTGCTCCGGGCCTACCTCGCGCAGGTCCTGGACCGACCGCGCCGGCCGCCGTGCTCAACGACATCCCGGTGACGGTGACGCCCTGCCAAGGCGCCGGACGGCGTGCCTCCGGTCTACCGACGGACGTGCCGATGGACGTGCCGATGGACGTGCCGACGGACGTGCCGACGGACGTGCCGCTGGTTGTGCCCAGCGCGTGACCGCCGCGTTGACCTGGGGTTTTGCTCGTACTGCTCGTATGTCAACATCTTGTTGACGCAGCGAGACGCGCCCTGACGTCATCCGGACCGCCGACTCCGGCGGGAGTGCAAGGTGGACAGGTACCGCTCCTCGTCGACCTCGCGCACCTGTATGTCTTCGACCACCACGGCCGCCGGATCTGCCCACTGCCGAAGGACATCCCGGGTCTCGACGTCTGACACCGGCGATCGACGGCAGCCATTGACCTCAAGTCCGCTGGAGGTCGTACGTTTCCTCCCATGAGTATGGAAGCCACCGCGTGGACACAGCTCCACAACGTCATGAACGCGCAAGCGGACCGACGCCCCTTCGACCGAGCCACCCTGCGGCGCATCGCCGCGTTCGCCCGTCCGCACCGGCGCCGCGTCGCCCTGTTTCTGCTCCTGAGCGTGGCGACGGCGCTGCTCGCGGTCGCCACGCCCGTCCTCGCCGGACGCGTCGTGAACGCGATCGTGGCCGGCCAGGACGGGGGCACCGTCACCCGGCTGTCGCTGCTCATCGCCGTGATCGCCGTCGCGGAGGCCGCGCTCGGGCTGGCCGGCCGCTGGCTCTCGGCGAACCTCGGCGAAGGACTGATCCTCGATCTGCGCACCGCCGTCTTCGACCATGTGCAGCGCATGCCGATCGCGTTCTTCACGCGCACCCGCACCGGCGCGCTCGTCAGCCGCCTCAACAACGACGTCATCGGCGCCCAGCGCGCCTTCAGCAACACACTCTCCGGAGTCGTCAGCAATGTCGTGACGCTGCTCCTCACCCTCGGCGTCATGCTCTCCATCTCCTGGCAGATCACTGTGCTCGCCCTGGTGCTGCTGCCGGTGTTCGTGCTGCCCGCGCGCCGCATGGGTACGCGGATGGCGAGGCTCCAGCGGGAAGCGGCGGCCCACAACGCCGCGATGGGCACCCGGATGACCGAGCGCTTCTCCGCACCCGGCGCCACCCTGATCAAGCTCTTCGGCCGGCCCGCCGACGAGTCCGCCGAATTCGCCGCCAGAGCGGGCCGGGTGCGCGACATCGGCGTACGCACGGCCATGGCCCAGTCCGCGTTCATCACCGCCCTGACCCTGGTGTCCGCGCTGGCACTCGCCCTGGTCTACGGGCTCGGCGGGTTCTACGCGCTGCGCGGGCAGCTGGACGCGGGCGCGGTCGTCGCCCTCGCCCTGCTGCTGACCCGGCTGTACGCGCCGCTCACCTCCCTGGCCGGGGCGCGCGTCGAGGTGATGAGCGCCCTCGTCAGCTTCGAGCGGGTCTTCGAGGTTCTCGACCTGAAGCCCCTCATCGACCAGAAGCCGGACGCCCGGGCGGTCCCGGAGGGCCCGGTGTCCGTGGAGTTCGACCGGGTACGGTTCGGCTACCCGTCCGCCGACAAGGTCTCCCTCGCCTCCCTCGAGGATGTCGCGACCCTCGACACCCGGGGCGGCGACGAAGTGCTGCGCGGGGTCTCCTTCCGCGCCGAACCCGGCCAGACGGTGGCACTCGTCGGCTCGTCCGGAGCGGGCAAGTCGACCATCGCGCAACTGCTGCCGCGCCTGTACGACACGGAGGAGGGTTCCGTGCGCATCGGCGGCATCGACGTACGCGATCTGTCCGCCGAGACCCTGCGCGACACCCTCGGCATGGTCACCCAGGACGGCCACCTCTTCCACGAGTCGGTCCGCGCCAACCTCCTGCTCGCCCGGCCCGAAGCCACCGAGGAGGACCTCTGGGACGCGCTGCGCCGCTCGCGCCTGGACGGTCTGGTCGCCTCGCTGCCCGACGGGCTCGACACCGTCGTCGGCGAACGCGGCTACCGGCTCTCCGGCGGCGAACGCCAGCGGCTGACCATCGCCCGGTTGCTCCTGGCCCGCCAGCGCGTCGTCATCCTCGACGAGGCCACCGCCCACCTGGACAACACCTCCGAGGCGGCCGTCCAGGAGGCGCTCACCGAGGCCCTCGCCGGGCGCACCGCGGTCGTGATCGCGCACCGGCTCTCCACCGTACGGGCCGCCGACCTCATCCTGGTCGTGGAGAACGGGCAGATCGTCGAGCGCGGCACCCACGAAGGACTCCTCGCGGCCGGCGGCCGGTACGAGGAGCTCTACCGCACCCAGTTCGAGACCGTTCCTCATCAGTGAGCAGGAGTGAGTCTTGGACCCACTGCCCGGCACTGCGCGCATCCCGAACGGTTTTGGATGCACTGATCGCCCGCGTTCCTTGGTGTGTCCCCGTTCGGTCCCGCGCATCGTGTGCACGCTCCGTCACGGGGCGGCGGGTTGCGTCACGCGCCCGGACACCACGGTCGGCCTGGGCGGTCCGATTCCCACGACGATCACTCCGGTCGTCGTGGGGCGGTGCCGTCCTTCCCCAAGCTCTCAACTCCGTTCGAGCAGGGGATACCCCATCCCGGATCGGGTGCCCGAGGGCGCGCCTGCCGATCGCGTTACCAGCGGCATCGTGACGGGACGTCTCGCGTCGCGGGGTGCCAGTGGCTTGCGCCAGTGCTCGTCTCCCCACGGGGAGGTGTAAGCCGGAACGGCTGCCACGATCGACAGGCCCGTCTCGTCTTCGCGTCCTCGTCGCCGCCGGGCGCGACCTTGCCGCTGCCGCCGATCCAGGAGTACGTCGCCGGAGCGCAGCTGTTGCCGGCGCTGTCGGAGCGGGCGGGCACCCGGGCGGTGAGCGTCTCGTCGCCGTCCACGGCCTCTGCGGTGCTCCGCGCGGCGGTGCTCTGCGCCGTCGCGCCGGACTGTGCGAAGGCGGGGGCCGGGCGGCGTATTACTGGCCCGGCCGGACGGACATCCGGTTACTGGCCCGGCCGGACGGACATCCGGCGCACGGCGTGACACGGTGACGGGAGCCATGACCAGCGTCCCTGGCGAATGGCCCCTGGCGCCCAAAAACTAACAGCGCTAGTTTGGGGCGCGGACGACTACGCCGTAACCACGGCCCCGGGAGGAACGCGATGAAGGCCCACGACGGGATGTACATCGGCGGCGAGTGGCGCCCCGCCGCGGGCACGGACACGATCGCGGTGGTCGATCCGGCGGACGAGCAGGTCATCGCCCATGTCCCGGCCGGCACCGCCGAGGACGTCGACGCCGCCGTGTCCGCCGCGCGCGGGGCCTTCCGCGCCTGGGCCGCGACGCCGCCCGCCGAGCGCGCCGCGAGAATCGCCGCCCTGCGCGACGTCCTCGCCGCCCGCAAGGACGAGATCGCCGCGACCGTCACCGCCGAACTCGGCGCGCCGCTGCCGTTCTCGCAGGCGGTGCACGCGGGCGTACCGATCCTGGTGGCCGGCTCGTACGCCGAGCTTGCCGCGTCGTACGCCTTCGAGGAGTCGGTCGGCAACTCCACCGTCTACGCCGAACCGGTCGGCGTCGTCGGCGCGATCACCCCGTGGAACTACCCGCTGCACCAGATCGTCGCCAAGGTCGCCCCCGCGCTCGCGGCCGGCTGCACGGTGGTCCTCAAGCCTGCCGAGGACACCCCGCTGACCGCCCAGCTGTTCGCGGAGGCCGTCCACGAAGCGGGTGTCCCCGCGGGTGTGTTCAACCTGGTCACCGGCCTCGGCCCGGTCGCGGGACAGGCGCTCGCCGAACACCCGGGCGTCGACCTGGTCTCCTTCACCGGCTCCACCGCCGTCGGCAAGCGGATCGGCGCCACGGCCGGCGCCGCCGTCAAGCGCGTCGCCCTCGAACTGGGCGGCAAGTCCGCCAACGTCATCCTGCCGAGCGCTGACCTTGCCAAGGCCGTCGGCGTCGGCGTCGCGAACGTCATGGGCAACTCCGGCCAGACGTGCAGCGCCTGGACCCGGATGCTCGTGCACACCTCCCGGTACGACGAGGCGGTCGCGCTCGCCGCGGAGGCCGCCGCCAAGTACGGCGACCGCATCGGCCCCCTCGTCAACGCCAAGCAGCACGCGCGGGTGCTCGGCTACATCGAGAAGGGCGTGGCGGAGGGTGCGCGCTTGGTTGCGGGCGGCCCCGAAGCCCCGCGCGAGCAGGGCTACTTCGTCAGCCCCACCGTGTTCGCCGACGTCACCCCGGAGATGACCATCGCCCAGGAGGAGATCTTCGGCCCGGTCGTCTCGATCATCCGTTACGAGGACGAGGACGACGCCCTGCGCATCGCCAACGGCACCGTGTACGGTCTCGCGGGCGCGGTCTGGGCGGGCGACGACGCCGAGGCGGTGGCGTTCGCCCGCCGGATGGACACCGGGCAGGTCGACATCAACGGTGGCCGGTTCAACCCGATCGCCCCGTTCGGCGGTTACAAGCAGTCCGGCGTCGGCCGCGAGCTCGGTGCGCACGGACTGGCCGAGTACCTCCAGACCAAGTCCCTGCAGTTCTGACCGTCCGCCCCCGCACCGATCCCCGCTGCCGACCGTCAAGGAGCCCGTTCGTGGTCCGCGCCGCCGTACTGCCCGCCGTCGGAGCTCTCCTGGAGATCACCGACATCGAACTCCCGGAGCCCGGCCCCGGCCAGGTGAGGGTCGCTCTCGCCGCCGCGGGCGTCTGCCACTCCGACCTCTCCCTGTCCGACGGCACCATGCGGGTGCCCGTCCCCGCCGTCCTCGGACATGAGGGCGCGGGCACCGTCGTCGCGGTCGGCGAGGGCGTCACCCATGTCGCGCCCGGCGACGGTGTCGTACTCAACTGGGCGCCCTCCTGCGGAAGTTGCCACTACTGCGGGATCGGCGAGGTCTGGCTCTGTGCCAACGCGCTGACGGGGGCCGGGGGTATTCACGCCCGTACCGCCGACGGCACTGAACTCCACCCCGGGCTGAACGTGGCCGCGTTCGCGCAGGAGACCGTCGTCGCCGCGAACTGCGTCCTGCCCGCCCCGGACGGCATCCCGCTCACCGACGCCGCGCTGCTCGGCTGCGCGGTCCTCACCGGATACGGCGCGGTCCACCACAGCGCCCGGGTGCGCCCCGGCGAGTCCGTCGTCGTGTTCGGTATCGGCGGCGTCGGCCTCGCGGTGCTCCAGTCCACCCGGATCGCGGGCGCCTCGCAGATCATCGCCGTCGACGTGTCCCCCGAGAAGGAGGAACTGGCCCGGCAGGCGGGCGCCACCGACTACGTGATCGCCTCCGACACCACCCCGCGCGCGATCCGTAAACTCACCGGCGGCCAGGGCGCCGACGTCGCGATCGAGTGCGTCGGACGGCCCGCCACCATCCGCGCCGCCTGGGACGCCACCCGCCGCGGCGGCCGTACCACGGTTGTCGGCATCGGTGGCAAGGACCAACTGGTGTCCTTCAACGCCCTGGAGATCTTCCACTGGGGCCGTTCACTGACGGGCTGTGTGTACGGGAACAGCGACCCGGCCCGCGACCTGCCGGTCCTCGCCGAGCACATCCGGGCGGGCAGGTTCGACCTCGCCATGATGGTCACCGAACGGATCGCGCTGGACGGTATCCCGGCGGCCTTCGACAACATGATCGCGGGCAAGGGAGGCCGCGCCCTCGTGGTGTTCTGAGCCCGGCCCTCACCGGACCCGGTCCTGGGGTCTTTCGAGGATGACGATGCGTTCGTCTCGCTCCTTCACCCAGTGCTGGAGCGAGAGCAGCTCGATCTGGAGGGCGCGCTTGGACTTCTCGTACGCCCTCCGGCCGAGCTTGTTGTCGTACGGGTAGTCCTCGCGCCAGGCGTCCCGGGCCCAGCCCTCGGGTGTCACCAGGACCGGGTCGTCGTCACCGCTGTCGGCCACGGCGAAGCCGTCGAGCCCGGTGCCGCCGTAGCGGGCCGCCTCCAAGAGGGCGTCCGGCGTGGCTTCCCGGCCCCCGGCCGACTGCTTCTCCGCCTTCCTACGGCCGCTCGGTTCCTTGGCGCTCCGCGTCATGTCGGCGTCCCTCCACCGGCTGTGCCGGAATTTTCCGCGTCAGGTCAGTCCGTGTACGCGCACGGGAGACCGCCACCCCGGCCAGACAGAGCAGACCCCCGCCCACGGTGAGCGGCGCGGGCACCTCGTCCAGCAGCAGCCAGGACATCAGCACCACCAGCGCGGGCACGGCATAGGTGGTGGCGCCCATCCGCCCCGCGGTGGTCCGGGCGAGTGCGTAGGCCCAGGTGGTGAAGGCCAGCGCGGTCGGGAAGAGACCCAGGTAGACCATGTTGAGGGTGGCGGACAGCGGTGCGTCGGCGGCGTCGGAGATCAGCGCGCCGGAGAACGGCAGGCACGCGACGGCGCCCACCAGGCAGCCGAAGGTGGTGATCTGCAGTGCGGAGCCGTGCCGCAACGCGGGCTTCTGGGCGACCACCCCGGCGGCGTACGCCACCGCCGCGAGCAGACAGAGCACCACACCGGGCACCGACGCGTCCCCGTGCCCCGATATGGAGAGTCCGACGACGACGGCGCCCGCGAACGAGACGGCCATGCCCGCCACCAGCCTGCCGGGCAGCCCCTCACCGAGCATCCGGGCCCCGAGCAGCGCGATCAGGAGCGGACCGATGTTCACCACCATCGCGGCCGTGCCCGCGTCGACCTGCTGCTCACCCCAGTTGAGGAGCACCATGTACAGGCCGAACCACAGCAGTCCGGACTTGATGATCCCCGGCCAGGCGGCCCGCGACGGAAGTCCCTCGCGCCGCAACAGCAGGAGTGCGCCGAGGGCCACGGAGCCCGTGAGCAGCCGGCCGAGCGCGAGCGCACCGGGTGAGTAGGCCTCGCCGGCACTGCGGATGGAGACAAACGCGGAGGCCCACAGGAGCACGGCGGTGCAGGCCGCGGCGGGGGCCCGCCAGTCGCGAGGTGCCGAGGGGGTCGCCGCCGGGGCGGGTGTCGTCGTCATGTCCCCGACCGTAGGGCCAGGACCGTTCGGCACCTACCGAATTGAATCCGGTTCGATACCGAGGTGCTCGTACAGCGCCCGTTCCCCCTCCGCGGTCGCCTTCACCGCACGCCCGGACCCGATCCGTACACACCACCGCGCATCCAGCGCGTACCGGCACAGCGCCGCGCCCGCGACCCCCGCCAGATGCGGTCTGCGCTCCGTCCAGTCCAGACAGCTCCTTACGAGCGGACGCCGCGACCTCGACTCCAGACCGATGCCCAGCCCGCCGAACCAGCCGACGCCGTCGTCGGTGAGCGCGAAGCCGGCGTCCTGCTCCAGCAGCCCCCGTACGGTCATGGCATCGGCGATCGCGATGCCGATCCGGCCCGCGAGATGGTCGTAACAGGTGCGGCCGCGGGCCAGCGCGCTCCCGGCGCTCACCGTGCTCAGGGTGCGCGGCCGTTCGGGCAGGGCGTCGGTGACGACCTGAGCGGCCAGATCCTCCACGAGGTGCGCCGCCCGTTCGCCGGCGAGCCGCAGATAGCGGTGGCGGCCCTGCCGTTCCTCGGCCAGCAGCCCGCCCGCGACGAGCTTGCCGAGGTGCTCGCTGGCGGTGGAGGGCGCCACTGAGGCGTGCCGGGCCAGCTCGCCCGCGGTCCAGGCGCGGCCGTCGAGCAGGGCCAGACAGAAGGCCGCGCGGGTGTCGTCGGCGAGGAGCGCGGCCAGGGCGGCGAGCCGGGGCGCGGCCGGGTCGGGGTGTGCCATGCGTGCCATGTGTTCCAGGATGCGTCAGGAACGCTTCGGCGCCGGCCGAACGGTCCCGGCGGGCGGCAGCTGCCCGGGCTCCAGTTGCTCGTACTGGAGCGAGAGGCCGTCGACCAGCGCCCGCAGCCCGGTCTCGAAGGCTCCCTCGTCGACCTTCTGGCGACGGTCGGCCAGCAGATGGGCCTGGCCGAGGTGCGGATAGTCCGCGGGGTCGTACGCCGTCTCGTCGTCCACGAAGCCGCGGGCGAACGAGCCGAGGGCCGAGCCGGTGATGAAGTAGCGCATCAGGGCCCCGATGTACGTCGCCTGGGCGGGCGGCCAGCCGGCCCTGACCATCGCGCCGAAGACCGCGTCGGCGACCCGCAGGCCGGCCGGGCGGCGGCCCGGTCCCTGGGCGAGCACCGGAACGATGTGCGGGTGCTCGGCGAGCGCCGCACGATAGGAGACGGCCCAGTCGTGCAGGGCGGCGCGCCAGTCACGGGCGTCCGACTCCTCGAACATCGACAGATCGACCTGGGCGGACACGGCGTCCGCGACCGCGTCCAGGATCTCGTCCTTGTTGCGGAAGTGGTTGTAGAGCGAGGGTCCGCTGACCCCGAGTTCGGCGGCGAGCCGGCGGGTGGAGACGGCGTCGAGCCCCTCGGAGTCCACGAGTGCGCTCGCCGCCTCGACGATGCGGTCTCTGCTGAGGAGGGGCTTGCGCGGTCGGGCCATGCGGCACATAGTAGGGCCTGCGAACGAAAAACTAGCAGTGCTAATTAAAGCTGGAGTGTCGAGGATGAACCTGGAGCTCAGCAAGGAGCAGGAAGCCGTCCGGCAGCTCGCCAAGGACTTCGTCGCCCGGGAGATCGCCCCCCACGTCGCGGCTTGGGACCGGGCCGAGAACATCGACAAGTCGATCGTGAAGAAGCTGGGCTCCGTCGGCTTCCTCGGGCTGACCGTCCCCGAGGAGTACGGCGGCTCGGGCGGCGACCACCTCGCCTACTGCCTGGTCACCGAGGAGCTCGGACGCGGCGACTCCTCGGTCCGCGGCATCGTCTCCGTGTCCCTCGGCCTGGTCGCCAAGACGATCGCGGCCTGGGGCGACGAGGAGCAGAAGCGGCACTGGCTGCCGAGGCTCACCGCGGGCGAGGCGATCGGCTGCTTCGGCCTCACCGAGCCGGGCACGGGTTCGGACGCCGGGAACCTGACGACCAAGGCCGTCCGGGACGGCGACTCCTACGTCATCAACGGCAGCAAGATGTTCATCACCAACGGCACCTGGGCCGATGTGGTGCTGCTCTTCGCCCGTACCGAGAACATCCCCGGCCACCGGGGCATATCCGCCTTCCTGGTCCCCGCCGACACCCCCGGTCTCGGCCGCCGCACCATCCGCGGCAAGCTCGGTCTGCGCGGCCAGGCCACCGCCGAGCTGGTCCTGGAGGACGTCCGCGTCCCCGCCTCGACGCTCCTGGGCCCGGCGGGCAAGGGCTTCTCGATCGCCATGTCCGCCCTCGCCAAGGGCCGGATGTCGGTCGCGGCCGGCTGCGTCGGCATCGCACAGGCCGCCCTCGACGCCGCCGTGGGCTACGCGGGCGAGCGCGAGCAGTTCGGCAAGTCCATCGCGAGCTACCAGCTCGTCCAGGAACTCATCAGCGACATCTCCGTGGACGTCGACGCGGCCCGGCTGCTGACCTGGCGGGTGGCCGACCTCGTCGACCGTGGCGAGGACTTCGCCACCGCCGCCTCCCAGGCGAAGCTCTTCGCCTCCGAGGCCGCCGTCCGCGCCGCCAACAACGCCCTCCAGGTCTTCGGCGGCTACGGCTACATCGATGAGTACCCGGTCGGCAAGCTGCTGCGGGACGCCCGGGTGATGACGCTGTACGAGGGCACCAGTCAGATCCAGAAGCTCATCATCGGCCGCGCACTCACTGGGGTCTCGGCCTTCTGACCGCTGCGTCGCCGCTCGAACGGGAGTCCTCGAACGGGAGTCTGAGTACCGGACTGAGTACGGGGACGGATGTGGTGCACGCCACCTCGGCCGATGCTGGGTGCCATGAGTGACACAGCACCAGTCAAACAGCAGAGCACCGCGGCCTTCTACGGCCAGGCCGTCGCGTCCTTCGGGGTGGCGATGGCTGCGATGACTCTCGGTATCTACTTCCTGGACGCCGACGCCTGGGTCCGCGGGTTCCTCGCGATCGGCGTCCTCTATCTCGTCACCTCCTGTTTCACCCTGGCCAAGGTCATCCGTGACCGGCAGGAGGCGGGGCGCATCGTCAGCCGGGTCGACCAGGCCCGGCTGGAGAAGATCCTCGCCGACCACGACCCCTTCCAGAAGCTCTGACGATCCCTCCCGGACGGGCCCTAAGCGCTTGCTCAGGTTCGCGGTATGGTGTTCGTCCTGCTGACGAGAGGGGCGAGTGACGATGAGCACGGCGGAGGAGACCGACGGCGACAGTGCGCCGTGGGCCGAGGTGACGCCCGAGGCGGCCAGGCGGCTCCTCGTCGCCGCCGTCGACGCCTTCGCCGAGCGCGGGTACCACGCCACCACGACCCGCGACATCGCCGGCCGGGCGGGGATGAGTCCCGCCGCGCTCTACATCCACTACAAGACCAAGGAAGAACTGCTCCACCGGATCAGCCGGATCGGTCACGACCGCGCCCTGTTCGTCCTGGAGGCCGCGGCCGGCGGCGGCGGCACGGCCGCCGAGCGGCTGGCCGAGGCCGTACGGTCCTTCGTCCGCTGGCACGCCGAACGGCACACCACGGCCCGCGTGGTCCAGTACGAACTCGACGCCCTCGGCGAGGAGCACCGCGCCGAGATCGTCGAGCTGCGCCGCAGGAGCGACGCGGTGGTGCGCCGGATCATCAGCGAGGGTGTGCGGGCAGGGGAGTTCGACGTGCCCGACATCCCGGGCACCACGCTCGCGGTGCTCTCGCTCTGCATCGATGTGGCGCGCTGGTTCAACGCACAAGGGAGCCGGACGCCGGACGAGGTCGGCGAGCTGTACGCCGGCCTTGTCCTGCGCATGGTGGCTGCCCAGCGGTAGCGCCGGGGAGTCGTCAGAAGTAGTAGCGCGACACCGACTCGGCCACGCACACCGGCTTGTCGCCGCCCTCGCGCTCGACCGTGACGACGGCGGTGACCTGCACGCCGCCCCCGGCCTCCTCGACGCTCTTCAGGACGGCCGTCGCGCGCAGCCGGGAACCCACGGGCACGGTGGACGGGAAGCGGACCTTGTTCGTCCCGTAGTTGATGCCCATCTTCATGCCCTCGACCCGCATGATCTGCGGGACGAGCGCCGGCAGCAGCGAGAGCGTGAGGTAGCCGTGCGCGATCGTCGTGCCGAACGGACCGGTCGCGGCCCGCTCCGGGTCCACATGGATCCACTGGTGGTCACCGGTGGCCTCGGCGAAGAGGTCGATCCGCTTCTGGTCGACCTCCAGCCACTCGCTGTGCCCCAGCTGCTCGCCCACCCCGTCGCGCAGCTCCTGCGCGGACGTGAAGATCCTCGGCTCTGCCATGTCCCTGGTCCCTGCCCTTCCCGCTGTCGGCCGTCCGGCATCACAACGCGTGTCCAAGGCCGACCGGCAATGAGGAGGCGACGCCCCCCATTGCCGGTCGGCCTAAGCGCTTGCTCAGCATGGTTGGCGGTGCGGTTCCTGTCAACGACGGACCGGCCCGGGGCGGCCACGTAGGGTTGGAGGAGTGCCCCAGATCCCACAGACACTCCAGGAACTCACGGTCGGCCAGCTCTCCGCGCGCAGCGGCGCCGCTGTCTCGGCCCTGCACTTCTACGAGGCCAAGGGCCTGATCAGCAGCCGTCGCACCAGCGGCAACCAGCGTCGCTACAGCCGGGACGCGCTGCGCAGGGTCGCGTTCGTCCGGGCGGCGCAGCGGGTCGGAATCCCGCTCGCCACCATCCGGGACGCCCTCGCCGAACTCCCGGACGAGCGCACCCCCAACCGCGACGACTGGGCACGGCTCTCCGCCACGTGGCGCTCCGAACTGGACGAGCGCATCGAGCAGTTGGGGCGGCTGCGGGACCATCTCACCGACTGCATCGGCTGTGGCTGCCTGTCGCTGGAGAGCTGCGTGCTCTCCAACCCGAACGACATCTCAGGTGAGCGGATCAGCGGCTCCCGGCTGATGCCGGAGCGCCCGTCGGCGGACTGCCGGCCGGACGACGGCCGGTAGATCCGGGGGACCTGCCGGCTGTCGTCCGGCCGTCGGGCGCGGGCGCTGGACGCCCCGCCCGATCCGGGCACGGATCGCCCCCGCCCCTCACGCCGCCGACGCCAGATCCCGGCGCCGTTCGCTCCGGGCCTTCGCCAGCGCCCCCGGTGTGAGCACCGGCTGCGGCACCAGGATTCCGCACCCCGTGCAGAGCGGCCCCGACCACGGCTCGCACCCCAGCTCCGACGCCCAGGCGATCTCCGTGCCCGCGCACACCGGGCAGGCCGTGCCGGGCTCCGACTCCAGGGCGGCGATCAGCCGGCCGAGGACCTCGGCGAGCGGCGCCGAGGGGTGCACCTCCGGGTCCGCGCAGCGGGCGACCCCGTACCCGCCCCAGGTGCGCCGGTGCCAGTCGTCGAACGCGCCGGGCCTGCGCAGCCCGTTGTGCTTCTCCCGCCTGCGGCGCTCGGCGAACCCCGCCTCGTAACCGAGCCAGACGGCCCGCGCCGCCTCCAGTTCGTCCAGCGCGCGCATCAGCCGCACCGGATCGGGGGACCGGTCCTCGGGCCCGATCCCGTGCCGGGCGCACAGGTGATCCCAGGTCGCCCGGTGCCCATAAGGGGCGAACCGCTCCAGGCACTTGCGCAGCGAATACCGCCGCAGCGCCAAATCGCCCCGAGGGTCGCGGGCCTGTCTCGCAAGACTCCGGAATCCGGCCACCGCACTGCCACCTCCGTCGCTCGTACTTCGGCGTCGAGGGATAGACGTACGAGCACCCGATCCGGATCCATCCACCCGGAACAGCGTCCAGCATGCGAGATGGCCAGTCGTCATGAGCTCGCGGACGAGGGGTATGTGATGATTCGGAAAAGGTGATTGTTGCTCACCTTACCGGCGAGTCATACCGCCAGTAACCTCCGGCCCATCGGCCTCTCGGAGGAGCACGCATGCCCCCACGCACCGTCAAGTTCAGAGCCGCCACCGTCGCGGCGGTTCTCGCGCTCGGCACCACCCTGCTCGCGGCCTCGCCCCAGTCCGGCGCCGCGGCGGAACCCGCGCCCGTCACCGACTACTGCCAGGGGCAGTGCGACGACATCCTGCCACCCGGCGAGAACGGCAACGCCACACTCGTCGACATCCTCGGCAACAAGGCGTTCGGCACGCACCCCGCCCACAGCGACGACCAACTCGACCGCTACAACGGCCTGGTGGCCGGGCACGCCGGTCTCACCGACCAGAAGCTGACCGACTTCTTCAACGACGCCTCGTTCGGCGTCCCGAAAGACCAGGTCGAGTCCGTCACCTCGCCCCGCGACGACGTCACCATCACCCGTGACAAGGCGTCCGGTGTCCCGCACATCAAGGGCACCACCCGGTACGGCACCGAGTTCGGCGCCGGATTCGCCGCCGGGCAGGACCGGCTCTGGCTGATGGACCTCTTCCGGCACATCGGACGCGGCGAACTCACCTCGTTCGCCGGTGGCGCACTGGCCAACCAGGGCCTGGAGCAGCAGTTCTGGCCGCAGGCCCCGTACACCGAGGCCGATCTCGAAGCCCAGGTCACGTACATCCGGACCCACGAGGGCGCCCGCGGCGAACAGGCCATGGCGGACGCCCAGGCGTACATCGACGGCATCAACGCCTACCGCGAGAAGTCCAAGAAGGGCCGCTACTTCCCCGGCGAGTACGTCCTCACCGGCAAGATCGACGCCATCACGAACATCGGGGAGATCCAGCCGTTCAAGCTGACCGACCTGATCTCGATCGCCTCCGTGGTCGGCGGCCAGTTCGGTGGCGGTGGCGGCGGCGAGGTGCAGGCGGCGCTCTCGCTGCTCTCCGCCCAGCAGAAGTACGGCGTCGCCGAAGGCACCAAGGTCTGGGAGTCGTTCCGGCAGCGCGAGGACCCCGAGGCCGTGCTGACGGTTCATGACGGCACGTCGTTCCCGTACGCGGGCAAGCCCGCCACGGCGCGCGGCACCGCGCTTCCCGACAGCGGGTCCGTCACGGCCGAGCCCCTGATCCACGACCGCACCGGCTCCGCGGGCACCGACAAGAAGGCCCCCGTCAAGGCCCCGGCCACGCTCAAGAAGGCTCAGGGCATCTACGACGACGGCGTCATTCCCGCGGGCTCGCTGCTGGGCTCCGGCTCCGGTGCCCAGAAGCGCGGCATGTCCAACGCGCTGCTGGTCTCCGGCAAGCACACCGCGAGCGGAAACCCGATCGCCGTCTTCGGGCCGCAGACCGGCTACTTCGCCCCGCAGCTGATGATGCTCCAGGAGCTCCAGGGCCCGGGCATCAGCGCCCGGGGCGTCTCCTTCGCCGGTGTCGGCATGTACATCCAGATGGGCCGCGGCCAGGACTACGCCTGGAGCGCCACCTCGGCCGGCCAGGACATCACCGACACGTACGCCGTCGACCTGTGCGAGCCCGGCGGCGCCACGCCCACCAAGGACTCCACGCACTACCTCTACCGTGGCACCTGCACCGCCATGGAGACGCTGGAGCGCACCAACTCCTGGACGCCGACCGTCGCCGACTCCACCGCGAAGGGCTCCTACCGGATGCAGGTGCGGCGCACGAACTACGGGATCGTCACCCACCGTGCCACCGTGGGCGGCAAGCCCGTCGCGTACACCTCACTGCGCACCACCTACCGCCACGAGGCCGACTCGATCATCGGCTTCCAGATGCTCAACGACCCGTCGTACGTCAAGGACGCCGCCTCGTTCCAGCGGGCGGCGGGCAACATCGACTACGCGTTCAACTGGTTCTACGCGGACTCCCGCACCGCCGCTTACTACAACAGCGGCATGAACCCCGTGCGCGCGGCGGGCGTCGACCCGGCGCTGCCGGTGAAGGCCGAGCGGACCTACGAGTGGAAGGGGTACGACCCGGCCGCCAACACCGCCGCGTACACCCCGTTCGCCGAGCACCCGCACTCCAGCGGCCAGGACTACTACGTCTCCTGGAACAACAAGCAGGCCAAGGGGTACGCGGCCGCGGGCTTCGGGCTCGGCGCGGTGCACCGGGCCGACCTGCTGGACGACCGGGTGGCGAAGCTGGTCGAGGAGGGCGGTGTCACCCGCGCCTCCCTGACCCGGGCCATGGCCCAGGCCGCCGTCACCGACCTGCGCGGCGAGCAGTTGCTGCCCGAACTGCTGAAGGTGATCCGCTCCCGGCCGGTAACCGACCCCGAACTGAACGGCGTGGTCCAGCAGTTGGAGTCCTGGCGGGCGGCGGGGCCGCAGCGCAGGGAGAGCAGCCCGGGATCGCACGCGTACAGCTACGCCGACGCGGTACGGATCATGGATGCGTGGTGGCCGCAGCTGGTCGAGGCCGAGTTCAGGCCGGGGCTCGGCGACGGGCTGTACGGGGCGCTGACCGCCAACCTCGCCACCGACGAGTCCCCGGCGGCCAGCCACGGACCGAGCGGGGCGCACAGCGGTTCGGCGTTCCAGTACGGCTGGTGGGGCTTCGTGGACAAGGACCTGCGCCAGGTCCTGGGGCAGCCGGTCAAGGGCCCGCTGGCCAGGACGTACTGCGGGAACGGTGACCTGGACAGCTGCCGCGACGCGCTGCTGACGTCCCTGAAGCGGGCCGCGGCGGAGCCTGCCGCCGCGGTGTACCCGGGGGACGACGACTGCAAGGCGGGCGAGCAGTGGTGCTCGGACTCGATCGTGCACCGGCCGCTGGGCGGGATCGCGCAGAAGTCCATTCACTGGCAGAACCGCCCGACCTACCAGCAGGTGGTGGAGTTCCCCGCGCACCGGTAGGAACCTTCCGGTTCCGTCCTCCGGCGGAGGACGGAACCGGTTCGCCGGGCGGGACCGGACCCCGGGCCCGCCCGGCCTGCCTCACCGGTACTGGAGGTACTTCTTCCGTACGGACCGGAACGCGGCGAGGTCGTTCGCCCACGCCCCCACCACCTCGTCCGTGTCCGCCCCCGCGTCGATCATCGTGCGGACCCGCGTGTTGCCGGTGAGCTTGTCGATCCAGTTGTCCGAGCGCCAGGCGAACCCGCTCCACGTCCGCTTCGCCGTGACCAGCAGTGCGATCCCCGTGCGTACCGGATCAAAAGCCTCGCGGTCGTGCACGTGCAACTGCACCCCGCCGACCGTCGTCCCCTGGAACTTGGAGAACGTCGGCGCGAAGTACGCCTCGCGGAACGCGACTCCCGGCAGACCGAGCGCGTTCGCTGCCGCCGCCCACCGGTGGTCGATGCCTTCGGCGCCGAGCAGCTCGAACGGCCGGGTGGTGCCGCGCCCCTCGGACAGGTTCGTGCCCTCGAACAGGCAGGTCCCCGAGTAGACCAGCGCCGTGTCCGGCGTCGGCATGTTGGGGCTCGGTGGCACCCACGGCAGCCCCGTCGCGTCGAAGAAGTCCGCGCGCTTCCACCCCGACATCTTCACGATGCGCAGATCCACCGGCCGGGCCAGGTACTCCTTGTTGAACAGCAGCGCCAGCTCGGTGACCGTCATACCGTGTGCCTGGGCGATCTCCCGGCGGCCCACGAACGTGGCGAACGACGGGTCCAGCACCGGCCCGAGCGCCGCCCGCCCGGTCACCGGGTTCGGCCGGTCCAGGACCACGAACCGCTTGCCCGCGAGGGCCGCCGCCTCCATGCAGTCGTACAGCGTCCAGATGTACGTGTAGAAGCGGGCGCCCGCGTCCTGGATGTCGAAGACGACCGTGTCCACACCGGACGCGGTGAAGACGTCGGCGAGCGGCTGCCCGCTCTTCAAGTACGTGTCGTAGACGGGGAGTCCGGTCGCCGGATCGTCGTACCGCCCCTCCGAACCGCCCGCCTGTGCGGTGCCGCGGAAGCCGTGCTCGGGCCCGAAGACGGCGATCAGGTCGACCCGCTGGTCCGGATGCATCACATCGACGATGTGACGCACGTCGGACGTGATACCGGTCGGGTTGGTGACGACCCCGACCTTCTGGCCCTTCAACAGCGCGTAGCCGTCCGCCGCCAGCAGGTCGAAGCCGGTACGGACCCGGCCGTGCCCGTTGCCCCGCCCGTTGCCGGGGGCGGCGGCCGCGGCCCCGGTACCGGCGGCCGTCGCCGCGAGGGCCCCCACCGCACCGCCGGCGGCCAGCAAACCACGTCTGGACAGGCTCATTCAGCTACCTCCATGATCGCGACCTCTGTCATGGTCACGCACGCTAGCGCGCGTTCGGGCCGTACGGAATGAGCTGGACGAGACGGGTGCGACAGGAGTGTCGCCCGAGCCGGTCCGGCCTCTTCCGCTACGACATACCGACTGGTTAGTCTGCTGAGGCAGCCGGCGGAGAGAGGCGGGACCCGATGAGTACGGTGCAGGGCACGGGCGTAGTGGTCACAGGGGCCGGAGGCGGCATCGGAGCCGCCCTGTCCCGCCGATTCGCCGCGGAAGGCGCGCGGGTCGTGGTCAACGACCTCGACGAGGCCAGGATCGGGCCGCTGGCCGAGGAGATCGGCGCCGTCGCCGTCGCCGGTGACGCCTCGCGGATCGTGGACGCCGCGCGTGACGCGCTGGACGGCACCGTCGACATCTACTGCGCCAACGCGGGCCTCGCCTCGCCCGGTGACGTCTTCGCCGACGAGGAGGTCTGGGCCGCCGCCTGGGACGTCAATGTGATGGCCCACGTCCGCGCGGCCAGGGCACTGCTGCCCCACTGGCTGGAGCGCGGCAGCGGCCGGTTCGTCTCGACCGCCTCGGCCGCCGGACTGCTGACGATGATCGGCGCCGCCCCGTACAGCGTCACCAAGCACGGCGTCGTCGCCTTCGCCGAATGGCTCTCCCTCACCTACCGCCACCGCGGTGTCAAGGTCCACGCGATCTGCCCCCAGGGTGTGCGTACGGACATGCTCACGGCCGCCGGATCGGCCGGTGAGCTCGTCCTCGCCCCCAGCGCCATCGAGCCCGAGGCGGTCGCCGACGCGCTCTTCGACGCCATGGCCGAGGACCGCTTCCTCGTCCTGCCGCACCCCGAGGTCGCCGGGTACTACCGGGCCCGCACCAAGGACACCGACCACTGGCTCGGCCATATGAACCACCTCCAGCAGAAGTGGGAGGAGACCGGTGCGTGAACGGGTCGATCTACGCCGCCAGGCCCTGAGCCTCCCCGCTCAGCGAGGCCCAGCGGGCCCCGTCGGCCCGGCCGGGATCCTGCTCCACGCCTTCGGCGCCTCCGTCGCCCGCAGCCCCGGGCACCCGGCGCTGCCTCCGGCCTCAAGGTCCGGCCGCGCGAGGTCGAGATCCTGACCGAACTCCCGAAGACGGCGAGTGGGAAGATCCTCGGACGGGAACTGCGTTCCCCCGATGGACCGCTTCAGGCTCAGCAGAGCGTTTCACGCACGGCACGGATTCACGCACGGTACGGAAGGAAGGTGGCGGCAATGGCCAAGGCGACGGACGGGGACACGCCCCCCGTCCCTCAGCGGCTGCTGGCCGCCGCCACCCGGCTCTTCGCCGAGCGGGGCTACGACCGCACCTCGGTCCAGGAGATCGTCGAGGCGGCGGGCGTCACCAAGGGTGCCCTCTACCACTACTTCGGCTCCAAGGAGGACCTCCTCCAGGAGGTCTACGCCCGGGTGCTCCGGCTCCAGCAGGAGCGGCTCGACGCCTTCGCCGACGCCGACGCCCCGGTCGAACAGCGGCTGCGCGACGCCGCCGCGGACGTGGTCGTCACGACCATCGAGAACCTCGACGACGCCTCGATCTTCTTCCGGTCCATGCACCACCTGAGCCCGGAGAAGAACAAGCAGGTACGGGTGGAGCGGCGCCGCTATCACGAGCGCTTCCGGGCCCTGGTCGAAGAGGGCCAGCGGAGCGGCGTGTTCTCCACGGCCACCCCGGCGGACCTGATCGTCGACTACCACTTCGGCTCGGTCCACCACCTGTCCACCTGGTACCGGCCGGACGGTCCGCTCAGCCAGCAGGAGGTCGCCGACCACCTCGCCGACCTGCTGCTGCGCGCCCTGCGTCCCTAGGCGGGTGCTCCGGCACCACCACCGGTCAGCCGGCCGAGGAGCGCCTCCGCCGCCGGGTTGCGGGGGCGGGGCGCCCGCCCCGCGAGGACCACCGTCCGGCCGGGCTCCGCCTGCCGGATGCCGACACACGGCAGCCCTGCGTCCGTACCGATCCGCCGCGGCACGATCGCCACGCCGATCCCGGCCCGCACGAGATCGACGAGCAGCCGGATCTGGGTGACGTCACAGGTGATCCGGCGCTCCAGCCCGCAGTGCGCGGCCAGCCGCCGCACCGCGGTCTCCAGTCCGGTGCCCGCGCGGAAGTCCACGAACGGCTCGTCGGCGAGATCCTTGATCAGGGTGCTTCCGGCCGTTGCCAGCCGATGGCCCGGCGCGGTGATCAGCACCAGGTCCTCGTGCCAGGTCGCGAACCCGACGATGCCGTCCGGGAGCTCGGCGGCGTCCGGCGCGAGAAAGGCGAGATCCAGCTCACCGGCCCGGACCCCCGCCACCAGTTCCGGCGTCGTCGCCTCCCGCAGCGAGATCTGCACCCCCGGCCACAGCCGGTGGTAGGAGGCCAGCTCGGCCGCCAGGTCCACGCAGGTCAGCGTCTGGATGGTGCCGATCCGGACCCGGCCGGTCACCAGCCCCGACACGGCGGCCACCGCGTCCCGCCCCGCCTCGGCACCGGCGAGCACCGACCGGGCCGACGGCAGCAGCGCCCGTCCCGCCTCGGTGAGGATCACCCGCCGCCCCGTCCGGTCGAACAGCTCGGCTCCCAGCTCCCGTTCGAGGTTGCGTACGGAGGTGCTCAGTGCTGACTGCACGATCAGCTCGGCACGGGCGGCGGCGGTGAAGGTGCCGTGCGTGACCACCGCCATGAAGTGGCGGAGTTGGCGTATCTCCATCCATCAACGATATCGATCACAGCCAGCGAAACCATCTGTTGGACCGACCGCCTGTACGGGGCGAAGCTGGATGTATGACTCACGTCCAGCCCTCCGCGCGCGTCCCCGCACTCTGGGCCGTGGCCTACGGACCGCGCCACACCGCGGCCGTCCGCCTCGCCGCCCGGTGCCTGCTGCGCGTGCGGGCTTTCGTCCGCGAACTGGCGCTGGCGGACCATGTGCCGTTCGGCGGCTACTGACGGGGTCGAAACCCGCTGGTGGAGCCGGGCGCATCCGGTTAGCATCCGACGGTGAAGACGCCGGCCGACGAACCGTTCCACGACGCCGTACGCGGGGCCGACGCAGGACGACTGTCCCGGCTCCTGGACGCGCGCGACTGTCCACCGGCCGTGCTCCGACGTCTGATCCGGCACGAGGACCCCACCCTGCGTCATCTCGGGCTGGTCCTGCTCACCGAGCGAGTGACAGCCGGCCCCCTGTCCGACAACGGGGAGAGGGCCGAACTCGCCGGGCTGCTGCCCGTATCGCTGACGGGACCACCGGAGGCGGATCTCCTCCTGGCGGGGCTCTACGAGCGACTCGCCCCCCATCTCCGGGGCCGCCCCCGCCCGCCATGGCGCACGGCCGGGCTGCCCGTACGGGTGGCGATCGCGTGGCTGCGCGCCGAACTCCTCGACGAGCCCGTAGTGATCCGTGACGAAGCCGCGGGCGAACTCCTCTACCAGGCCGTACGGCAGACAGACATCACCGGCGCGCACAGCCCGTCGCGACTCGTGAGCGAGCTGGCGGACAGCGGCGACCCGGTGCTGCAGGCCGAGGCGCTGCGGCTCGCCCGGCAGGGGCTGCACGCCGGACTGCTGGCTCCCGCGCTGGTCCGTGAAATCCTGATCGGCCTGCTCGGCGCCGACGACGACCGGGTCGTCGTCGGCGCACTGGGCGAACTCGCCGAGCCCTGGGCGGCGATGGAGCCGCTGCGGCCGGGGTGCATCTCGACGTTCCTCACCGCCGGTCCGGCGGGGGAGAGGCTTGCGGTGGCCGACGCCGCCCTTGCGGCCGCCGCCCGCCACGGCCACAAGGCCCTGCTGCGGGAGATCATCGACGATCCGGATCTTCCGCCGGGCCTTCGCCGCCGGGGAATGGAACTGCTCGGCGATCTGGCGGACCGCGCCGACATCGGTGACCTCACGGCCGTCGCTGCACGCGATCCGCTGTTGTTCGGCGGGCCGACGGTGACATGCCTGCGTGGTCTCCACCGGCGCGGGCACTTCGTGGACGGTCGGGACGTTCCGGCCGTCATCGGCCTGGTTCTGGCCGATCACTCGATCCCGCCCCGCGAGGTCGCGACGATCCTGTTCACCTGCCGCAAGGAGGTGTTCGGGCTGCTGACCGATGCGGCTGCCGACGATCCGAGCCGGCCGCGACGGCTCGCCCTGCTGGTGGCCCTGGCCGAGCAGGGAGCCGCCGAGCTTCCCGTCGGGGACGCCATCACGCGCGCACTTCCCTCGGCTCCCGACCCCGGTCCGTTCCTCGACGCGATCCGCGCGCTGCGCCACACGGATGCCGAGGATGCCGTGATCGCTCAGCTGCCCTGGGCGCCTGCCGCTGCCCTCGACGCTCTGGAGGCCATCGGCGGGCAGCGAACGGTAGCGGCCCTGCGAGAAGGGCTGGGCCTGGCCGGGGACTTGATCGCGCCTCATCTGTACGCCGTACGGAACCGCGCCCTCGAACTGCTGTGGCAGCTGACCCGCGATCCGGAGCAGAGGCGTGCCCTCCTCGTACGACTCGATCCCGTCGATCTGCCGGCCCGCATCGCGGCCGACCTCGGTGGCCCGGACGAGCGCGAACTGGCCCTGCTGAGCTCCCATCCGGACCCGGACGACCCGGCTGCGGCGCTGTGCCGGATCGCGGCCCACGGCAACGCCGGCTCACTGCCGGTCATTTCCGATCTGCTACTGCGCGTCGTGGCCGAGCAGGCGGCGGTGCGGGAGCGGGAACACGGGCAGCCGGGCGGTGAGCCCGTGGTGCCGCAGGAGGTCCTGGACGCCGTGCACGCCCTGGGCCGTCGGCTCCACGAGCGGGGCGCGATCCGGCCCGTCTGCCTGCTGGAGACGGCAGACGCGCGAGAGGCCGGCCACGCACTCGTCGCGACCACGGCACTGGATCTCCTGGACCGGCCAGGGCTGTCCGACCGCGAGCAGGCGATTCTGCTCGAACTGCTGCTCCGGGCCCCCTGGGCGGGCACCCGCGCCCGGGTGCACCGGCTGCTGCGCCACCGCGACCGGCACGTACGCAAACACGTCATCGCCCTGCTCGCCCGCGACGCCACCGGCGAGGACGCACAGGCGCTGTCGGCGACCCTGATCGCGCTGACCACCGCTCAGGACATCCAGACTGTCCGGCAGACCCTGCTCGCCCTTGGTCACGCACGTGCCCACTGGGCGTGCGCCGCGATCGCCGCATGTCTTGACCGTTCGAACATGAACATCAAGAAGACCGCCGCCGAGGCACTGGTCCGCGCGGGCACACCCGCGGCGCTGCCCAAGCTGCTCTTCTGGCTCGGGCACCACGACAATCCCGGGCTGCGCGGCACGCTCGTCGCGGCCCTGCGCGCCGTCCTCGGCGACGCCTACGCGGCGACACTGCTCGCCGCCGCCGAGCACAGCCGGGAAGGCCGTACCCGCGAACTGCTGCTGGAGGGCCTCGACGGCGCCCTCGGCGCCCGCTCGGTTCTCGCGCTGGACAACCAGGCGTCACCGGTGGCGGCCACCCTGCTCTCCCTGGTGGCGGACGGCCGGGTCGGTCTGGCCTCGGGGGACGTGAAGGATCTGGCGATACCGCTGGCCAGGTACGGCATCACCACATCGGCCGTCGCACGGCGGTCATCGGTGGACGGTGCGGTGGACCGTGACATCAGGTCGCTGGTGGACGGGGGCTGGGATCCCTCGGTCGCGCTGCGCGCCGCCGAGCGGGACGTGCCGCTCCACCCCGACCGGCTGAACGAGCTGCGGCCGATGCTCGCCGACTGGCTCCGGCTGGCCGGCTCCCGACCCGCGGTCCGGGACGGGGTGGTGCGGTTCGCGCTGCGTATCTGCCCCGAACCCTGGGAGGCCGGGGAGCTGACGGTGTTCGCCCGGTCCGTACGGGTCCTGCTCGACGCGCTCGTCGACGCCCGGGACGAGGACCGGCACGGCCTGGTCGCGGTACTCGAAGCGGTCGCGCCGACGATGACGGCGGCCGACAGGCCGGTCGCAGTCGCTGCGGTACGGGCCCTGCGTCCCGCACCCACGACGCCGAGCCGGTCCACGCTGACGCTGCTGCGCCGTCTCGGCGCTGTGCTGGTCCGCGCCGACCTCGATCAGGCACTCGCGGTCGCCCGGTTCGGCCCCGACCCATGGCAGGCCCACGCCGCCGTGCTGAGGGAGGCGTTCGCAGTCCCGGAGCCCACCGCGGCACCCCTGCCCGCCGAGACCCGGGCATGGCGGGCGGCGCTGGACGACGCGGTGCGCGTACCGGGCACTCTGGAGGAGTTCCGCCGACAGGACGACGGCAGGGTCGGCTCGCGGGACCGACTGACCGCACTGATCGAGGCCCACCATGGCGCGGACCCCGAGGTCCGGGCCGTCCTGCTCGACTGGATGACGGATCTTCAGCCCCTCGACGTACCGCCCTGGACCATCGCCGAGACCGTCCATGCGCCGACGCCGTCGCCACGACGCGTGCACATCGACGACCTCGACCAGCCTCGCTCGGCGGCCCTGCGGGAGCGCCTGCTGGACATGCTGGGGTCGACCGCCGCGGACCGCAAAGAGACCGCCGCCCTGGCGCTGGCGAAGTGGCCTGAGGCCGAGGCCCGGCTGCCGGTGCTTCGCGCATACCTCCGCGGGCACATCGACATACCCATCGGCGGAGACCTGGCCCGTGCACTACGTACCCTCGGCGAGGCGGAACTCCGGGGCGACGACATCCTGCACGACCGGGTGGCCCGCGCGGCCTCGAAGCTCGACCCGTGGGCACTGGAACCACTGGTCCCGCTGCTACTTGAGTGGTGGGAGCACGCCCCGCCCGCCGCTGGACCGGCGGTCGGCGAGGCCCTGCGCACCTACCCCGCCGACGCGCTCGCCAGGACCCTCGGCGACCGTCTCGAGGCCGGGGCCTGGGGTTTCCTCGACCTGCTCCTCGACCGCAGACTGCTGCGCACCCCCGCGTTGACGCGTACGTGTCGGCGACTGCGCGCCGAAGGACGCGACGACCTCGCGGACCGGCTCCTTCTCGTCGAAGGTCCGCTGCGCGGCCCGGATGCCCTGCAGCAGGACGCGGCAGCGCTGGCAGCGCTCCGTGACCGCGCCCCGGCCGCGCCCGCCGGACCCTCGCAACGCCCGTTCCGGCGGGAACTGCTGGAATTGGCCCGGAACGGCACCCCGGAACAGATGAGCCGGGCCCTCGTGGATCTGGCCGAGACGCACTCCGGCCCGGACCCGGACAAGGACTCCCGGCTCCCCGACCTGATCGGCGAGTTGCTGCACCATCCCCGGGCCAAGGTCCGCCTGCGCGCCCACCGGACCTCACGGATGATGCTGGACCGGCGCACCTATCTGGGCCACACGATGATCCTGCTGGACGATCCCTTGCCGGACGTGACGCGTACGGCGATCCGCACGCTCTGCCACGCCGGCTGGGAGCCCGCGATCCCCGCCGTGACGGGACTGCTCGCGCACCCGAACCCCGTCGTGCGCAGGACGGCGGCCGAGGGGCTCGTCGGGATGGGCGAGGCAGCGATCCCGGCCCTCCGGCAGGCCACCGCCCACGCCCGCCCCGACAGACGCTCGCTCTACACGGACGTTCTCGACCGAATCAGGAAGCCGAGCCCGCCCGGCACCACCCCGAGCCCGCCCGGCGATTGAGGACAACGCGGCAGCCCGGCGGGCTCCGCACTCACCCCCGCCCAGGCCACCGCCTAGACGTACCGCTTGATCTCCTGCCGCGCCAACGACCGCTGATGCACTTCGTCCGGCCCGTCCGCCAGCCGCAACGTACGTGCCGCCGCCCACAGTTCGGCCAGCGGGAAGTCCTGGCTGACGCCGCCCGCGCCGTGCAACTGCACCGCCCGGTCCAGGATGTCGACCACGGCGCGCGGGGTGGCGATCTTGATGGCCTGGATCTCCGTGTGCGCGCCCCGGTTGCCCACCGTGTCCATCAGCCACGCCGTCTTCAGCACCAGCAGCCGCAACTGCTCCACCGTGACCCGCGCGTCCGCGATCCAGTTCTGTACGACGCCCTGCTGGGCGAGCGGCTTGCCGAAGGCCGTACGGGACACCGCCCGCCTGCACATCAGCTCGATCGCCCGCTCGGCCATGCCGATCAGCCGCATGCAGTGGTGGATGCGGCCGGGGCCGAGACGCGCCTGGGCGATCGCGAAGCCGCCGCCCTCCTCGCCGATCAGGTTCGCGGCGGGCACCCGTACGTCCGTGAGGACGACCTCGGCGTGACCGCCGTGGGAGTGGTCCTCGTAGCCGTACACCTGCATGGCGCGCCGTACTTCGAGACCGGGGGTGTCGCGCGGGACCAGGATCATCGACTGCCGGCTGCGGATGTCGGCGCCCGCAGGGTCATCGGCAGTCGCTGTCTTGCCCATCACGATGAAGATCTCGCAGTCCGGGTTCATCGCCCCGGAGATGTACCACTTGCGGCCGTTGATGACGTAGTCCCCGCCGTCGCGCACGATCCGGGTCTCGATGTTCGTCGCGTCCGAGGAGGCCACCTCCGGCTCCGTCATCGCGAACGCGGAGCGGATCTCTCCGGCGAGCAGCGGCTCCAGCCACTGCTTCTTCTGCTCGTCCGTGGCGAACTGGAAGAGCACCTCCATGTTTCCGGTGTCCGGGGCCGCGCAGTTGAGTGCGGTCGGGGCCAACTGCGGGGAGCGGCCGGTAATTTCGGCGAGCGGGGCGTACTGGAGGTTGGTCAGCCCGGCACCGTACCCGGCGTCGGGGAGGAAGAGGTTCCACAGCCCCTGCCGTCGCGCCTCGGCCTTGAGGTCCTCGACGATCTGCGGGGTGTCCCACGGAGAGGCGAGCAGCGCGCGCTGTTCGTCCGCGATCTTCTCGGCCGGGTATACATGCTCGTCCATGAAGGCGAGCAGCTTGGTGCGCAGCTCCTCGGTACGGGCGTCGAATGCGAAGTCCATGGGGGATCAGCCTTCCTGGAGGGTGATGAGGCCGTGCTCGATGAAGACCGGGACGAGACCGCCGATGCGGTCGAAGCCGGCGCCGACGGTCCGGCCCAGCGTGTAGCGGTAGTGGATGCCCTCCAGGATCACGGCGAGCTTGAACCAGGCGAACGCCGTGTACCAGGAGATGGCGGAGGTGTCGCGGCCGGAGCGTGCGGCGTAGCGCTCGATCAGTTCGGCGGGGGTGGGGTGGCCGGCCGCGCCGCTGGTGGTGGAGACCGGGGAGTTCGCCAGGCCGAGGTCCGAGCTGTACATCACGAGCAGGCCGAGGTCGGTCAGCGGGTCGCCGAGCGTCGACATCTCCCAGTCGAGGACGGCCCTGATCCGGTCGTCGGAGCCGATCAGGGCGTTGTCCAGGCGATAGTCGCCGTGTACGACGGTGGGCGAGGGGGAGGCGGGCAGTTCCCGGCCGAGCGCGGCGTGCAGTTCGTCGATGCCGGGCAGCTCGCGGTTGCGGGAGGCGTCCAGCTGCTTGCCCCAGCGGCGCAGCTGCCGGTCGAGGAAGCCCTCGGGGCGCCCGAAGTCGCCCAGGCCGACGGACCCCGGGTCCACGGCGTGCAGTTCGACGAGCGTGTCGACGAGGCCGAGGACGGCCGCCCGGGTGCGCTCGGCGCCCAGCGGCGCGAGCTGTTCGGCCGTGCGGTACGGGGTGCCCTCGACGTACTCCATGACGTAGAAGGGCGACCCGATCACCGAGTCGTCCTCGCAGAGCAGCACGGGCTCGGGTACCGGAACGGCTGTCGGGTGCAGGGCGCTGATCACCCGGTGCTCGCGCTTCATGTCGTGCGCGGTGGCCAGCACATGACCCAGCGGGGGCCTGCGGACGACCCAGCGCCCCGTGCCGTCCGTGACGACGTACGTCAGGTTCGAGCGGCCGCCCTCGATGAGCCGGGCTTCGAGCGGTCCGTTCACCAGACCCGGCCGCTCGCGGTCGAGATGGCCGCGCAGCCGGTCGAGGTCGAGACCTGGCGGGTGGACTGGGCTCATCGTGCGCACCTCCGGGGTGAGAAACGGTCGGTGTTCATGATGCCGACCAGTCGGTATGTCGTCCAGTGGACTCCCGGAATCCGCCACGCGCACTCCGCGCGGACTTGGTCCGGAAGTCTGGCGTCCAGTCGCATCCCTGAATATGGTTCATGTAGGAAACCAGAGCTGCTGATCGCGGAAGTCCGGCTGACCCCGGTCCTGATAGCCGACCCGCCCCTGCTCAACACCCAGGGCGTCCACCAGCCGTACACCCCGCGGCTCATCGTGGAAGTCGTCACACGCGGCGGTGTGACCGGCGTCGGGGAGACGTACGGGGACGGCACGCACCTCGAACTCGCCGAGCCGCTCGCCGTCGCCCTCGTCGGACGCCCGGTCAGCGAACGCAACCACGACCACGTCCGGCAGCTCGGCGCACAACCGGTGGCCTACGGCGACGGCCTCGCCGACCGGCTCCGGGCGCTGGCCCCGGACGGCGTCGACGCCGCGTTCGACACCGTGGGCGGGGAGGCGCTCCGGGTCTCCGCCGACCTGCTGAAGCCCGGGGGCCGGCCGGCCTCCATCGCGGACGGTGAGGTGTTCTCGTACGGCGGCCGCTACGCCTACGTACGTCCGGACGCCAAGGACCTCGCCCACCTGGCGGAACTAGCCGAACAGGGCGTCGTCACGGTCCATCTGGACCAGGTCTTCCCGCTGGAACGGGCGGCCGACGCCTACCGGATGAACGAGCAGGGACGGACCCGCGGAAAGATCGTCGTCACCGTCCCCTGGGACACCCCGGAGGTCTGACCCGAGGTCCGAGGGGCCCGGCGCCCCGGCCTCAGAACAGCATGGCCGTGGCGAACACCGCGAGCGCGACCGTGCACGCCGCCGCCGTCAGCGCGCCGCGCGCCGAGAGGGGTTCCGGACGCGCGGTCCCCATCCCGAGCACCCGCCGGTGCGCCACGAGCAGGAAACCCAGCCAGGCCAGCCCGCTCAGCGACACGGCGACGACCGCGGCCGGGCTCGCCCCGCCCTGCAGCGCCTGCTTGGCCGCCAGGATCGCCACCACCGTGCAGGACAGCGTCGTACGCCGCCACGCCAGCCTGGTCCGCTCGGGCTGCAGCCCGGGGTCGCGCCCGTCCGCCGTCACCGGCCCTCCCACCCGAAGAGGACCACCACCACCATCGCCACGGCGACGACCGCGACGGCGAGACCGAGCAGCGTCGGGAACCGGGAGACCGGCAGATCCTCCCCGCGCCGCATCGCCCGCTCGCACCGCACCCAGTGGTTGATCGCCCGCAGCGCGCACAGCACACCGGCCGCCAGCAATGCCAGCGCCAGCCCCGCGCGCATGCCCCACGACAGCTCCGGGAGGAACTGGTCGACCGCGAAACCGCCGCCGATCAGTGCGAGAGCCGTCCGGATCCAGGCGAGGAAGGTGCGCTCATTGGCGAGCGAGAACCGGTAGTCGGGGGTGTCGCCCTCTTCGCGGATTCGCCGCGGCGCGAACCACAGCCGCAGGCTCCGTACGAATTCGTTCACGCGTGAACCCTAGACCGACCGGCCCGCCCGGAACGCGCGCAGCCGGTGGTACGTCTCCAGCCCGTCCGGCACCCACTCCCAGTCGCCGAGCCGCTGCTCCAGCTCCGCGTCGGTGAGAAAGGTGTGCCAGGCGACCTCCTCGACCTGGGGGTGCACCGGCAGCTCGCACCGCACCTGGTAGACGTGGGACCACCAGGAGTGCTCCGCGCTCTCGTAGAGGAACTTGAAGAGCGGCTCGGGACGAGGGAGCCCCGACACCCCCAGCTCCTCCTCCGCCTCCCGCAGCGCCGCCTCGTCGTACGACTCGCCGGCCCCGACCACTCCGCCGACGAACATGTCGTAATGGGACGGGAAGACCAGCTTCGTGGGGGTCCTGCGGTGCACGAAGAGCCGGCCCCCGGCATCCCGGGCCTCGATGAAGACGCAGCGATGGCGCAGGCCCCGCGCGGTCGCCTCACCGCGCGGGGCCTGCCCCACGACCACGTCGTTCTCGTCGACGATGTCCAGGATCTCGTCAGAAGGAGTCATGCCCTCATCCAATATCAGAGGACTGACAGGACCATCCCGGCATGGTCGACGGGAGCGGTGGGAGGACGCACCGAGGGTGTGCGGCGGGGCGCGCGGGAAGACGTGCCCGCGGGGCTCGCACCGCCCGCTCAGCTCGGCAGCAGGCTCTTCTCCCGGCGCCCGCCCACGGGCCCCTCCGGCATCGCCGGATGCAGTCCCAGCAGGACGATCCCGGTGACGATCGCCGCGAGACCGGCCGCCTGCCAGGCCAGCGCGCCGGGGTCGGTGCGCAGCTGGTCACCGAGGAAACCGACCCCGCAGGCGATCCCGGCCAGCGGCTGCGCGGCGGTCAGCGGGGGCAGCGAGACCCGCAGCGGGCCCGTCTCGAACGCGCTCTGCACCAGGAGCAGGCCCGTCACCCCCAGCGCCACCACCGCGTACGGCTGCCATGCCGTCGCGAACGTCGCGAAGCCGTCCTGCGACAGCCGCTGGCCGGTGACCCGGGTGAGGGCGTCCTGGAGTCCGTAGAGCAGTCCGGCCGCCACCGCGAGCAGCGCCGGGGCGACCCCGGACTGATAGCGCTTGGCGAAGGCGGTGAGCAGCAGCGCCACGCCCACGACCACGCCGATCACCAGCCAGTGCCGCAGCGGATCGGTCACCGCCTCACCGCCCCGCGGCCGGCCCCCCAGTAGGAACGCGGCGACTCCGCCGGCCAGCATCCAGAGCCCGGCCCAGCCCTGCCGGCCGAGCCGTTGCCCGGTGCGATGGCGAGACAGGGCCATCGCGAAGAGCAGATTGGTCGCGAGCAGTGGTTCGACGATGGACAGTTCGCCCTTGCCCAGGGCCAGGGCGCCCAGCACCATGCCGCAGACCATCAGCCCGACACCGGCCAGCCAGCTCCGTACCCGCATCAGGTCCAGCAGCAGCCGGAAGGAGAGATAGTCGCTCCTCGGCGCATGGGAAGCGGCGTCCTGCTGGAGGACGAAGCCGAACCCCAGACAGCAGGCGGCACTCACGGCGAGTACGAGAACCAGCACCGACACGCTTCTACCTCAAGTCAGGCCAGAAGTGGGTGATTCGTATCGACGATAGCGCCTGCGCCCCAGGGGTGCGGCCGGGGCGCCGCCGACCGGGCGGTTGACGCCGCAGCGGCCGGTGCAGAGGATCTGACGCACGAGTAACCTCCGGCGTCCGTGCCGGACCCTCACCGTGGCCGTGACCGGATCGCTCCGCCTGCGACCCCCGACAAGGATGGAACCCATGGCGTACGACGCTGATGTGATCGTTATCGGGGCAGGGCTCGCGGGTCTGGTGGCCACCGCCGAGCTGGTCGACGCGGGCCGCTCGGTGATCCTGCTCGACCAGGAACCCGAACAGTCCATCGGCGGCCAGGCGCACTGGTCCTTCGGCGGTCTTTTCCTCGTCGACTCGCCCGAGCAGCGCCGGATGCGGATCAAGGACAGCCATGAGCTGGCCCTCCAGGACTGGCTCGGCACGGCGGGCTTCGACCGCGAGGAGGACCACTGGCCACACAAGTGGGCCGAGGCGTACGTCGACTTCGCGGCCGGTGAGAAGCGCTCCTGGCTGCACGCCCAGGGGCTGCGGCTCTTCCCCGTCGTCGGCTGGGCGGAGCGCGGCGGGTACGACGCGACCGGCCACGGCAACTCCGTACCCCGCTTCCACATCACCTGGGGCACCGGTCCCGGCCTCGTCGCACCCTTCGAGCGCCGGGTCCGCGCGGGCGTCGTCAAGGGCCTCGTCCGGCTGAAGTTCCGCCACCGGGTCACCGGCCTCGGCCGCACCGCGGGCACCGTCGACACGGTGACCGGCGAGATACTGGAGCCGAGCGCGGCCGCCCGCGGCACCGCGAGCAGCCGGGTGACGGCCGGCACCTTCGAGCTGAAGGCCCAGGCGGTGATCGTCACCTCCGGTGGCATCGGCGGCAACCACGACCTCGTACGCAAGCAGTGGCCCCAGCGGCTCGGCACCCCGCCCGCGAAGATGCTCTCCGGCGTGCCCGCCCATGTCGACGGACTCATGCTCGGCATCGCCGAGGAGGCGGGTGCCCACCACATCAACCGCGACCGGATGTGGCACTACACCGAGGGCATCGAGAACTGGAACCCGATCTGGGCCAGGCACGGCATCCGCATCCTGCCGGGACCGTCCTCGCTCTGGCTGGACGCCCGCGGCAAGCGGCTGCCGGTCCCGCTCTTCCCCGGCTTCGACACCCTCGGCACCCTCGAACACATCATGAGGTCCGGATACGACTACACCTGGTTCGTCCTCGACCGGAAGATCATTGGCAAGGAATTCGCGCTCTCCGGCTCCGAGCAGAACCCCGACCTGACCGGAAAGTCGATCCGCGACGTGCTCGGCCGGGCCCGCGCCGACGTACCGGCGCCGGTGAAGGCGTTCATGGACAACGGGGCGGACTTCGTCGTCGAGCACGACCTCGCGGCACTGGTCCGCGGAATGAACGCGCTCACCGACGAGCCGCTGATCGACGAGGCCGAACTGCGCCGCGTGATCACCGCCCGCGACCGCGAGATCGCCAACCCCTTCACCAAGGACCTTCAGATCACCGCGATCCGCGGCGCCCGGACATATCTGGGGGACAAGCTGATCCGTACGGCGGCACCGCACCGCATCCTCGATCCCAAGGCCGGTCCGCTGATCGCCGTACGGCTCAACATCCTGACCCGCAAGTCGCTCGGCGGGCTGGAGACGGACCTGTCCTCCCGGGTGCTCACCGAGGACGGCACACCGCTGTCCGGTGTGTACGCGGCGGGGGAGGCGGCCGGTTTCGGCGGCGGCGGGGTGCACGGCTACCGCTCACTGGAAGGAACTTTCCTCGGCGGCTGCATCTTCTCCGGCCGGGCGGCGGGCCGGGCGGCGGCGAAGGCCGTCGGCTAGCGGGTGTCCGGCGCCCGGTCCCGGGCTCCGCTCCGGGCCCCGTTCCCGCCCCCCGCTTCCGCACCGTCGCGCCGCCCCTGACCTGCCGCGAGATCCTCGCGTCGCAGCCGTAGGGCACCGGCTGCCCGGCCCCGCCTACCGTTCCGCCGCGCCCACGACGGGATTCAGCAGCTCGACGACCCGGAACCGTTCGGCGACGACCATCGTGTCGTCGTCGACCGTGAACTCCGGGTCGCCGAGCGCCTCCCGCATCTCCTTGCCGTGCCAGAACCTCTCGTGCCCCGCACGCCACTCGGCCACCGATCTGTCCCCCTCGCCCTCGTCGATCGCATGCTGGAGATCGACGTCGCCGAGGCGCAGCACCCGTACCTCCGTCACCTCCAGCACCGCGATCTCCCGGCCGTCCGAGTTGATCAGCGCGGACCGCTCACCCACCGGTGGCAGCTCCTCCTTCTCCGCCTCGTACTCCGCGAGCAGCCCGGTCGTCGACACCTTCGCACCGGCGAGCACCGCCGCCACCAGGCGATCGCGCAGCGGTCCGGGGAAGGCGAGCAGAAAGGGCTTGAGAGGTTCACAGTTCGCCATGGCATCAAGTCTGACATGGGCCGCCGGACGCCGCGCCGGTTCGGGCACCGGGCCACAGGCCGGTCGGCGGCCGGCCGGAGACCGCCAACCAGCCCGTTCATGACCGGAGTTGGCTGTGGGGCCGGGCAGGGTGTCCGCCGCACATGGCAAAGGCGCCCGACCGCCCCGGAGGCATGCCGTGGCATACGTACCGGGCCGGTCGGGCGCCATCGGGCACGGCCCCGGCTTGCGCCGCGGGGGGAGGGCCGTGCGGGAGGGGCCGCTCGCTACAGGACCAGCGAGAGCAGCATGATGAAGGCCAGCGAGACCACAGAGATGATGGTCTCCATCACCGACCAGGTCTTGATCGTCTGACCGACGTTCATGCCGAAGTACTCCTTCACCAGCCAGAACCCGGCGTCATTGACGTGGCTGAAGAAGAGCGAACCCGCGCCGACGGCGAGGACCAGCAGCGCGGCGTGGGACGTCGACATGTCCGCGGCCAGCGGGGCGACCAGACCGGCCGCCGAAATGGTGGCCACGGTCGCCGAGCCGGTCGCGAGCCGGATCGCGACGGCGATCAGCCAGCCCAGCAGCAGTGCCGGGATCGACCAGTCCTTGGAGAAGTCCAGGATCATCTGGCCCACACCGGCGTCGATGAGTGTCTGCTTGAAACCGCCGCCCGCACCCACGATCAGCAGCACACCCGCGATCGGGGCGAGGGACTTCTCGACGGTGGTGGAGAGCCGGCCCTTGGTGAAACCGGCCGCCCGGCCCAGCGTGAACATGCCGACTATGACGGCCGCGAGGAGCGCGATCAGCGGCGAGCCGATCACATCGGTGATCCGCTGGACGTGGTTCTCGGGGTTGTCCACGACGATGTCGACCAGGGCCTTGACGAGCATCAGCACGACGGGCAGCAGGATCGTCGCCAGGGTGGCGCCGAAGCTGGGACGCCGTTCCAGCTCCTCCGAGGGGCGCTGCGGAATCATCTTCTCCGGAGCCTTGATGTCCACCCAGCGCGCGGCGTAGCGGGAGAAGACCGGCCCTGCGATGATCACGGTCGGGATCGCGACCAGGACACCCAGCGCGAGCGTGACGCCGAGATTGGCGCCGAGGGCGTCGATCGCCACCAGCGGGCCGGGGTGCGGGGGAATCAGCCCGTGCATCACCGAGAGACCGGCCAGCGCCGGGACACCGATCCGCATCAGGGAGTAGTTGCCGCGTTTGGCGACGAGCAGCACCACCGGGATCAGCAGCACGATCCCGACCTCGAAGAACAGCGGCAGACCGATGATCGAGGCGATCAGGACCATCGCCCACGGCATGGCCCGCCCGCTCGCCTTCGCCAGGATCGTGTCGACGATCTGGTCCGCGCCGCCGGAGTCGGCGAGCAGCTTGCCCAGAATGGCGCCGAGCGCGATCAGGACACCGACACCCGCGACGGTCGAGCCGAGACCGGCGGTGAAGCTCGCGATCGTCTTCACGGGCGCGGCGCCGGCGAACGAGCCGAGCGCCAGCGAGCCGATGGTCAGCGCGAGGAACGCATGCATCTTGAACTTGGTGATGAGCAGAACGATGACGGCGATGCCCGCCAGTACGGCGATGCCCAACTGCGCGTTGCCTGCCGAAGTGATCGGTTCGACGGCGTCCGCTGCCAGCGTCTCGACGCTGAGACTGGTCACGGTGGTGATCCTTAGTTTTCGAGCCGGCGCAACGCGGCGACGGCTCGCTGGGTGATTTCTTCGGGGGTGCCGGACACGTCGACCGAGACGCCGGCCTCGTCCTCCTGCAACGGCTGCAGGGTGGCGAACTGCGAGTCGAGCAGTGCGGTGGGCATGAAGTGCCCCTTGCGTTCCGCCATGCGCTTCTCGATCAGGGTCCGGTCGCCGGTCAGATGGAGGAAGACCGCACCGGGGGCCTCGGCGCGCAGCCGGTCCCGGTAGACCCGCTTGAGCGCCGAGCTGCTCACCACCCCGCCGAGCCCCGCCCGGCCGTGCGCCCAGCGGCCGATCGCATCGAGCCAGGGCCACCGGTCGGAGTCGTCCAGCGGGATGCCGGCCGACATCTTGGCGATGTTCGCCGCGGGATGGAAGTCATCGCCCTCGGCGTACGGAACGCCGAGTCCGGCGGCGAGCAGGGGGCCGATCGTGGTCTTGCCGGTCCCTGCGACGCCCATCACCACGACGACGTGGGGGGTGCTCATTGGTGGTGCCTCGCTGTCTACTTCGACGTCTTCCTCGACATCGGTCCGTCGCGCTACTGAAACCTATACGTACGACTTATTCAAGATGTTGTGACGTAAACGTCGTACTTTTTGTTCCTGAACGGAGCCCCGTAGGCTGTGCCCATGACCACACAGGGCCCCGGGCTGCATACACATGTGCTGGACACCCTGGGTCTGGAGATCGCCGCAGGGGAGCACCGGCCCGGACAGGTACTGCGTACCGACGAGCTGGCCCAGCGCTTCGACGTCTCGCGCACGGTCGTACGGGAAGTGATCCGCGTCCTCGAATCCATGCACCTGGTCGAGTCCCGGCGCAGGGTCGGCGTGACCGTACGGCCGACCGAGGCGTGGAACGTCTACGATCCGCAGGTCATCCGGTGGCGGCTGGCCGGCGCCGACCGCCCGCGCCAGCTGCGCTCCCTGACCGTACTGCGCTCGGCGATCGAACCGGTCGCGGCCGGCCTCGCCGCCCGCAACGCCACCCCGGAGCAGTGCTCGGCCCTCACCGAGTGTGCGCTCGGTATGGTCGCCACCTCGCGCGGCCAGCAGCTGGAGGGATACCTGGAGCACGACATCGCGTTCCACCGGATCGTGCTGAACGCCTCCGGCAACGAGATGTTCGCGCGGCTCGGCGATGTCGTCGCCGAGGTCCTGGCCGGCCGCACCCATCACCAGGTCATGTTCGAGGATCCGGACCCGGCCGCGGTCACCCTCCACGTCCGGCTCGCCGAAGCGGTGCGCGAGGGCGACGCGGTGGCGGCGCAGCGGCTGACGAAGGAGATCGCGGTGGGCGCCCTGCACGAACTGGACGTGCTCGCGCCCTGATGAGGCCCGTACCCCGGCCGCCGGTACGTGCCCCCGGGCCCGTCCGTCCCTACGGCTCCGTCGCCTGGACGTCGTCGCCGGCGACTTCGGCCCGATGAGCGACCCGGCCGACGCCCATCTGACCGCCGCCCGCGACGGCTCCCTGACCGCACGGGTCGCCGGCGCGCTCTGGTGGGACCGGGACCGGGACCGGGGCGCCGGGCAGTTCAGCGATTCGCCCCATCTGACCGAAACCAGTGCATTTCACCGGGTGGACGGCGGTCGTTTCCCGCCAACGAGGCGCGCCGCCGTGACACCCTCATGGGACGTACGGTTGTTCGTGTTCGATCTTCACCACATGACGGAAACAGGGAGACCAGGGTATGGCGCAGCAGGTGCAAGGGGTCATCGCACCAGGGAAGAACGAGCCGGTACGGGTCGAGACGATCGTCATCCCGGACCCGGGCCCCGGCGAGGCCGTGGTGAAGATCCAGGCGTGCGGCGTCTGCCACACCGATCTGCACTACAAGCAGGGCGGCATCAACGACGAGTTCCCGTTCCTGCTCGGCCATGAGGCCTCGGGCGTGGTGGAGTCCGTCGGCGAGGGCGTCACGGACGTCGCGCCCGGCGACTTCGTCGTCCTCAACTGGCGTGCCGTGTGCGGGCAGTGCCGTGCGTGTCTGCGCGGCCGCCCCTGGTACTGCTTCAACACCCACAACGCCAAGCAGAAGATGACACTGCTCGACGGCACGGAGCTGTCGCCGGCGCTCGGCATCGGCGCGTTCGCCGAGAAGACCCTGGTCGCCGCGGGCCAGTGCACCAAGGTCGACCCCGAGGTCTCACCGGCCGTCGCGGGGCTCCTCGGCTGCGGCGTGATGGCGGGCATCGGCGCCGCCATCAACACCGGTCAGGTCGGCCGCGGCGACTCGGTCGCCGTGATCGGCTGCGGCGGCGTCGGCGACGCGGCGATCGCGGGCGCCCGGCTGGCCGGCGCGGCGAAGATCATCGCCGTGGACATCGACGACCGCAAGCTGGAGACGGCGAAGACGATGGGCGCCACGCACACCGTCAACTCCCGCTCCGCCGACCCGGTCGAGGCGATCCGCGCCCTGACCGACGGCAATGGCGCGGACGTCGTCATCGAGGCGGTCGGCCGCCCGGAGACCTACCAGCAGGCCTTCTACGCCCGCGACCTCGCCGGCACCGTCGTCCTGGTCGGCGTCCCCACCCCGGAGATGCGGCTGGAACTGCCGCTCATCGACGTCTTCGGCCGCGGCGGCTCGCTCAAGTCCTCCTGGTACGGCGACTGCCTGCCCTCGCGCGACTTCCCGATGCTCATCGACCTGCACCAGCAGGGCCGGATCGACCTCGGCGCGTTCGTCACCGAGACCATCGGACTCGGCGACATCGAGCAGGCCTTCGCCCGGATGCACGACGGTGACGTGCTGCGCTCGGTGGTGATCCTCTGATGGCCGCCCGCATCGACCACCTCGTCACCTCCGGCACCTTCGCCCTCGACGGCGGGGAGTGGGACGTCGACAACAACGTCTGGATCGTCGGCGACGACACCGAGGCGATCGTCATCGACGCCGCCCATGACGCCGCCGCCATCGAGGCCGCGCTGAACGGCCGTACGCTGCGCGCCATCGTCTGCACGCACGCGCACAACGACCACATCGACGCGGCCCCGGCCCTCGCCGCCGCCACCGGTGCGCCGATCCTGCTCCACCCCGACGACCTGCCGCTGTGGAAGCAGACCCACCCGGACCGCGCCCCGGACGGCGAACTGGCCGACGGCCAGGAGCTGGAGATCGCCGGTACGACACTCCGGGTCCTGCACACCCCCGGCCATGCCCCCGGCGCCGTCTGTCTGTACGCCCCCGAGCTGTCCACCGTCTTCACGGGCGACACGCTCTTCCAGGGCGGACCCGGCGCCACCGGACGGTCCTTCTCCCACTTCCCGACGATCGTCGCGTCGATCAGGGACCGGCTGCTCGCCCTGGATCCGGAGACCACCGTCCGCACCGGACACGGCGACTCCACGACCATCGGCGCGGAGGCCCCACACCTGGACGAATGGATCGCCCGCGGTCACTGACGGCCGCGGCCGCTCACCGGTCCGGCCACGCGGAGAGCCGCAGCCCGCTCTCGAAGCGGCGCGGCGCGCCCGTGACCGGATCGGTGAACTCCAGCACCCGGGCGAGGAGTTGGAGCGGTTGTGACCAGTCGCCGGCCGCACCCTCCGGCCGGACCACCGGATAGACCGGGTCGTGGACGAGCGGCAGCCCCAGGCTGTTCATGTGGACCCGCAGCTGATGGGTGCGCCCGGTGGCGGGCAACAGCCGGTAACGGCCGAGCCCCGCCCGGTGCTCCAGGAGCTCGATCCGGCTCTCACTGTTCGGCTCGCCCGGCTCCTCGCGGGCGGCGACGACCCCGCGCTCCTTCACGATGCGGCTGCGTACGGTCCGCGGAAAGGCCGGGCCGGGGTCGTACGGTGCCACCGCCTCGTACTCCTTGCGCACCAGACGGTCCCGGAACAGCGTCTGGTACGCGCCCCGCTCCTCGGGCCGTACGACGAACAGGACGAGGCCCGCGGTCAGCCGGTCCAGCCGGTGCGCGGGCTGCAGTGCGGGCAGGTCCAGCTCGCGGCGCAGCCGGGCCACGGCCGTCTCGGTGACGTGCCGGCCGCGCGGTGTCGTCGCCAGGAAGTGCGGCTTGTCGGCGACGACGAGGTGCTCGTCGCGGTGGACGACACCGACCGGGAACGGCACCGGTTCCTCCGGCGCGAAATCCCGGTGGAACCAGAGGTACCGGCCCGCCGCGTACGGCTCGTCGGCGCAGACCGGTCCCGCTACGGAGACGAACCGGCCCTCGGCGAACATGGCGTCCACCCGCGCCGCCCCGATCGCCCCCGCGAACCGCGCCAGCAGATGATCGCGGACCGTCGCCCACCGCCCGTCCGGATCCTCCGGGAGCCGCAGCCGCACCGGATCGATCCCGTCCCGCTGCGCCAGCGGCGCCGACGGGGGCTTCGCGCGCCCCCTCATCGCAGTGCGCCGGCCGGTACGGCGGTGAACATGGTGCGGGCTCCTCGTGTCGTGGCCCACGGCGACCAGGTGAGCACCACGCGAAATGCCGACCAGGATCGCTCCTGATCGGCACTTCGATCTGTGTCCGAGGGGGGACTTGAACCCCCACGCCCGATAAAGGGCACTAGCACCTCAAGCTAGCGCGTCTGCCATTCCGCCACCCGGACAAGGTGTCTGTCTCGCGGGCCCGGCCCGTTCCGACGTGGAAAACAATAGCAAACATCCGGGGGTGCTCGATCACGCCGGGGGAGGTGTGAAGGGCATATGACGAGGGGTGGGGGCCTTGGGCGCGCGGGCCGGGCGCGGGAGGATGAGGGAGGAGCACCGCAGCGACAGTGGAAGGAAGCAGTGTGAGCGAGACCAACACGGCCCGGACCGTCTCGGGCGAGGACGAGGTCGTGGACCTCTGTCGTGAGCTGATCCGGATCGACACCAGCAACTACGGGGACCACTCGGGGCCGGGGGAGCGACGCGCCGCCGAGTACGTCGCGGAGAAACTGGCCGAGGTCGGGCTGGAGCCGCAGATCTTCGAGTCCCACAAGGGCCGGGCCTCGACCGTGGCGCGGATCGAGGGCGAGGACCCCTCCAGGCCCGCCCTGCTGATCCACGGCCACACCGATGTGGTTCCGGCCAATGCCCACGACTGGACGCACCACCCGTTCTCGGGTGAGGTCGCGGACGGCTGTGTCTGGGGCCGCGGCGCGGTCGACATGAAGAACATGGACGCGATGACCCTCGCGGTCGTCCGCGACCGGATGCGCAGCGGCCGCAAGCCCCCGCGCGACATCGTGCTGGCCTTCCTCGCTGACGAGGAGGCGGGCGGTACGTACGGCGCGCGGTATCTCGTGGACAAGCACCCCGGTCTCTTCGAGGGCGTCACCGAGGCGATCGGAGAGGTCGGCGGATTCTCCTTCACGGTGAACGAGAAGCTGCGGCTCTACCTCGTCGAGACGGCCGAGAAGGGCATGCACTGGATGCGGCTCACCGTCGACGGCACGGCGGGCCACGGCTCGATGACCAACGGCGACAACGCGATCACCGAGCTCTGCGAGGCGGTCGGACGGCTGGGACGGCACAAGTGGCCGGTCCGGGTGACCAAGACCGTACGGTCCTTCCTCGACGAACTGTCCGACGCGCTCGGCACCCCGCTCGACCCGGAGGACATGGACGCCACGCTCGCCAAGCTGGGCGGTATCGCCAAGATGATCGGCGCCACGCTCCGCAACTCCGCCGCTCCCACCATGCTCGGCGCCGGCTACAAGGTGAACGTGATCCCCGGCCAGGCCACCGCCCACATCGACGGCCGATTCCTGCCCGGCTTCGAGGACGAGTTCCTGGCCGACCTGGACCGGATCCTCGGCCCGCGGGTGAAGCGCGAGGACGTACACGGGGACAAGGCGCTGGAGACCAGTTTCGACGGCTCGCTCGTCGACGCGATGCAGATCGCCCTGAAGGCGGAGGACCCGATCGCGCGTGCGGTCCCTTACATGCTCTCCGGCGGAACCGACGCCAAGTCCTTCGACGATCTCGGCATCCGCTGCTTCGGGTTCGCCCCGCTGAAGCTGCCGCCGGAGCTCGACTTCGCGGGCATGTTCCACGGTGTGGACGAGCGAGTGCCGGTGGACGGGCTGCAGTTCGGCGTGCGCGTGCTCGACCGTTTCATCGACAACTGCTGAGTCCGTGCCGCGCTCCTGCCCGGCCTCCGTTGATATTCCACCGATTCTCCGCGTCAATAATCGCCCGCGTGTGCGTACGTGACCGGAACGAGTGAAAGGAACCATACGCTCGTAGCCCGATTACCTCTTCCTCGTTACAAGTGATGCGGTCCGCGGCTGGGGCCGCATTGCCAACTAGGAGGAATAGTGATCAAGAAGATCGTCGCCGCTGCGGCTGTCACTGGTGGTCTGGTGCTCGCCGGTGCGGGCATGGCCGTCGCGGACTCCGGTGCCCAGGGCGCCGCTGTCGGCAGCCCCGGCGTGCTCTCGGGCAACGTCGTCCAGGCCCCAATCCACGTGCCGGTGAACGTGTGTGGCAACACGATCTCCGTGGTCGGGCTGCTGAACCCCACCTTCGGTAACACCTGCGGCAACGCCTGACGTTGTGCGTCAACCCGTAAGGGTTTGAATCCGGTCGGCCCCGGGGTGCACGCCATGCACTCCGGGGCCGCTGGATAATCCGCCCCCGCACGGTCAAGTCCGGGGGTATTCCGGAAGGTAGAAGGCAGGAATCAACCTATGCGACAGGTCACGCGTAAAGGCCTGATCACCATGGCGGCCGCGGGCGGAGTCCTCGCGCTGAGCGGCGGTTATGCGCACGCCGACGCCGGAGCGACCGGCGACGCGTCGAATTCCCCGGGGGTGCTTTCAGGGAATTCGGTCCAGGCCCCGGTCCACGTACCGGTCAATGTCTGCGGCAACTCCGTGAGCGTCGTGGGACTGCTCGACCCGGCGGCGGGAAACGCCTGCGGAAACGGTTCGCACAGTGCCGCTTCGGGCAGGCACGCCTCGGGCAGCCAGGTGTCCGGCGACCTGACCCGGGCGACCCGGGCGGGTACCGGCAAGCACCGGGCCGTCACGGGCGACACCGGGAGCGGGGCGACGGCCGAGGGGAGCGCGCAGGGCTCGCCCGGTGTGCTCTCGGGCAACAACATCGCGGTGCCCATCGACATCCCCGTGAACGCCTGCGGGAACAGTGTCACCATCGGCGGACTGCTCAACCCCGTCTCCGGCAACGAGTGCGGAAACGGTACGGACGTCGTCACGCCGCCGGTCGGCACGCCGGTCACCCCGGTCACCGAGAACAAGCCCCCGGCACCCGGAGTGCGGGCTGTGCACAACGCGCTCGAGACACAGGGCGTCGCCGAGCTCGCACACACCGGAGCGGGCCAGCTCGGCCTGCTGGTCCCGGCGAGCGCGGGCCTGCTGCTCGCGGGTGCGGGCACGGTGCTCTACCGCCGCGCCCGGATGTCCGCGTAGCGGACCGAGGGGACGACGCAGGCACGGCAAAGGGAGCGGGTCCCGCGACGGCGGGGCCCGTTCCGTTTCACCGGATGGACCGCGGTCTCACCAGGTGGCCCGTAGCTGGCGGATGATCCGTCGGCGCAGCCGCACCCTGCGGCTGCCGTCACGGCGCAGTGTCAGCCGGTCCAACTCCCAGAGCCCGTACTCGGCATGGTCGGTCAGCAGGCGGGCCGTCTCCTTCCGGGACACCCCGCGCGGCACGTACACATCGACAAATTCGTATTCCGGCATCGCATCTATTGTGCGGGCAGAGCCCGTCTACGGATAGCGTCTGCACCATGTCTGATGCTGCGCAGCCCACCGCTGCCGAGGTACGCGCCGCCGCCGAAGCGATCAAAGCCGCGCTCGACCATCACCTCGAGGCGGTCGAACGCCGGACGGGGGACGACGATCCCGCCGTCTATGAAGCGTTCAACGCACTGGCCGCCGCTGCTGAGTTCTACGACGAACTGCTCTACGACCGCTACGACGAGGTCACCCCCTTCGAGATCCCGGGTGCGGAGGACTCCCTCCCGCCGTACGCCGGTCCCGAGGAGCCGAACGCGCTCAGCGTCCTCATCCGGCGTGACTACGCGGTGGTGGAGCCGCCGAGGCTGCTCGCACAGGCTCAGCGGATCGCCGACCTCGATCCGGACGACCGCGGCGGCGGGAGCGCCGCGGTCGTCGGCTCCAGCGTCCACGCGGCGCTCGGAGTGCTCTTCGGCGAGTACGAACCGGACGAGATCGCTTCCCGGCACATGGAGTTCGGACTGGAGGAGGGCGACTCCACGCTCTGGGTCACGGCGGCCGAGGAGCCCCCCGAGGCCGGGGAGTGGCTCGGCGCACCGTTCGACGACGCGGATCCGCAACTGGTGGTCTGCCGCTTCGACGTCAGCGCGGTCTTCGACGAGGACGAAACGGACGAGCTGCCGGCCGGCCTGGTGGCGGACAGCTCCTGATCCGTCCGTCGGACGGGCTCCGTTCCGAGCCCGTCCGACGGGGCGGCCCGGTCATCGGGCCGATGCCTCCAGCAGGGGGCGCAGCCGCGTCGTGCGGTCCTGCGCCGGGGACTGGGCGACCGCGCGCTGGAGCGCCTGATCCACCCCGTGCACGACGGACAGATGCCGCTCGCCGCGGCTGAAGGCGGTGTACACCCAGGGGCGGCTCAGCGCCTGCGCGGCGTCACCGGGCAGCACGACGACCACGGCGGGCCACCGCATACCGGCGGCCTGATGGGCGCTGAGTGCCCAGCCATGCCGTACGGACGACTCCACCCGCTCCTGGGGTACGACGAGCTTCGTGCCCCCGCAGTCCAGATGCAGGCCTTCGGCGTCGGCCGAGACGACCACTGCGGGCAGGGTCCTGCCGGGGGCCGGGACATGGACGACACGGTCGCCCGGGTCGAAGCCGCCGAACCGCCCCGGACCGGGGTTGATCCGCTCCTTGAGCGCCGCGTTCAGGGCCCGGGTGCCCGCCGGGCCGCCGTGGCCGACGGTGATCACCTGGGTATCGGCCGACGGTACGCCGATGGCGCGCGGCACCGAGTCGGCGACCAGTTGCACGGTGCGGTGCACCGCCTCGCCCGCGTCGCGCACGGGGACGATCACCACTTCCTTGCCGGGCGCCGCGACCTGGTTCAGCTCTCCGACGCCGATGCCGGAGACCAGTTCGCCGATCGGTCCCGGATCGGGTGTACGGGACACGATCTGCGGGCAGGCGCGGGCCGCCAGCACATCCGCGAACACCCGTCCCGCACCGGCCGAACCCAGCACGCCGGGATCGCCGCTGAGCACCAGCCGGGTGCCGTCGCTCAGGGACTCCACGAGGATCGCAGCGGTCTCGACGTCCAGCTGCGGGGCGTCCAGCACGACGAGCAGGTCGACGGCGATCGCCCCCTCCTCGTCCCGCCCCGGACCCTCCGCGCCACAGAGCAGCCCGGCGAGGGTGACGGCCGCCGACGGATCGCCGGTCGTCTCGGCCAGCCGACGTCTGCCGTCCATGCTGTGCACGGCGCCCAGTGCGCGCAGTCCGAGGCCGCGGGCAGCGCTGATCAGCGCCGCGGGTTCGGCCCTGGCCGCTTCGCCGCCGGTGTGCGCCACCAGTCCGTGGGCCGCGACCGCACGGATCAGCTCGGCCGCCGACGGGGAGCCCGCGGCCGTGGCCGCCGCCGTCCAGTCGGCGTCCTTCTCGCAGGCGTTGGCCAGCCGGGCCAGCCCGTCGGCGAGGCTTTCCTCGGCGAGTGCGTACCGGTCGAGACCCAGCAGCGCCGGTACGGGTTCCTGCCCGGTCCGGCCCTCCGCGCTCTCCTCGGCCTCCGCGGGTGCTGCGGGCTCCTGGTCGCCCTCGTCCTCCTGGCTGTCCTGGAAGACCAGGACGACGCCCTCGGCGACGGCGTGCTCGACGGCCGCGGCGGGGTCGCTCACCGCGCGCTCGGCGAGCGCCGCACGGACCGCCGTCGCGTCCAGCGCCGTATGGCCCTGGAGCGCGGCCCGCTCCAGCAGCCAGCCGACCAGGGCCGAGGTCCGCCGCTCGTCGTCCGGACCGCACTCGGCGCCCAGCAGGGCCCGGGCGAAGCCGTCGGCCTGCTCCGGTCTCACTGCCGGCACGGCCAGCAACTGCCAGGGGTCCTCGCGCAGGGCGCCGGCCGCCTGCGCACCGAGGGCCTCCGCCGCCGGGGCCGCCAGCGCTCCGGGAGCCCCGCCCTCGGCCAGTACGGCGGCCACCGCTGCCAGTGTCTGCGGCGAGGGGCCCTGCGCGACCGGGGCCGGAACGGGCGTTCGAGGCCGTACCGGCGCGGGAGCGGCCCGGTGGGGGGCGGCGGGTTCGGACGAGTCGAGGAACGCGGCGGAGGGCTTCTCACCGCTCTCCACGGCACGCACGGCCGCCAGCAGATCGGCCGCCCTGCCACTCAGCTTCGCACCGGCGGCGATGGGGCCCGCCTTCTCCGCCTTGCGTTTCTCGATCCGTTCCCGGAGCTCACGCTGGGCGGTCAGCTCGGCCTCCGCCTCGGAGAGCGCGGCGGGGCCGGCGCCCGCCCCGTCCACGACGCCGTCGGTCGCGGCTGTCGCGTCGGTGGCGCCGTCGGGCTCGGCGTCGGCCGCGGCCGTTCCGTCGGTCCCGGTGGCCCGGTGGTCGTCGCCGTCCGTCCGCGCGCCATCGACGGCGGCATCGGCCGTCGGCGAACCCTCGTCCGCCTCGTGCCCCTCGTCCGGTGCGGACGGGGCGGGCACGGCCGCGGAGGGGTCCGTGACGACGCCGGTGTCGTCGGCGGCCGGGGAGCCGGGGGTTTCCCCCCGGGGAAGCGCAGTCACAGCGTGCTCCAGTCCTGGTCGGGATAGCGGTGCACGGGCGCCGACACGTCGTCGAGCGCCTGGCAGATCTCGTCAGGAAGACTAAGCGCCTCCACTGACAATGCCTCCGTGAGCTGCTGCGCGTTGCGCGCTCCGACGATCGGGGCCACCACCCCCGGCCGGTCCCGCACCCAGGCGAGAGCCACCTGGAGCGCCGTCGTGGCCAGGCCGTCGGCCGCGGTGGACACCGCGTCCACGATGCGGCTCGCCGGGTCGTCGAGATACGGCTCGACGAACGGGGCCAGCAGCTCCGAGGCGCCGCGCGAGTCCGCCGGAGTGCCCGTCCGGTATTTGCCGGTCAGGACCCCCCTGCCCAGCGGAGAGGAGGGCAGCAGCCCCACCCCCAGATCGCGCGCGGCCGGCAGGACCTCGCGTTCCACGCCCCGCTGCAACAGGGAGTATTCCATCTGGGTGCTCGCCAGCCGGGTGCGCAACCCGGGCGAGGCGAGCTGCCAGGTCGCCGCCTTGGCCAGCTGCCAGCCGCAGAAGTTCGACACCCCCGCGTACCGGACACGGCCGGTCGACACCGCCAGGTCCACCGCCTGAAGGGTCTCCTCCAGCGGGGTCACCGGGTCGAAGGCGTGCACCTGCCACAGGTCCACGTAATCCGTGCCGAGCCGTGCCAGGGAGGCGTCCAGCGCGGCCAGCAGATGACCGCGCGAGCCGTTGAACCGGCGGTACGGGTCGGCCACGCCGCCGGCCTTCGTGGCGATGACCAGATCCTGCCGCGGCACCAGACCCTCGGTGAGCCGCCCGAGCAAATATTCGGCCTCCCCACCGCCGTACACATCAGCCGTGTCGACCAGCGTGCCGCCCGCCTCCCAGAAGGCTTTCAGCTGTTCGGCAGCGTCATGCTCGTCGGTGTCCCGGCCCCAGGTGAGGGTGCCGAGCCCGATCCGGGACACTCGAAGGCCGGTGCGGCCGAGATGCCTCTGCTCCATGGGCGCTGAGATTACTGGCCGGGACCCCACCCGGCGGAAGCCTGTGGACAACAACCCGGCACCACATCGCCTCTGCCGGAAGCCGCCGCCGCGCGCTAGAGTCCGGAGCTCAGGCACGTTACTGATCAGTAAGGAGAGCGGCTATGCGGCTCGGCATCAATCTCGGTTACTGGGGTGCGGGAATGGACGGCGACAACCTCGCCGTCGCCCAGGAGGCCGACCGGCTCGGATACGACGTCTGCTGGGCGGCCGAGGCGTACGGCTCCGACGCGCCGACGGTGCTCGCCTGGGTCGCCGCCCGGACCGAATCCATCGACGTCGGCTCCGCGATCATGCAGATCCCGGCCCGCCAGCCCGCGATGACGGCGATGACCGCCGCCACCCTCGACTCGCTCTCCGGCGGCCGGTTCCGGCTCGGCCTCGGCGTGTCGGGACCGCAGGTCTCCGAGGGCTGGTACGGCGTCAAGTTCGACAAGCCGCTGGCCCGCACCCGGGAGTACGTGGAGATCGTCCGCAAGGCGATGTCCCGTGAGCGGCTGTCGTACGAGGGTCAGCACTGGACGCTCCCGCTGCCCGACGGCCCGGGCAAGCCCATCAAGCTCACCGTCCACCCGCAGCGCGAGCACATTCCGCTCTACATCGCCGCGATCGGCCCGAAGAACCTGGAACAGACCGGCGAGATCGCCGACGGGGCGCTGCTCATCTTCCCCTCGGCGGAGCACCTCGAGGACACCGCCGTGAAGTACCTGCGGGCGGGCCGCGAGAAGGCCGGGAAGACCATGGAGGGCTTCGACGTCTGCCCGACCCTGCCGCTCGCCGTCGGTGACGACGTCAACGGCCTCGCGGACATGTTCCGTCCGTACACCGCGCTGTATGTGGGCGGCATGGGCAGCCGCAAGCAGAACTTCTACAACCAGCTCGCGCAGCGCATGGGCTACGAGAAGGAAGCCGCCGAGATCCAGGACAAGTACCTGTCCGGCGACAAGAGCGGCGCCGCCGCGGCCGTCCCGCACCAGCTGATCGACCAGACCACGCTGCTCGGTCCGGTCGAGCGGATCGCCGAGCGGATGCAGGCGTACGCCGCGGCGGGGGTCACGACACTGACCCTGGCTCCGGCCGGGTTCACGCTCGACGAGCGGATCACGGCTCTGCGGGCCGGCACGGAGGCGCTGGAGCGGTCCGGGCTCGCGTAGTGCGGACCGGTGGACGGAGGGGGCTCCGGGAGAGCGCTACGGCCGTGGTGGGGGCTCGGGGGCTCCCCGCCACGGCCGTTACGCGTAACAACGCTTTCGTGGGCGCGGGGTTACGCCGATCGGTGCGCGCTCCGGCGCGGGGTCACCGGGGCCACGGTCCGTCCTCGACCGCCGGACGGGCCGGGAACGCCGCGACCCGTCCGGCGTAGCCGGGGGACGTTCCTGTTGCCCGGGTGGGTGTGCCGCATTTGACTGTCGACGGGCGGATGCCGGTACGGAGGTGGCAGTGGTGCTCTCGGCAAGGAACCGAGCAGATGACGCTGCTGCGCAAGCACTTCGCCGACCACCCCGACCTCGGCCGCGCGGTGCGGATGATCTCGAACGACGAGGACAACCACCTGGCCTACTGCCACGAGGAGTTGCTCCGGCTCGCCCTCGTCGGACACGGCCGTACCATCCAGCGCATCCTGCGCGAGTGCGCGCTCGCCGAGATCCGGGTGTACCGCGACGTCAGCCTCGCCGTGATGGACCACATGGGCCGCATCCTCGGCTGGCCCCGGGCCAAGGCGGCGGCGCTGACCGCGGGGATCCACGGGATCTACGCGTACGAACGGCTCCTGGGATGGCGGCGCATGGTGAGCCTGGAGCCGCCCGCGCGGCGCGACGCACTGGGCGGTACCGCCGCGCAGGCGGCCGAGTTCGCCTGATCCGGGCGCCGCGGCGGACCGGCCGTCAGAGCCAGCCGCGCCGCTTGAACTGCCGGTACAGGCCGAACACCACGGAACCCATCAGCACGATCACCACCGGATAGGCCCACGCCCAGCCGAGTTCCGGCATGTGCTTGAAGTTCATGCCGTAGATCCCCGCCACCATCGTCGGTACGGCGGCCATCGCCGCCCAGGCCGAGATCTTGCGCATGTCGTCGTTCTGCCGCACGCCCACCTGGGCCAGATGCGCCGCGAGGATGTCGGAGAGCAGCCGGTCGAGCCCGTCCACATACTCGTTGGCACGCGTCAGATGGTCGCTCACGTCGCGGAAGAACGGCTGCGAGTGCTCGGGGACGAACGGCACTTCCGCGCTCGCCAGACGGGCCATGGGGGCGCTCAGCGGCCCGGCGGCCCGGCGGAACTCCAGGAGCTGCCGCTTGAAGGTGTAGATGCGGGACGCGGTGTTCTTGGTGTCCGTGGTGCCGGTCGGCGCGAACACCTCGGTCTCCAGCTCCTCCAGGTCGGCCTGGAGCTCGCCCGCCACCTCGATGTAGTGGTCGACCACGGCGTCGCTGATCGCGTACAGCACCGCGGTCGGCCCGTGCTTGAGGACCTCCGGCTCCGACTCCAGCCGGCGGCGTACCGCGGCGAGCGGCGCGCCCTCCCCGTGCCGGACCGTCACGACGAAGGAATCGCCGATGAAGGCCATCAGCTCGTCGGTGGTGACGGTGTCGCTCAGGTGCTCGTACACCACCGGCTTGATGACCGCGAAGAGCGAGTCGTCGTAGACCTCCAGCTTGGGCCGCTGGTGCGCGCTCAGGGCGTCCTCCACGGCCAGCGGATGGAGTCCGAACTCGCTGCTGACGCGGTCGACCTCCTGCTCCGTCGGCTCGTACAGGCCGATCCAGAGAAACGCGTCCCCGGTCGCCCGTGCCTCCGCGAGGGCATCGGAAAGATCGGCGGGGCCTTCGGTACGACGCCCGTCCCGGTAGATCGCACAGTCCACAATCACGGCGCGCATTCTTCCCTGCCCCGCTCCCCGGCGCACCTCACCGCCGGCAGCGGCCTACGCTGGCCCGTATGCCCACCCTGATCCTCGTACGCCATGGACGCTCCACCGCCAACACGGCCGGGGTGCTCGCGGGCCGGACGCCCGGTGTCGCGCTCGACGAGCGCGGCGCCGCCCAGGCCGCGGAGCTGCCCGGACGGCTGGCCGCACTGCCGCTGGCCGCCGTCGTCAGCAGCCCGCTGCAGCGCTGCCGGGAGACCCTGCGGCCGCTGCTCGACGCGCGGCCGGAGCTGACGCTGCACACCGAGGAGCGGATCAACGAGTGCGACTACGGCGACTGGTCGGGACGCAAGCTCGCCGAACTCACCGACGAGCCGCTGATGGGCGTCGTGCAACAGCATCCGTCGGCCGCGGCGTTCCCCGGCGGTGAGTCCATGCGCGCCATGCAGGCGCGTGCCGTCGACGCCGTGCGGGACTGGAACGCGCGGATCGAGGCCGAGCACGGTGGCGACGCCGCCTACGTGATGTGCTCCCACGGCGACATCATCAAGGCCCTCGTCGCCGACGCGCTCGGCCTCCATCTCGACCTCTTCCAGCGGATCCAGGCCGACCCGTGTTCGGTCACCGCGATCCGCTACACCCGGCTGCGGCCCTTTCTGCTGCGGCTCGGCGACACCGGGGACCTGGCCTCGCTGGCACCGCGGGAGCACACCGCCGAGGCGGCCCCGGACCGGCGACCGGAGGCGGACACCGATGCGGACGCGGCGGTCGGTGGCGGCGCTGGGGCACCGTGATCGCTCCGCGCAGTAGGGTGGACGCGCCGTAGGCGCCCTTACCGGGGTAACCCCCAAGGCCGCCGCCGCCCCTCATCTGCCGTCAATTTTCAAGGGAGACAGGACGTGTCCCGTCAGGTGTTCCTCTACGACCCCCCGGACCGTTTCGTGGCCGGTACGGTCGGGTTGCCTGGACGTCGTACGTTCTTCCTGCAGGCATCCTCAGGCGGACGCGTCACCAGCGTGGCCCTGGAGAAGACTCAGGTCGCCGCGCTCGCCGAGCGCATCGACGAACTGCTCGACGAGGTGGTGCGGCGGACCGGCGGAAACTCTCCGGTGCCCGCCGTGGCGCCCATGGACGTCACCGACACCGCGCCCCTCGACGTGCCCGTCGAGGAGGAGTTCCGGGTCGGCACGATGGCGCTCGCCTGGGACGGCGAGGAACAGCGCATGATCGTCGAGGCGCAGGCGCTCGTCGAGCTGGACGTGGAATCCGACGAGGATCTCGCGGAGGCCGAGGAGCGGCTGCTCCAGGACGAGGAGAACGGCCCGCCGATGCTCCGCGTCCGCCTCAGCGGGGCGCAGGCCCGGGCCTTCGCCAAGCGCGCCCTGGACGTCGTGAACGCCGGGCGCCCGCCGTGCCCGCTGTGCAGCCTGCCGCTCGACCCGGAAGGACACGTATGCCCGCGCCAGAACGGATACCGTCGCGGAGCCTGACCGACACCGAACTGGTCACCGTGCTCACCGAGGGCCGGCTCACCGTTCTTGGCCAGGTCCGCGGGGCGTCCAACGCGGTGCTCTACTGCACGGTCGCCCACGACGGCGACGAGGTGACGTGCGTCTACAAGCCCGTGGCCGGGGAACGGCCCCTGTGGGACTTCCCCGACGGCACGCTCGCCCGGCGCGAGGTGGCTGCGTACGAGATCTCCGAGGTGACCGGTTGGGGGCTCATACCGCCCACCGTGCTGCGGGACGGTCCGTACGGCGAGGGCATGTGCCAGCTGTGGATCGAGGCGGCGCCCCAGGACGACGAGTCCTCCCCGGACGGCCTGCCGCCGCTCCTCGCGCTCGTCGACGACGAGGAGCCGGGGGAGGGCTGGAAGGCCGTCGCCCTCGCCGAGGTGGGGGAGGGGAGGACGGCCCTGCTGGTGCACGCGGACGATCCGCGGCTGCGGCGGCTCGCGGTCCTCGACGCCGTGATCAACAACGGTGACCGCAAGGGCGGCCATCTGCTGCCCGCACCCGGCGGCCGGCTCTACGGCATCGATCACGGCGTGACCTTCAACGCCGAGGACAAGCTGCGCACGCTGCTGTGGGGATGGGCGGGGGAGCCGCTGACGGCCGAGGCCGTCGAGGTCGTGGACCGGCTGGCTGCGGAGCTGGCGCCGGGGACCTCGCTCGTCACCCGGCTGGCCGAGCTGATCACCGCGGCCGAGATCGAGGCGTTGCGGGGACGCGTGGCGGGGCTGAAGGCCTCGGGGCGGCACCCGGAACCGAGCGGCGCGTGGCCGTCGATCCCCTGGCCACCGGTGTGACGAAATCGAGCCACTCCGGCGGCCGAGGGGCGGCGCACAGGGGGCTTGCCCGTACCTGAACCGATGAACCCACACCGCGCAAGACCGCCTCTTCGGCCAAGATCAGGTATCCGGTTCGTATCCGGAACATGCATCCGGTTACGCTCGTGGCATGCATGCCTGGCCCGCTTCTGAGGTCCCCGCCCTGCCTGGCAAGGGCCGCGACCTTCGGATCCACGACACCGCGACCGGCGGACGGATCACTCTTGACCCCGGTCCCGTCGCCCGTATCTACGTCTGCGGCATCACGCCGTACGACGCGACCCACATGGGTCATGCGGCGACCTACAACGCGTTCGACCTCGTTCAGCGCGTGTGGCTCGACAACAAGCGGCAGGTCCACTATGTCCAGAACGTGACCGACGTGGACGATCCGCTGCTGGAGCGGGCCGTGCGCGACGGTCAGGACTGGACCGAGCTCGCCGAGCGCGAGACGGCTCTGTTCCGCGAGGACATGACTGCCCTGCGCATGCTCCCGCCGAAGCACTACATCGGCGCCGTGGAGGCGATACCGGGCATCGTCCCGCTCGTCGAACGGCTCCGGGACGCGGGCGCCGCCTACGAGCTCGACGGGGACGTCTACTTCTCCGTCGAGACCGACCCGCACTTCGGCGGGGTCTCCCACCTCGATGCCGAGGCGATGCGGCTGCTCTCCGCCGAGCGAGGCGGTGACCCGGAGCGCCCGGGCAAGAAGAACCCGCTCGACCCGATGCTCTGGATGGCCGCCCGTGAGGGCGAGCCGAGCTGGGACGGGGCCTCCCTCGGCCCCGGCCGCCCGGGCTGGCACATCGAGTGCGTCGCCATCGCCCTGGACCACCTCGGCATGGGCTTCGACGTGCAGGGAGGCGGGTCCGATCTCGCCTTCCCGCACCACGAGATGGGCGCCTCGCACGCCCAGGTGCTGACCGGCGAGCACCCGTTCGCGCAGGCGTACGTACACGCCGGAATGGTCGCCCTGGACGGCGAGAAGATGTCCAAGTCCAGGGGCAACCTGGTCTTCGTGTCGAAGCTCCGCCACGACGGCGTGGACCCGGCGGCGATCCGCCTCGCCCTGCTGTCGCACCACTACCGGTCCGACTGGGAGTGGACCGATCAGGTGCTCGCCGATGCCGTCGAGCGGCTCGGACGCTGGCGTTCCGCCGTCTCCCGGCCCGACGGACTGCCCGCCGAGGCCCTGGTCGAGGAGGTCCGCGAGGCCCTCGCCGACGACCTGGACGCACCGGCCGCGCTGGCCGCCGTGGACCGCTGGGCCGAGCGTCAGAACGCCGAGGGCGGTACGGACGAGGGCGCGCCCGGCCTCGTCTCGCGCACCGTCGACGCGCTGCTGGGTGTCGCTCTGTAGCCTCGCCCGCAACTGCCGCGCGCGGTGACAGCGCGCGGATCGCCATCCCGTGAGCCGGCCTTGGACTTCTCGACGAAGTTCAGGGCCGGTTCCGTTTTGTCCATGGTCAAGTGCTCGATACTGCGCTAAAAGCGCTCTATGCAATCATCAACGCGCATCAGAGCGGCGGCAGTTGCAGCCTTGTTCGGGCTGATCGCCGTCTTCGCGGGGCCCGGTGCCGGTCAGGCCGGCGCCGCCGAACCGGACCCCACCACGGTCGGCGACCTCACCGGGTTCTCCGCCGACAGATCCGTCTACCACTTGCGGGCCGGCACCGCCGAGGCTCGCGTCAGCTTCGTCTCCGCCGAGACCTTCCGCATCGAACTCGCCCCGGACGGTACGTTCTCCGACCCGGCCGGCGACGACATCGTGCTGCCACAGGGCACACCGCCGCACACCCGGTGGAAGGAGCAGGGCGACCGCTACGAACTCTCCACCGGCAGCATCACCCTGCGCGCCTACAAGGCGCCCCTGCGCTTCGCGCTCTACCGGGCCGACGGTACCCGGGTCTGGTCCGAGACCAAGGGGCTGAGCTGGGACGGGAAGCAGACCACGCAGACCCTGGCCCGCGGCGCCGACGAGCAGTTCTACGGCGCCGGGATGCAGAACGGCCGCGGCAACACCTCGCACCGGGACAAGACCGTCGAGGTCGGCGTCGACTACAACTGGGACGACGGCGGGCACCCCAACTCGGTGCCGTTCTACCTCTCCTCGGCGGGCTACGGCGTCTTCCGCAATACCTACGCGCCGAACACCTACGCCTTCACCGACCCGGTGACCACCAGCGCGAAGGAAAAGCGTTTCGACGCCTACTACTTCGCGGGCGACAGCGCCAAGGACGTCATCGGCCAGTACACGAAACTCACCGGCAAGCCCTTCCTGCCACCCGTGTACGGGATGGAGATCGGCGACGCCGACTGCTACCTCCACAACGCCAACCGCGGCGAGCGGCGCACCCTCGACGCCCTGAAGGTCGCCGACGGGTACGTCGAGCACGACATGCCGAACGGCTGGATGCTCGTCAACGACGGTTACGGCTGCGGGTACGAGGACCTCGCCGAGACCGCGAAGGGCCTGCAGGACCGCGGCATGCAGCTCGGCCTGTGGACCCAGGACGGCATCGACAAGATCGCCGACCAGGTCAAGGCGGGCCAGCGGGTTGCGAAGCTCGATGTCGCCTGGATCGGCGAGGGCTACAAGTTCGCTCTCGACGGCTGCAAGGACGCGTACAAGGGCATCGAGGACAACAGCGACGCCCGCGGCTTCACCTACGCCCCCGAGAGCTGGGCGGGTGCGCAGCGCTGCGGCGTCCAGTGGTCCGGTGACCAGTACGGCACCTGGGACTACATCCGCTGGCAGATTCCGACCTACGCGGGCGCCACGATGTCCGGTCTCGCGTACACCACCGGCGATGTCGACGGCATCTTCGGCGGCAGCGCCAAGACGTACACCCGTGACCTCCAGTGGAAGATGTTCCTGGGGACCACGATGACCATGGACGGCTGGGCGGCCAGCGACAAGCAGCCCTACCGGTACGGGGAGCCGTACACCTCCATCAACCGCGACTACCTCAAGCTCAAGGAGTCGCTGCTGCCCTATCAGTACTCCTACGCGCACGAGGCGACGAAGACCGGCGTCGGCATGGTCCGGCCCCTGGCCCTCGAATTCCCCGACGACCCGAAGGCGGCGACGGACGCGGCGAAGTACGAGTTCATGTCCGGCGAGGACTTCCTCGTCGCACCCGTCTACCAGGACACCACCGAGCGCAACGGCATCTATCTGCCGAAGGGCACCTGGACCGACTACTGGAACGGCCGCACATACGAGGGCCCGACCACCGTCGACCACTACAGCGCCCCGCTCGACACCCTGCCGCTGTTCGTCAAGGGCGGTGCCGGCGTGCCGATGTGGCCGGGCATCCGCTCGTACAAGGACCGCACCGCCGGCTCCCCGCTCGCCTGGGACATCTACCCGCAGGGCTCCTCGTCGTTCACGCTGTACGAGGACGACGGCGTCACCCGGCAGCACCGCGACGGCAAGTACGCCACCCAGACCGCCGACGTGGACGCACCGGTCCGGGGCGCGGGCGACGTCACCGTGCGGATCGGTGCGAGCAAGGGGGAGTTCACGGGTAAGCAGAGCAGCCGCCCGTACGAGTTCAGCGTGCACACCGGCTCCGCGCCGAGCACGGTCGAGCTCGACGGCAAGCTGCCCCGGCTGGCTTCCGCGGCCGCGTACAAGAGCGCGAAACAGGGCTGGTGGTACGACCGGGACGACCGCGGTGGTGTCGTGAAGATCAAGACCGCGCCGCGCTCCACCGACAAGAAGTTCTCCGTGAAGCTGAAGGCGACGAGCGCGGTCGGCGGCCGGAACGCCGCCGCGACGGCCGTCGTCTCCGCGCCCGCCGGGCAGGAGCTCGGTGCCGGAGCCGAAGGCACCGTCGCCGTCGACGTCACGGCGGGCAGCGCCGACGTGACGGGCGCCGCGGTCACCCTGGCCGTGCCCGACGGCTGGCAGGTCGCACCGGCCGCGACCGTGGACCGGATCCCGGCGGGCACCACCCGGCGGGTCGAGGTGCCGGTCACCCCGGCGAAGGACGCCGCGGCGGGGGAGGCGAGGATCACCGCGCTCGCCCGCTACCGGTCGGCCGGTGAATCCCGCACCACCGCCCAGCGGTTCGCCGCCGCGGTGATGCCACCGCCGCCCTCCGGCGAGGCCTGGGCGAGCGATCTGGTGTGGCTGACGTCGGTGAACGGCTACGGGCCCGCCGAACGGGACCGCAGCAACGGCGAGTCGGGCGCCGCCGACGGACACCCCCTCACGCTGGCGGGGAAGGTGTACGAGAAGGGCATCGGCACCCATGCCGACTCCGACATCGAGGTATATCTCGGCGGACGCTGCTCGAAGTTCACCGCCGACGTCGGGATCGACGACGAGATCAACGGCTACGGCGAAGTGGCGTTCTCCGTCGAGGCGGACGGCAAGGTGCTGTGGACCTCGCCGAAGGTGACGGGGGCGTCCGCGACCGTACCCGTCGATGTGCGGCTCGACGGGGCGCGCCATGTGCATCTGAAGGTCACGGACACCAATGGGTCCAAGACCGGTGACCACGGGGACTGGGCCGCGGCGCGATTCACCTGCTCCTGACGGACCCGGATGTCCCGGAACGTCCGGATGTCCGTGAATGACCCGGACAGCAGATGGTGGTGAATGACCCGGACAGCACAGGAGCACCGGGCGGGTGCACACGAACCGTACGCATCCGCTCGGCGCTCCACCGGCCGTATCAGTCCTCCGAGGAGTCCTCCGATGAATCCTGAGGGCCGTCGCCCCCGTCGTGACCGCCGTCGCCGTCCTCGTCCTCCTGGCCGGCCGGAGACTGCCGGCCGGGTCCCGTCCCGCCGCCGGATTCCGGCCGGAGCGGCTTCGGCGAACGGGTGCGGCCACCGGAGGTGTCGCGCAGATACGAGGCGTCGCCACTCTCCGTCGCATGCCCGCCGGGCCCCTGGCCCGGACCGACGTCCCTACGGCGCAGATAGCGCTCGAACTCCCGGGCGATGGCCTCGCCGCTCGCCTCGGGAAGCTCCGCGGTGTCCCGGGCCTCCTCCAGCGTCTGCACGTACTCCGCCACTTCGCTGTCCTCGGAGGCCAGTTGGTCCACGCCGAGCTGCCAGGCACGGGCGTCCTCGGGCAGTTCGCCCAGCGGGATGCGCAGGCCGATGAGGTCCTCCAGGCGGTTGAGCAGCGCGAGGGTGGCCTTCGGATTGGGCGGCTGCGACACGTAGTGCGGCACCGCCGCCCACAGACTCACCGTGGGTACGCCCGCGTGCGTGCAGGCCTCCTGGAGGATGCCGACGATGCCCGTCGGACCCTCGTACCTGGTCTCTTCCAGGTCCATGGTCCGCGCCAGATCCGGGTCGGAGGTGACTCCGCTGACCGGCACCGGGCGGGTGTGCGGGGTGTCGCCGAGCAGTGCGCCCAGGATCACCACCATCTCCACGCCCAGCTCATGGGCGAAGGCCAGGATCTCGTTGCAGAACGAGCGCCAGCGCATGGACGGTTCGATACCGCGGACCAGGACGAGGTCACGGGGCTTCTCCCCGCCCACACGGACCACGGAGAGCCGGGTGGTCGGCCACGTGATCTTGCGCACCCCGCCGTCCAGCCAGACCGTCGGCCGGTTGACCTGGAAGTCGTAGTAGTCCTCGGCGTCCAGTGCCGCGAACACCTCTCCCTTCCACTCCCGGTCCAGATGCGCGACCGCCGTGGAGGCGGCGTCACCTGCGTCGTTCCATCCCTCGAACGCGGCCACCATGACCGGGTCGATCAGCTCGGGAACCCCCTCGAGCTCGATCACCCAGGCCTCCTTCCGAAGTTCCCTTGCGTACGCACCAACCTTACGGCTTCCGGCCACTCCCACCGCAGCCCCTGTGCACAGCCGGGTGAACCTGTGCCATGGGGGTGCATCACCGGTCGAATCAGGGCATCAGTCTCTGAATACATCCGAGCTGTGTCCGTCAATTTCGCTCCGACTCTGGACGTTGGGGCCTTCGTGACGCTATACATCGGATGATCAGAACAGAGATCCGATGTTATTCCCCTGGGGGCGCACATGAGTCAGACCGTCACGGATTTCGAGGTTCACGACATCCGTTTTCCGACCTCGGAACAACTGGACGGCTCGGACGCCATGAACGCCGATCCCGACTACTCGGCCGCCTACGTCGTCCTGCGTACCGAAATTCTCGACGAGGGCGCCGTCATCGAGGGACATGGCTTCTGTTTCACCATCGGGCGCGGCAACGAGGTGATGGCCGCCGCCATCGAGACGCTGCGCCCGTACGTCGTGGGGCGCCCGGCGCCCAGAACCGCGGCCGACCTCGCCGCACTGCATCGCGAGCTCACCCATGACTCCCAACTGCGCTGGCTCGGCCCCGAGAAGGGCGTGATGCACATGGCGGCCGGCGCGGTCGTCAACGCGGCCTGGGACCTGGCGGCGAAGCAGGCGGGCAGGCCCGTCTGGCAGTTCCTCGCCGAGATGACGCCCGAGGAGCTCGTCTCGCTCGTCGACTTCCGCTATCTCACCGACGCCCTCACCCCCGACGAGGCCCTCGCGATCCTGCGGGCCGCCGAACCGGGGCGGGCCGAGCGCGCCGAGCGGCTGCGCGCCGAGGGCTACCCCGCGTACACCACTTCGCCGGGCTGGCTGGGATACACCGACGACAAGCTGGTCCGGCTGGCGAAGGAGGCCGTCGCCGACGGCTTCACCCAGATCAAGCTGAAGGTCGGCGGCGACATCCGCGACGACATCCGCAGACTCGCGCTGGCCCGCGAGGCCGTCGGGCCGGACGTCCGGATCGCCGTCGACGCCAACCAGCGCTGGGACGTCGCCGACGCGGTGGAGTGGATGACCGCGCTCGCGCCGTTCGACCCGCACTGGATCGAGGAGCCGACCAGCCCCGACGACATCCTCGGCCACGCGGCCGTCCGCGCCGGGCAGCCCGTCAAGGTCGCCACCGGTGAGCACGTCGCCAACCGGGTCGTGTTCAAACAGCTGCTGCAGGCCGGAGCCGTCGACTTCGTCCAGATCGACGCGGCCCGGGTCGCGGGCGTCAACGAGAACCTGGCGATCCTGCTGCTCGCCGCCAAGTACGGCGTGCCGGTCTGCCCGCACGCGGGCGGAGTCGGGCTCTGCGAGCTGGTGCAACACCTCTCGATGTTCGACTATGTGGCGGTCTCCGGAAGCTGGGAGAACCGCGTGATCGAGTACGTCGACCATCTCCACGAACACTTCGCCGACCCCACCGTGATCGAGAACGGCCGTTACGCCGCGCCTGATTCACCGGGCTTCTCCGCCCGGATGCTCCCCGAGTCGATCGCCGCGCACCGCTATCCGCAGGGCCCCGTATGGCAGGCCCGCCGCACCACCGAGGAGGCCAACTGATGACCGGCACACGCGACTTCGAGGGGATGAACGCCCTGGTGACGGGCGGCGCCTCCGGCATCGGCGCCGCCGTCGCGACCCTGCTGCTGGCGCGCGGCGCCCAGGTGGCGGTGCTCGACCGGGAGACCGCGGGCGCCCCCGCGGGCGTCCTGGCCGTCAAGGCGGACGTCACCGACGACCACGCCGTGCGCGAGGCGGTCGACCGGGCGGCCGGCGAACTCGGCGGCCTGCATACCGTCGTGTCCAACGCGGGCATCGGTTCCATCGGCACCGTCGAGGACAACGCCGACGAGGAGTGGACCCGGGTCCTGGACATCAACGTCCTCGGCATGGTCCGCACCGCCCGGCACGCCCTGCCCCATCTGCGGAGCGCGGCGGCCGAACGCCCCGGTGCCGTCTCGATCACCCAGACCTGCTCGATCGCCGCGACCGCCGGGCTGCCGCAGCGCGCCCTGTACAGCGCGAGCAAGGGCGCGGTCCTCTCCCTGACCCTCGCGATGGCCGCCGACCACGTCCGCGAGGGCATCCGGGTCAACTGCGTCAACCCGGGCACCGCGGACACCCCGTGGATCGGCCGGCTCCTCGGACAGGCCGACGACCCGGCCGCCGAACGGGCCGCGCTGGACGCCCGCCAGCCGCTCGGGCGGCTGGTCTCGGCCGATGAGGTGGCCGCCGCGATCGTCTACCTCGCGAGCCCCGCCGCCGCCTCCGTCACCGGCACGGCACTCGCCGTCGACGGCGGAATGCAGGGCCTGCGCCTGCGCCCCGCCGAAAGCTGATCAAGGACGCGCGGCCCCCGGGCCTGTCCGGCCCTGATCCGCCGGACAGGCCCGAGCCGCACCACCGGGCCGCGCCCCCGAGCACCATGCACCGCCGCTCTGCCCGCAGAGCTCCGACCGGTACTCCACCAAGGATTGGGACACCAATGAGAGTGCGTACGACGAGTGCGGCAGCCTGCGCCGTACTGCTGGCCGTCACTGCCCTCGCGGGCTGCAACCGCGAGTCCTCCGCCGACGGCGCGGGAGGCGGGAAGGTCGGAATCGACCTGCCGCGCAGCGACAGCGACTTCTGGAACTCGTACCAGAACTACGTGCAGAAGGGGGTCAAGGCAGGCGAGGTCAAGGCCCTGCCGCTGACCAACTCGCAGAACGACATCGGCAAGCTGGTCGCCAACGTCCAGACCTTCACCGACCAGGGCGCCAAGGCCGTCGTGATGGCACCCCAGGACACCGGTGCGATAGCCGAATCGCTCAACACGCTGAACGAGAAGAAGATCCCCGTCATCAGCGTCGACACCCGCCCCGACAAGGGCAACATCTACATGGTGGTGCGGGCCGACAACAAGGCGTACGGGACCAATGCCTGCAAGTACCTCGGCGAGCAGCTGAAGGGCAAGGGCAAGGTCGTCGAGTTCCAGGGCGACCTCGCCTCGATCAACGGCCGTGACCGGTCCGAGGCGTTCAAGGCCTGCATGGACAAGGACTTTCCCGGCATCAAGGTCTTCGAGCTGGCCACCGACTGGAAGGGCGACGTCGCCTCCGCCAAGCTCCAGGCCACCCTGGCCGCCAACCCCGACATCAACGGCATCTACATGCAGGCGGGCGGCGTCTTCCTGCAGCCCACCCTCGCGCTCCTGGAGCAGAAGAAGCTGCTGAAGCCGGCCGGTACGCCGGGCCACATCACGATCATCTCCAACGACGGCATCCCGGAGGAGTTCGACGCCATCAAGGCGGGGAAGATCGACGCGACGATCTCGCAGCCCGCCGACCTGTACGCGAAGTACGCGCTGTACTACGCGAAGGCGGCCCTGGACGGCAAGACCTTCAAGGAAGGCCCGACCGACCACGACTCGAACATCATCAGGATCCCGAACGGCTTCGAGGACCAACTCCCCGCGCCCCTGGTGACCAAGGACAACGTGGACGACCCGAAACTGTGGGCCAATCAGCTGGAGAAGAAGAGCTAGCCATGATCCAGGCACCACCACCTGCCGTAGAGGCGGCGGGCATCGTCAAACGCTTCGGTCCGACCGTGGCGCTCGACGGGGTGAAGCTCACCGTGCGGCCCGGTGAGTCCCACGCCCTCGTCGGCCGCAACGGCGCGGGCAAGTCGACGCTGGTCAGTGTCCTGACCGGGCTCCACAAGGCGGACGCGGGCACGGTCACCTTCGGTGGGGAGCCCGCGCCCGCCTTCGGGGACACCACGGCCTGGCAGTCGAAGGTCGCCTGCGTCTACCAGAAGTCGATGGTCGTCCCCGACCTGACCGTCGCCGAGAACCTCTTCCTCAACCGCTTCGACGACAACGCCCGCTGGATCAGCTGGGGGAAGCTCCGCAAGCGGGCCGAGGAGCTCCTCGCCGAGTACGGCGTCCAGGTCGACCCCGGCACCCGGGCGCGCGATCTCGCCGTCGAGCAGCGGCAGTTCGTCGAGATCGCGCGGGCGCTGTCCTTCGGCGCCCGGCTGATCATCCTGGACGAGCCGACCGCCCAGCTCGATGCCCGCGGCATCGGGCGGCTCTTCGACAAACTCAGGGAACTGCAGAGCCAGGGAGTGGCGTTCCTCTTCATCTCCCACCATCTGCAGGAGGTGTACGAGCTGTGCACGGCGGTCACCGTCTACCGCGACGCCCGTCATGTGCTCAGCGCGCCGGTCGCCGACGTCGCCAAGGCGGAACTGGTGGCGGCGATGACCGGCGAACAGTCCGCCGGCGCCACCGCCTGGCACGCGAGCGGTGACGGCGCGACGGCACGGGACGAATCGACCGCGCCCGTCCTGCGTACCGAACGCCTCACCATCCAGGGCCGGTTCGAACCCCTGGACCTGGAGGTCCGCCCCGGCGAGGTGCTCGGCCTCGCCGGCTCCGCGGCCAGCGGCAACACGGCCCTGGGCGAGACCCTGGCCGGAATGCGCAAGGCGAGCGGCGGCACGGTCTCCGTCCACGGCAGGGCCGTGCGCTCCGGCAGCGTGCCGCACGCACTGGACGCCGGGATCGGCTACATCCCCGAGGACCGGCACGACCAGGGCCTCGTCCTGGAACGCAGCGTCGCCGAGAACGCCACCCTCACCGTCACGGACCAGCTCGGCCCGTGGGGGACCGTACTGCCCTCCCGTACCAGGGAGTTCGCACGGACCATGATCACCTCGCTGGACATCAAGACACAGGGGCCCGAGCAGCCCGTCTCCGGACTCTCCGGCGGAAACCAGCAGAAGGTGGTGGTCGCCCGCGCGCTGGCCCGCAATCCGAGCGTGCTGGTGGCGGTCCGGCCCACCGCGGGTGTGGACGTCAAGTCCAAGGACTCGCTGCTCGGAGTCGTACGGCGGGTCGCCGACGAGGGGAACGCCGCAGTGATCATCTCGGACGAACTGGACGATCTGCGGGTCTGCGACCGGGTACTCGCCCTGTTCCACGGGCGTGTGGTCGCGACATTCGCCAGCGGGTGGACCGACGGGGAACTCGTCGCCGCCATGGAAGGTGTGGGGGAAAGGGAATGACCGGCACGGTACGGCCCGCGGCGGCCGACGACATCAACGGCGGGTCCAAGGGCTCGTTGACGGGCGAACGCCCGCTGGACCGGCTGAAGCTGATCCGGTGGAGCGACTTCTCCCTGGTACCGGTGATCCTGGTGCTGATGGTGATCGGGTTCATCGTCTCGCCGGTGTTCCTGACCTCCGAGAACCTGATCAGCGTCGTCCAGCAGTCCTCCGAGCTGAGCCTGCTGGTCCTGGGCCAGGCGCTGATCCTGATCTGCGGGCGGATGGACCTGTCGCTGGAGTCGACGATCGGCATCGCACCCGTCGTCGCGATGTGGCTCGTCCTGCCCACCGAGGGCGGCCGCTTCGCGGGCCTGGGCCTGCTGCCCACCTGGTCGGCGATCCCGCTCTGTCTGCTCGTGGGCCTCGCCATCGGTGCCGTCAACGGCTTCCTGATGCTGAAACTGCGGGTCAACGGCTTCATCGCCACGCTCGGCATGCTCACCATGCTGCGCGGCCTCCACATCGGCATCACCGAGGGCAAGTCCATCACCGACGTTCCGGAGTCCTTCCGCTACCTCGGCAAGAGCGAGTGGTTCGGCGCACCGGCCGCCGTCTGGATCTGCCTGGCGCTGTTCGCCGTCGGCGGCGCCGCGCTGGCCTGGCTGCGCCACGGACGTTCGCTGTACGCGATCGGCGGCAACCCGGAGGCCGCGCGCGCCGCGGGCATCCGGGTGGACCGCGTCACCTGGATCGTCCTCGCCATCGGCGGTCTGCTGGCGGCCTTCGCGGGCATCCTCTACACCGGCCACTACGGATCGGTCGCGGCGACCCAGGGCAACGGCTGGATCTTCCAGGTGTTCGCCGCCGCGGTCATCGGCGGCATCAGTCTCAAGGGCGGCCGTGGCACCCTGTTCGGCGCGCTGACCGGCGTACTGACGCTCCAACTGGTGGTCAACGTGATGACCCTCGGCGGTGTCCCGGCGCTGTGGAACCAGTTCCTCAACGGCGCGATCATCATCGTCGCCCTGGTCATCTCCCGCTTCGCGAGCGGCGAGAAGCAGGACTGAGGCCCGCCTCCCGAACGCCGGACGGGCAGATCCGCCCGTCCGGCGCTCGAGGACCGGGGTCCGGGGCCCGGGGCGGAGCCCCGGTTACGGGAAGGGGCGGGTGGGGGAAACAACCCACCAGCCCCTTCCCGCGCTACAGCGTCGACCGCAACCACTGCTCCACGCTCGCCACATGCACCGTCGCCCACGCCCGCGCGGCCTCCGCGTCCCGGTCCCGCAGCGCCGACACGATCGCCCGGTGCTCATGGAGCGTGCGGCTCACCGCGTCCTCCTGCGTCAGACCGCGCCAGACCCGCGCCCGGGTCGTCGGCCCCGACAACCCGTCGAGCAGCGAGCAGAGCACCGAGTTCCCGGAGGACTGCACGATCCCGCGGTGGAACTCCAGATCGCAGGCGACCAGCTCCTCCACCGAGGGCTGCGCGCCCAGGGCGTCCAACTGCGAGCTCAGCACGTCCAGTTGGGCCTCGCTGATCCGGGTGGCCGCCATCGCCGTCGCCGCCGGTTCCAGGATCCGGCGGACCGCCAGGAATTCGAGCACCGTGTCGTCGCGGTGGAAGTCCACGACGAAGCTCAGCGCCTCCAGCAGCAACTGCGGATCGAGGCTGGTCACATATGTGCCGTCGCCCTGCCGCACGTCGAGGATGCGGATCAGCGACAGGGCGCGCACCGCCTCCCGGAGGGAGTTGCGGGAGAGCCCCAGCTCGGCCGCGAGTTCGCTCTCCTTGGGGAGCCGGTCGCCGGGCCGTAGCGCACCCGAGACGATCATTCCCTTGATCTTCTCGATCGCCTCGTCGGTGACAGCCATGACGGTCCTCCTGGATCCAGACTGGAATCAGACATCCGATGTCTCCCCTCATTATGCGGGTCGGAAGAGACCGATGAACCAGGTCTGCCGCAGGTCGCCCCGGGGGATCGCACACGCACGGCGCCCGTACGGCTCGCCCACCGGCCCGAGGCCTCCCCGGCAGGCGGACGTACGGACATACGGACGGGGCGGCCCCACCCGGGAACCGCCCCGTCCGACGCGTACGGCCCCCTCAGCCCCGGTCGCCGAGCATGGACTCGACGCCGGCCCGGATCTCGTCCGTCGCCAGGCCCCGGATCGTCAGCGTCGTCCGCCGGCGCAGCACGTCGTCCGCCGTCTCGGCCCACTCGTGATCACGCGCGTAGGCGACCTGCGCCCAGATCTCCGGCGCGTCCGGGTGGACGCGCTCGGCCAGCGCCGGTTTCTCGTTCGCCAGCCGTGCGATGTCGAAGGCGAGCGAGCCGTAGTGGGTGGCGAGGTGGCGAGCCGTGTCGGCCGCCATCCGCGGGCCGGGCGTACCGCCGTCGATCAGCAGCCGGTGCGCCACCGCGTTCGGGTTGGCGATGCCGGGCAGCGGGAGCTTCTTCGGCAGCCGCGAGATCGGCTCCATGTCGTCCGCCAGGGGGTGGCCGGGGAGCGCGGCCAGCTTGTTCATCACCGTACGGCCGATGTGGCGGAACGTCGTCCACTTGCCGCCCGCGACCGACAGCATCCCGCCGCGGCCCTCCGTCACGACCGTCTCGCGCTTGGCCTTGGACGTGTCGCCCGGGCCTCCGGGCAGCACCCGCAGACCCGCGAAGGAGTACGTGATCAGATCGCGCGACAGCTGCTGGTCCTTGATGGAGAAAGCGGCCTCGTCCAGGATCTGCGCGGTGTCCTTCTCGTTGACCGCGACGTCCGCCGGATCGCTCTCGTACTCCTCGTCCGTCGTGCCGAGCAGCAGCATGTCCTCCCAGGGCAGGGCGAACGCGATCCGGTACTTGTCGATCGGGGTCGCCAGCGCGGCCTTCCACGGCCGCGTCCGCTTCAGGACCAGGTGCGCGCCCTTGGAAAGACGTATCGAAGGAGCCGCGCCGGCGTCCTCCATCTTCCGCAGGTGATCGACCCACGGGCCGGTGGCGTTCAGCACCAGACGGGCGTTGACGCCGAACTCCGTACCGTCCGTACGGTCCTCCAGGTCGGCGCCCGTCACCCGGCCCCGGGTGAACCGCAGTCCGGTCACCGCCGCGTGGTTGAGGACGACCGCACCCGCGTCGACGGCCGCGCGGACCGTCATCAGCGCCATCCGGGCATCGTTCATCTGGTCGTCGCCGTAGACCGCGACGGCCTTCAGACCGTCCGTACGCAGCTCCGGCACATCGCGCTGCGCCTTCGCCGGGCTGATGACGTGCCCGACCCCGTCACCGAACGCGGAGAGCGCCGAGTACGCGAACACACCGGCGCCGAGCTTGGCCGCGCCGTGCGGGCCGCCCTTGTAGACCGGCAGGTAGAAGGTGAGCGGATTGGTCAGGTGCGGTGCGACCTGACGGGACACCGCACGGCGCTCGAAGTGATTCTCCGCGACGAGCTTCACCGCACCGGTCTGCAGGTAGCGCAGACCGCCGTGGAGCAGCTTGGAGGAGGCGGAGGAGGTGGCGCCGGCGAAGTCGCCGGCGTCCACCAGGGCCACCCGCAGCCCGGACTGCGCGGCGTGCCAGGCGGTGGAGATGCCCAGGATGCCGCCACCGATCACCAGGAGGTCGTACGCAGCCTTGGACAGCTGCTCCCGGGTCTCGGCGCGGCTCGGGAGGGAGCCGGAGGCCGGGTGTGTCCCGAGTGCCGGGACGCTCTGCAGGGTGGTCATGGTGATTACTCCTCGTCTTCGAGCCAGCCCAGGGTCCGTTCCACGGCCTTGAGCCAGCTCTTGTACTCGCGGTCGCGGGTGTCCGCGTCCATGCGGGGTGTCCACTCGGCGGCCCGGCGCCAGTTGGCGCGCAGTGCGTCGGTGTCCGGCCAGAAGCCGACGGCGAGACCGGCGGCGTAGGCGGCGCCGAGGCAGGTCGTCTCGGCGACCATGGGCCGCACCACGGGTGCGTCCAGGAAGTCGGCGAGCGTCTGCATCAGCAAGTTGTTGGAGGTCATGCCGCCGTCGACCTTCAGGGCGGCGAGTTCGACACCGGAGTCCTTCGTCATGGCGTCGGTGATCTCCCGGGTCTGCCAGGCGGTGGCCTCCAGGACGGCACGGGCGATGTGGGCCTTGGTGACGTACCGGGTCAGGCCGGCGATGACGCCGCGGGCGTCGGAGCGCCAGTACGGGGCGAACAGACCGGAGAAGGCGGGCACGAAGTACGCGCCGCCGTTGTCCTCGACCGACAGGGCCAGCGTCTCGATCTCGGCCGCCGAGTTGATCAGGCCCATCTGGTCGCGCATCCACTGCACCAGCGAGCCGGTGACGGCGATGGAGCCTTCCAGGGCGTAGACCGGCTTCTGTTCGCCGATCCGGTACCCCACGGTCGTCAGCAGTCCGTTGTACGAGTTGACGGGCGTCTCACCGGTGTTCATCAGCATGAAGGTGCCGGTGCCGTACGTGGACTTGGCCTCGCCCTCGGAGAAACAGGTCTGGCCGAAGAGGGCCGCCTGCTGGTCGCCGAGCGCGGAGGCGACCGGGACGCCGTCCAGGACGCCGCCCTTCGCGGTGCCGTACACCTCGGCGGAGGAGCGGATCTCGGGCAGCACGGCCGCCGGGATCTCCATGGACGCGAGGATCTTGGTGTCCCACGTCATGGAGTGCAGGTTCATCAGGAGGGTGCGCGAGGCGTTGGTGACGTCGGTGACGTGGACGCCGCCGTTCGTACCGCCGGTCAGGTTCCAGATGACCCAGGAGTCCATCGTGCCGAAGAGGATGTCGCCGCGCTCGGCGCGCTCGCGCAGCCCCTCGACGTTGTCGAGCAGCCAGCGGACCTTGGGGCCCGCGAAGTACGAGGCGAGCGGCAGACCGGTCTCGCGGCGGAAGCGGTCCTGGCCCACATTGCGGCCGAGCTCCTTGCAGAGCGCGTCGGTGCGGGTGTCCTGCCAGACGAGGGCGTTGTGGACCGGCTCACCGGTGTTCTTGTCCCAGAGCAGCGTGGTCTCGCGCTGGTTGGTGATGCCGATGGCCTTCACGTCGGCGGCGGTGATGCCCGCCTTGACGACGGCGCCCGCCACGACCTCCTGGACGTTCTCCCAGATCTCCCTCGCGTTGTGCTCGACCCAGCCCGGCTTCGGGAAGATCTGTTCGTGCTCCTTCTGGTCGACGGAGACGATCCGGCCGTCCTTGTCGAAGACGATGCAGCGGCTGGAGGTGGTGCCCTGGTCGATGGCCGCGATGAACGGGCCGGTGGTGTGTGCGTCGGTCACGGTGTGCTCCCGGAGGTCTGTGTGGTCGTGAGGGTTACGGCTCTGTACGTCACAGCTCTGTACGTCACGGCTCAGGCGAAGGCGACGTTGTAGAGCCCGCCCGCGATCGCGCCGCCGACGAGCGGTCCGACGACCGGGATCCATGCGTAGCCCCAGTCGGAGCCGCCCTTGTTCGGCAGCGGAAGCAGCGCGTGCACGATACGCGGACCGAGGTCGCGAACCGGGTTGATCGCGTAACCCGTCGGCCCGCCGAGCGAGAGACCGATACCGACGACGACCAGCGCGGTGACCAACGCGCCGAGCGTGCCGAGGCCGTTGCCGTCGTTGTTGAGGCCCTGGGTGAGGATCGCCAGGACGAGCACGACGGTGGCGATGATCTCGGTGGCGAGGTTCTGCACCGCGTGCCGGATCTCGGGGCCGGTGGAGAAGATGCCCAGCACCGGGCCTGCCTTCGGGGCGGAGGACTGGTCGACCATGGCCTCTTCACCCGGCTGGGCGCCCACGATCTCCGGATCTGTGAGATGCGCCCGGAACTGCCCGTAGTACGTCAGCCAGACCAGCACCGCGCCGATCATCGCGCCGAACAGCTGCGAGACGAGGTACAGCGGTACATCGCTCCACTTGGTGCCGCCCTCGATCGCGAGACCGATCGTGACCGCCGGATTGAGATGCGCGCCGGACACGCCGCCGGCCAGATACGCGCCGGTCAGGACCGCGAAACCCCACCCGAAGGTGATGGCGAGCCAGCCGGCGTTCTGCGCTTTGGAGCGCTTGAGAGTGACGGCCGCGCAGACACCGCCGCCGAGCAGGATGAGTACGGCGGTACCGGTGGTCTCGCCGATGAAGATGTCGGAGCTGGACACCCGCGACTCCTTTGTCCTTCGTCCAGGAAAGCCGAACCCCGGGTCCCTCCGGTGGTCCGCGCCCTCACATGAGGGCGTTTTCCGGCCCTTGGCGCTGGCACACCTTAACGTGGAATTCCGTTAGCTGTTCGACAATGCCGACCGGTGAACGGCAATGCTTCCCCCAGGTGAAACACGCGTCAAGGGTTGTGTGGCCTGGAACTCGATCGTTACCGACGGCCCGCGGGTGGCGCGGCCGCCGGCGGTGATCACCCGCTGCCGCGATCAGAAGGGCCGGGCGCCCAGATCCCTGGAGACCGCGCGGGCGCAGTCCCGCACCGCGGCGATCAGTTCGGGGCGCAGCTCCCCGTCCGCGCAGACCCGCTCCACCGCGCCGGTCACGGCCACCGCGCCGACCGGCATCCGCCGCCGGTCGTGGATCGGGGCGGCCACCGCGGCCACGCCCTCCCAGGTCTCCTCCACGTCGGCCGCCCAGCCGCGGGCCCGGATCAGATCGAGCATCGCCTCGAACTCCGCCGTAGCGGTGACGGTGTGCGGGGTGAAGGACCTCCGCTCGGCCTCCATCGCCTCGGTGTGCGCCACCGGGTCGTACGCCGAGATCACCTTGCCCAGGGCCGTGGAGTGCAGCGGCTGCATGGCCCCGACCTCCAGGACCTGCCGGCTGTCGTCGGGCCGGAACACGTGGTGGACGATGAGGACGCCCTGCTGGTGAAGGACCCCCAGATAGGCGCTCTCGCCGCTGGAGCGGGCCAGGTCGTCCGTCCAGACGAGCGCGCGCGCCCGCAGCTCGTGGACGTCCAGATAGCTGTTGCCCAGGCGCAGCAGCTCGGCGCCCAGCTGATAGCGGCCGGACGCCGCGTCCTGCTCGACGAAGCCCTCGTGCTGGAGCGTGCGCAGAATGCCGTGTGCGGTGCCCTTGGCCAGGCCCAGTGAAGAGGCGATGTCGGACAGCCCCAGCCGACGCTCGCCGCCTGCCAGCAGGCGCAGCATCGCCGCCGCCCGCTCCAGCGACTGGATGTTCTTGGCCATCGCGCCGTACTCCTCCACCTCGGTTCGACAATGCTGAACACTATCGGTCGATGCCGACCCTTGCGTGCGCGCGCAGGAAAACCGCGGCACCACTGCGATCCGGACATCCGCCCCGCACAGCATGCCGTCCGTTCCGTGGGACGGAGTGACGGCCCCGGGCGCCGCCCGGCTACGCTGGCGTGGTGCGCCTTCCGCCGAAGCCGCAAAGCCGACAGCCGTCGCATCCCAGGGAGTACATCCATGGCCTCGTCGCCGACCCCTTCCGCCGACAGCCGGAACCGAGCCGAAGCCCTCCGTGAGGCACTCGCCACCCGGGTGGTGGTGGCCGACGGTGCCATGGGCACCATGCTCCAGGCACAGGACCCGACCCTCGAGGACTTCCAGAACCTCGAAGGCTGCAACGAGATCCTGAACGTCACGCGCCCCGACATCGTGCGCTCCGTGCACGAGGAGTACTTCGCCGTCGGCGTGGACTGTGTCGAGACGAACACCTTCGGCGCCAACCTGGCCGCCCTGGGCGAGTACGACATCGCCGAGCGGGTCTTCGAGCTCTCCGAGTCCGGCGCGCGCATCGCCCGCGAGGTCGCCGACGAATTCACCGCCTCCACCGGGCAGCAGCGCTGGGTGCTCGGCTCCATGGGCCCGGGCACGAAGCTGCCGACGCTGGGCCACGCCCCGTACACCAAGCTCCGCGACGCCTACCAGCAGAACGCCGAGGGCATGATCGCCGGCGGTGCCGACGCCCTCCTGGTCGAGACCACCCAGGACCTGCTGCAGACCAAGGCCTCCGTCGTCGGCGCCCGCCGCGCCCTGGAGGCCACCGGGGCCAACCTCCCGGTGATCTGCTCCGTCACCGTCGAGACGACCGGCACCATGCTGCTCGGCTCCGAGATCGGCGCGGCGCTCACCGCCCTGGAGCCGCTCGGCATCGACCTCATCGGTCTGAACTGCGCCACCGGCCCGGCCGAGATGAGCGAGCACCTGCGCTACCTCGCCCGGCACTCGCGCATCCCGCTCTCCTGCATGCCCAACGCCGGCCTCCCCGTGCTCGGCAAGGACGGCGCGCACTACCCGCTGTCCCCGGCCGAACTGGCCGACGCCCAGGAGACCTTTGTCCGCGAGTACGGCCTCGCGCTGGTCGGCGGCTGCTGCGGTACGACCCCGGAGCACCTGCGCCAGGTCGTCGAGCGGGTCCGCGGCGTCGCCGTCACCCCCCGCGTCCCGCACCCCGAGCCGGGCGCCGCGTCCCTCTACCAGACCGTCCCGTTCCGCCAGGACACCTCGTACCTCGCGATTGGTGAGCGGACGAACGCCAACGGCTCCAAGAAGTTCCGCGAGGCCATGCTGGAGGCCCGCTGGGACGACTGCGTGGAGATGGCCCGCGACCAGATCCGCGAGGGCGCCCACATGCTCGACCTGTGCGTCGACTACGTGGGCCGCGACGGAGTGGCGGACATGGAGGAGCTGGCCGGCCGCTTCGCCACCGCCTCCACCCTGCCGATCGTGCTCGACTCCACCGAACTGCCCGTCCTGCGCGCAGGTCTGGAGAAGCTCGGCGGCCGTGCCGTCCTCAACTCCATCAACTACGAGGACGGCGACGGACCCGAGTCCCGCTTCGCCAAGGTCACCGCGCTGGCCGCCGAGCACGGCGCTGCGCTGATCGCCCTGACCATCGACGAGGAGGGCCAGGCCCGCACGGTCGAGCACAAGGTCGCCATCGCCGAGCGGCTCATCGCGGACCTGACCGGCAACTGGGGCATCCAGGAGTCGGACATCCTCATCGACACCCTGACCTTCACGATCTGTACCGGCCAGGAGGAATCCCGCGGCGACGGCGTCGCCACCATCGGGGCCATCCGCGAACTGAAGAAGCGCCACCCCGACGTACAGACGACGCTCGGCCTGTCCAACATCTCCTTCGGCCTCAACCCGGCCGCCCGTGTCGTCCTCAACTCCGTCTTCCTCGACGAGTGCGTCAAGGCCGGTCTCGACTCCGCGATCGTGCACGCCTCCAAGATCCTTCCGATCGCACGCCTCGAAGAGGAGCAGGTCGAGGTCGCGCTCGACCTCATCTACGACCGGCGCTCCGAGGGCTACGACCCCCTCCAGAAGCTCATGGAGCTCTTCGAGGGCGTCAGCACGAAGTCGATGAAGGCGGGCAAGGCCGAGGAACTCCTCGCCCTGCCGCTCGACGAACGCCTCCAGCGCCGCATCATCGACGGCGAGAAGAACGGCCTGGAGACCGACCTCGACGAGGCCCTGAGGACCCGCCCGGCCCTCGACATCGTCAACGACACCCTCCTGGAGGGCATGAAGGTCGTCGGCGAGCTCTTCGGCTCCGGCCAGATGCAGCTGCCGTTCGTGCTCCAGTCCGCCGAGGTCATGAAGACCGCGGTGGCCTACCTGGAGCCGCACATGGAGAAGTCCGACGCCGAGGGCAAGGGCACCATCGTCCTGGCCACCGTCCGCGGCGACGTCCACGACATCGGCAAGAACCTCGTCGACATCATCCTCTCCAACAACGGCTACAACGTCGTGAACCTCGGCATCAAGCAGCCCGTCTCCGCGATCCTGGAGGCCGCCGAGGAGCACCGCGCCGACGTCATCGGCATGTCCGGCCTGCTGGTGAAGTCCACCGTGATCATGAAGGAGAACCTGGAGGAGCTGAACCAGCGCAAGCTGGCCGCCGACTTCCCGGTGATCCTCGGCGGCGCCGCCCTCACCCGGGCCTACGTCGAGCAGGACCTCCACGAGATCTACGAGGGCGAGGTCCGCTACGCCCGCGACGCGTTCGAGGGGCTGCGTCTGATGGACGCCCTGATCGCGGTCAAGCGCGGCGTGCCCGGCGCCGTCCTTCCGGAACTCAAGCAGCGCCGCGTTCCCAAGCGCGACACTGCGGTCCTGGAGATCGACGAGCCGCAGGAGGGCGTCCGCTCCGACGTCGCCGTGGACAACCCGGTCCCCGAGCCCCCCTTCTGGGGTACCCGGGTCGTCAAGGGCATCCAGCTCAAGGAGTACGCGTCCTGGCTGGACGAGGGCGCGCTCTTCAAGGGCCAGTGGGGCCTGAAGCAGGCCCGCGCCGGTGACGGACCGACGTACGAGGAACTGGTCGAGACCGAGGGCCGCCCGCACCTGCGCGGCTGGCTCGACAAGCTCCACACCGAGAACCTGCTGGAAGCCGCCGTCGTCTACGGCTACTTCCCCTGCGTCTCCAAGGGCGACGACCTGATCCTGCTCCACGAGGACGGTTCCGAGCGCACCCGCTTCACCTTCCCGCGCCAGCGCCGCGGCCGCCGCCTCTGCCTCGCGGACTTCTTCCGCCCCGAGGAGTCCGGCGAGACGGACGTGATCGGCCTCCAGGTCGTCACCGTCGGTTCGAAGATCGGCGGCGAGACCGCCAAGCTCTTCGAGGCCAACGCCTACCGCGACTACCTGGAGCTGCACGGCCTGTCCGTACAGCTGGCCGAGGCCCTCGCCGAGTACTGGCACGCCCGCGTCCGCTCCGAGCTCGGCTTCGGCGGCGAGGACCCGGCCGATGTCGAGGACATGTTCGCCCTGAAGTACCGCGGCGCGCGCTTCTCCCTCGGCTACGGCGCCTGCCCCGACCTGGAGGACCGGGCGAAGATCGCCGAGCTGCTCCAGCCGGAGCGGATCGGCGTGCAGCTCTCGGAGGAATTCCAGCTGCACCCGGAACAGTCCACCGACGCGATCGTCATCCATCACCCGGAGGCGAAGTACTTCAACGCGCGGTAGGACTGCGTTCGACGCGTCGCAGCAGAACAAGTCGTAGACTGGTCGGTCCAGTGCAGGCCGGTCGCCCTTCCCACGGGAAAAGGCGGCCGGCCTTCTCGTCCCTTACGGAAGGTGTGCCGGATGACCAGCACGGTTCCTGTGTCCATGACCCGCACGGCGGAAGGCGCCGCCCTGCAGGCCGTCCTGCTCGACATGGACGGCACCCTCGTCGACACCGAGGGCTTCTGGTGGGACGCCGAAGTGGAGGTCTTCGCCGAGCTCGGGCACCAGCTCGACGAGGCGTGGCGGGATGTGGTGGTCGGCGGGCCGATGACCCGCAGTGCCGGCTACCTCATGGATGTGACCGGCGCGGACATCACCCTCGCCGAACTCACCGTGCTGCTCAACGACCGCTTCGAGGCGCGCATCGGCCGTGGTGTGCCGCTGATGCCGGGTGCGGCACGGCTGCTGGCCGAACTGGCCAGGCACGAGATTCCCACCGCCCTGGTCTCCGCCTCGCACCGCCGGATCATCGACCGGGTGCTGGACTCGGTGGGTCACCACCACTTCTCGCTGACCGTCGCGGGCGACGAGGTCGCCCGTACGAAGCCGCACCCGGAGCCCTACCTCACCGCCGCGTCCGGCTTCGGGGCCGAGCCCGAGCGGTGTGCGGTCATCGAGGACACCGCGACCGGAGTCGCGGCCGCGGAGGCCGCGGGCTGCTGGGTGGTCGCCGTACCGTCCGTCGCACCGATCGCCCCGGCATCCGGCCGTGTGGTCGTACGTTCGCTCGAAGAAGTCGACCTCGCATTTCTCCGGGGGCTGGTCACGGGAATGCAGTGATCCACACACCGAGAGTGTTTCTGTGAATAAACCGAAAAATTCTCGGCATCGGATGGTGCATTTTCTGTCGTGTGCACGTGCGTGAAGGCCGGGCGCCCGACAAAGGAAAGAAAGAGGCCCAGGCGTGACCTTTGTCACCCGAATTACAGAGGAGGGCCTTCCGAGATCGTCCGAGGTGTCCGATTCGGGGTGTCGAAGTGTCACGATTGATGGCCTCTTGCCCGAAACTCTCCCCGCCAGGAAAAACGGCTCGCCGGTAATTCCCGGCGCAGCCTGATTACACACCGGGCATATCCGGTCCGGCATTGCCGACGCCGCCCGCTAATGTCGTTTTCTCCATGCCGGGATGAGGGAGAGCGTCCACAATGAACCGTAAGACTCTGGTGCTGCCGGCCGTCGTCGGCCTGCTCGCACCCGCACTCGCCGCCTGCGGCGCGTCGGGTGACGGGAGCGATGGCAGGGCCGCCATCGTTGTCGGCACCACGGACCAGTTCGTGACCTCCAAGGCGAATCCCGCACCGCTCGACCCCGCCATCGGCTACGAAGCGGGCGTGTGGAACGTGCTCCGGCAGACCGTGCAGACCCTGACACATGTGCCGCGCGGCGGCGGCGAGCCGGTGCCCGAAGCGGCCGAGAGCTGCATCTTCACGGACACCCAGAACGAGAGCTACCGCTGCAAGCTGCGCGCCGGCCTGAAGTTCGCCGACGGCAAGCCGATCACCGCCGATGACGTGAAGTACTCCATCGACCGCGTCATCCGCATCAATGCGGCCAACGGGCCCGTCGCCCTGCTCGCCAACATCGACACCGTCGAGACGCGGGGCGAGCGGGAGGTTGTCTTCCACCTCCGCACGCCGGACGCCACGTTCCCGTACAAGCTCGCCACCCCGGTCGCCGGGATAGTGCCGCGGAGTAAGTACGCCGCGAAGTCCGCGCGCACCGGATTCCAGGTGGACGGCTCCGGGCCGTACACCATGAAGGCGGAAGTCGTGCACCACCGGGTCGTCAAGGTCCTCTTCACCAGGAACCCGCACTACAAGGGCGATCTGGTGGTACGGAACGACGAGGTCGAACTGGACCTCTTCCCCGACGCCAAGAAGATGGGGAAGGCCCTGGACAGCAAGAAGATCGACATGATGACCCGCACCATGTCACCCGAGCAGTCCCGGGAGCTGCTCGAAAACCCCGAGAGCGGCATCAAGCTCACCGAGATGCCCGGTCTCGCCATCCGCTTCCTCGGCTTCGACACCAAGGACCCGGCCGTGAAGAACAAGGCCGTACGCCAGGCCATGGCCCAGGTCGTCGACCGGGGTGAGATCGCGAGCAAGGTGTACGGCACCACGGCCGAGCCGCTGTACTCGCTGATCCCGTCCGGCATCACCGCGCACACCAACTCGTTCTACAACAAGTACGGCGAGCCCAGCACCGCGAAGGCCGCAGCGATCCTGCACGCCGCGCGCATCGACACCCCGGTGAAGCTCACCCTGCACTACACGACAGACCACTTCGGCACCGGCACGGCCACCGAATTCGAAGCCCTGAAGAAGCAGTTCAACGACACCGGGCTGTTCGACGTCACCGTCCGGGGCACTGCCTGGGAGAAGTACCGCCCCGCGCAGGTGCGCGGCGACTACGCCGTCTACGGCATGGGCTGGTTCCCCGACTTCCCGGACCCCGACAACTTCACGGCGCCGTTCCTCGACGGGAACAACTTCCTCAACTCGCCCTACACGTCGGACCTGGCCCGGAAGACGCTCATCCCGCAGTCCCGCCGGGAGTCCGACCGCAGCGCTTCGGCCAAGACATTCCAGCGGCTCCAGGACATCGTTGCCCAGGACGTCCCCGTACTGCCGATCTGGCAGGACAAGCAGTACGTCGCCTCCCGCGAAGGCCTCACCGGCGTCGAATGGGCGGTCAACTCATCCGCCGACCTCCAGCTCTGGGAGCTCGCCGACAGCACCGTCTGAGTACGGACGACGCCCCGGCCGTACCCGGCCGGGGCGCACGCAGGCTCCGCCGGCCCGTTCGTCCGCTCACTGGGCGCCGGGGCGCACCAGACCGCTCTCGTACGCGTACACGGCCGCCTGCACCCGGTCCCGCAGGCCGAGCTTGGTCAGGACATGGCCGACATGCGTCTTGACCGTCGTCTCACTGACGAACAGATCCGCGGCGATCTCCGCGTTCGACAGGCCGCGCGCCACCAGCTTCAGCACCTCGACCTCACGGTCCGTCAGCGTGTGCAGGGTGTCGGGCACCGGCTCCTCGCCGGACGGCAGATGATCCGCGTACTTGTCGAGCAGCCTGCGGGTGATGCTCGGAGCGAGCATCGCCTCGCCCGCCGCGACCACACGGATCGCCTGCACCAGTTCATTGGCCGGAGCGTCTTTCAACAGGAAGCCGCTGGCACCGGCGCGCAACGCCTCCACCACGTACTCGTCGAGATCGAACGTGGTCAGCACCAGCACCTTCGCCGGACCGTCCCGGCCCGGACCGGTGATCTGACGCGTCGCCTCGACGCCGTCCATCCGCGGCATACGGATGTCCATCAGCACCACATCGGGCTGCAGCGCCCGCACCTGGTCGAGAGCCTGGAGGCCGTCACCGGCCTCGCCCACCACCGCGAGATCCCCCTCCGCCTCCAGAATCATCCGGAAGCCGGTGCGCAGCAGCGGTTGGTCGTCGACCAGTAGGACGCGGATAGCCACAAGGTCTCCTCAAGGTCCTTCCAGGGCCACAGGCCGGGCGGCCTCGGCACGGACCGGATCCATTCTGCCCTGGACATCCTGCTCCGATTCCGCCGGGCGTACGGACAACGGATATACCGGGGGAGTGCCGCCGAATTCGGGGCAGGCCGCCTGGTGGTCGCACCAGCCGCAGAGCTTCGTCGGCCGGGGCCGCCACTCGCCCGTCTCCGTCGCCAGCCGGATCGCGTCCCAGAGCGCCAGCAGCTTCCGCTCGACCCGCTCCAGATCCGCCACCACCGGGTCGTACGTCATGATGTCGCCGCTGCCGAGATAGACGAGCTGGAGCCGCCGCGGCACCACACCCTTCAGCCGCCAGATCACCAGCGCGTAGAACTTCATCTGGAAGAGCGCACCCTCCGCGTACTCCGGACGCGGCGCCTTCCCCGTCTTGTAGTCGACGATCCGGACCTCGCCCGTGGGTGCCACATCGATCCGGTCGATCACCCCGCGCAGCCGCAGCCCCGACTCCAGCTCCGTCTCGACGAACAGCTCCCGCTCGGCGGGCTCCAGGCGCGTCGGATCCTCCAGCGAGAACCACCGCTCCACCAGGCTCTCCGCCTCGGAGAGCCAGCGCGACAGCCGCTCGCCCCCGGCATCCTCCGCGAACAGCTCCGACAGCTCCGGCTTCGACTCCAGCAGCCGGTCCCACTGGGCGGGGATCAGGGCCGTGGCCCGGCCGGCCGTGCGCTCCGCGGCCGGGTTGTCGAAGAGCCGCTCCAGCACCGCGTGCACCAGCGTGCCCCGGGTGGCCGCTTCGCTGGGCTTCTCCGGCAGTTTGTCGATGACCCGGAAGCGGTACAGCAGAGGACACTGCATGAAATCGCTCGCCCGCGACGGCGACAGGGACGAAGGCGGCTGCGGCGGCCGCGGCAGGGACGTCATGTCGAAGACCCTACGGCCCGCCACTGACAGTCGGCGGCATACCATCGACCACACACCTCGAACACTGCATGATCGTGCCGACCGGCACCGACCGAAGGGACCTCGTGGACGAGAGCGGCGACAGCGGGCGGCCGCAGCCCGGTACGGGGGGAACAGCCCCCGGCACCGGCCCCGACAAGGGCGAGCCGCGGCGCCCCGAAGAACCCGGAGGGGGCCTTCTCATGGGCCGTCCTTTCGGCGTGCCCGTGTACGTTGCACCCAGCTGGTTCGTCGTGGCCGCACTGATCACCTGGGTCTTCGGCGGCCAGCTCGAACGGGTGCTGCCCGAGCTCGGCGCCGCGCGCTATCTGGTCTCCCTGTTCTTCGCGATCGCCTTCTACGCCTCCGTACTCGTCCACGAACTCGCCCACACGGTCGTCGCGCTGCGCTACAAGCTGCCGGTGCGCCGCATCCAGCTCCAGTTCTTCGGCGGCGTCTCCGAGATCGAGAAGGAGTCCGAGACCCCCGGCCGCGAATTCCTCCTCGCCTTCGTCGGCCCCCTGCTCTCCCTGGTGCTCGCCGGCGTCTTCTACGCCGGGATGAAGTTCGTCGAACCCGGCACCGTGCCCGGTGTCCTCCTCGCCGGACTGATGGTCTCCAACCTCTTGGTGGCCGCCTTCAACCTCCTGCCCGGCCTCCCGCTCGACGGCGGACGGATGCTCCGCGCCGTCGTCTGGAAGATCACCGGCCGGCCGATGAGCGGCACCGTCGCCGCCGCCTGGGTCGGCCGCGCCCTCGCCGTCGTCACCCTCATCGGCCTCCCGCTGCTCACCCACACCGGCTCCTTCGGGAACAATCCCCGGGAGCTCAGCGGCATGGAGACCGTCACCGACGCCCTGCTCGCCGCCATCCTCGCCGCCATCATCTGGACCGGAGCGGGCAACAGCCTGCGCGTGGCCCGGCTGCGCGAGCACCTTCCCGAACTGCGTGCCCGCACCCTCACCCGGCGCGCCGTGCCCGTGGAGGCCGACACCCCGCTCTCCGAGGCCCTGCGCCGCGCCAACGAGGCGGGCGCCCGCGCCCTCGTCGTCGTCGACGGACACGGCGAACCCACGGGCGTCGTCCGCGAAACGTCGATCGTCTCCATCCCCGAACACCGCCGCCCCTGGGTCGCCGTCAGCGGCCTCGCCCAGGACCTCACGGAGGGCATGAAGATCTCCGCAGAGCTGGCCGGCGAAGCACTCCTGGACCGCCTCAAGGCCCATCCCGCCACCGAGTACCTCGTCCTGGAGGAGACCGGGGAGATCTACGGAGTGCTGTCCACCGCCGATGTAGAACGGGCCTTCGTCGCCGCCCTGGCCAGGCCGGCCGCCTGAGAGGCTGCCGGCCAGGCGTCCGCCCCGCCTCGCGGTCGGAGCCCCGGGAATCACCGGTAGGCTGGTCACATGTCTGAACCGACCGGTGCCGCCCGCCGACGCGGGCCCTTCAAGGTCGGGGACCAGGTCCAGCTCACCGATCCCAAGGGACGCCACTACACCTTCACGCTCGAAGCCGGAAAGAACTTCCACACCCACAAGGGTTCTTTCCCGCACGACGAGCTGATCGGTGCCCCCGAGGGCAGTGTTGTCCGAACCACGGGAAACGTCGCCTACCTCGCGCTGCGCCCCCTGCTCCCCGACTACGTCCTGTCCATGCCCCGCGGCGCCGCCGTGGTCTACCCCAAGGACGCGGGGCAGATCCTGGCCTTCGCGGACATCTTCCCCGGCGCCCGCGTCGTGGAAGCCGGCGTCGGCTCCGGCTCGCTCTCCACCTTCCTGCTGCGCGCCATCGGCGACCAGGGCATGCTGCACTCCTACGAGCGCCGCGAGGACTTCGCCGAGATCGCCCAGCAGAACGTGGAGCGCTACTTCGGCGAACCGCACCCCGCCTGGCAGCTCACCGTCGGCGACCTCCAGGACAACCTGTCGGACACCGACGTCGACCGTGTCATCCTTGACATGCTCGCCCCCTGGGAGTGCCTGGAGGCCGTCTCCAAGGCGCTCGTGCCCGGCGGCATCCTCTGCGCGTACGTCGCGACCACCACGCAGCTCGCGCGGACCGTCGAGTCGATCCGCGAGATCGGCTGCTTCGCCGAACCGCAGCCCTGGGAATCGATGATCCGCAACTGGCACGTAGAGGGCCTGGCCGTCCGCCCGGACCACCGCATGATCGGCCACACCGGCTTCCTCGTCACCGCCCGCCGCCTGGCCGACGGTGTGGAGGCCCCGCTGCGCCGCCGCCGCCCCGCCAAGGGCGCCTACGGCGAGGACTACGACGGTCCCGGCAGCCAGAGCGGCTCCTCCCGCGGCTGAGAGGCTGTCGGGTGACCTCCGAGCCGCACAACGTACCGGCGCCGCCGCCGAGTTCCCGGACCGACCCGGGAACTCGGCGGCGGCGCCGGTACGTTGCCGCTGCGGACACGCGTCCCTGGCCGACCCCACCGTTCCCCTGATCTGCGCGGTGTGGCACGATGCTGGCCACCCCGCACCACCGCGGACGTCCCACCGGTGGCACCGCCCGACCAGGCATCCTCGATCCACAGGAACCACAGGAGACATCCCGCGTGCAGACCTCCGAGCTCCCGGACCTCGCGCACACCGACACCAAGCCGCTCCACTGGCTCGCCACCGCGACAGCGATGGCCGCCGTCATCGCGGCAGCCGGCATGCTCCAGCCGGACCCCACCGCCCCCGCCTCGGCCCCCCACGGGACGGCCGCACGGCACGGCACCGCGCCCGTCGCCGCCCCCGATCCGCAGCGGGTGGCCTACCCCCTGGAATGTGCCGGGCTGGAGAACACCGTGGCCCAGCAGGCGCCCGGCGACCTCGACGGCGACGGCCGCCCCGAGACCGTAGCCGTGGTCCACTGCGCGGCCGGATCCGGCACCCCGCCCAGCGGTGTCTACGTCCTCACACAGGGGGACGGGGACGGGGCCGCGCCCAGGATCGTGGCGACCCTGGTGGACCCCGCCCAGCAGATGAGCATCGGCGATTTCGCGGTGCGTGACGGAGCTGTCTTCGCCACCCTGTTCGGCTACTCCTCGGCCGACGTACCCCGCTGCTGTCCCGACCAGCAGGAAAAGGTCACCTGGCGGTGGCAGGGCGGTGCGTTCGTCCGCACCATCCAGGACGGCCCCGGCAATGCCTGAGCGGTCACCGCGCGTGCCCGCCCGCCCACAACCGCCGGATCAGGCGGCCTCGGGTCCGTACACCTCGACCCTGTCCGAAACGCGACGTACATGGATGCAGTCGCCCGGGCACTCCTTGGCCGAATCGACGACATCCTGAAGCAGCGGAAGCGGTACGGGTGTGGTCGCGCCCTTGTCCTGCAGCAGCTCGTCGTCACCGCTCTTCACATACGCCAGGCCGTCGATGTCCAGCTCGAACACCTCGGGTGCGTACTGCACGCAGATCCCGTCCCCCGTACACAGGTCCTGGTCGATCCAGACCTCCAGGTCCTGAGTGTCGCTGCCGGTGGGAGCCTCCTGCTGCACGGTCATTTCTCCTGCCGTTCCCTGCGTATCCGAACCAAATGAAGCCAGCCCTGACGGGTGTTGAACGGTTCGACGATACAACTGGCCGCTTTCCGATGTTGAAGGGTGGGTATTCCCCTCTCACGAGGGGGAACGCAAGGGTGAAGATCGGACACACCCCGCAGTCTTTGTGATCTAGGGGTTTCAATCATCACCCACCCAGGTAGGGTCAGGAAGCGTCCAGCTCCCCTTGGAGGAGGTGAGGACCGTGGCAGCCCACGACGACGACATCAACCGCGGCATCCGGCCCGGGCGGGGGTCCGAAGACCCAGCCGGCCAGGTCGCCTATCTCGAGCAGGAAATCGCCGTCCTGCGACGTAAGCTCGCCGACTCTCCGCGCCATACGAGGATTCTCGAAGAGCGGATCGTCGAGTTGCAGACCAACCTGGCAGGCGTGTCCGCGCAGAACGAGCGGCTCGCCAACACGCTCCGCGAGGCCCGCGACCAGATCGTGGCCCTCAAGGAAGAAGTCGACCGGCTCGCACAGCCGCCGGCCGGTTTCGGCGTGTTCTTGCAGGGCAATGAGGACGGCACCTGCGACATCTTCACCGGAGGCCGGAAACTCCGGGTGAATGTCAGTCCCAGCGTCGAGCTCGACGACCTCCGGCGCGGCCAGGAAGTCATGCTCAACGAAGCGCTCAACGTGGTCGACGCCATGGAATTCGAACGGGCCGGGGACATCGTGACCCTCAAGGAAATCCTTGAGGACGGCGAGCGCGCCCTGGTCATCGGGCACACCGACGAGGAACGGGTGGTACGGCTCGCGGAGCCGCTGCTGGACGCCACCATCCGCCCCGGCGACTCCCTGCTGCTCGAACCCAGGTCCGGCTACGTCTACGAAGTGGTCCCCAAGAGCGAGGTCGAAGAGCTCGTCCTCGAAGAGGTGCCGGACGTCGACTACAGCAAGATCGGCGGCCTGGGCGACCAGATCGAGCTGATCCGGGACGCGGTCGAGCTCCCCTACCTCCACCCCGACCTCTTCAAGGAGCACGAACTGCGGCCGCCGAAGGGCATCCTGCTCTACGGGCCGCCCGGCTGCGGCAAGACACTCATCGCCAAGGCAGTGGCCAACTCCCTTGCCAAGAAGGTCGCCGAAGTCACCGGCCAGCCCGCGGGCAAGAGCTACTTCCTCAACATCAAGGGCCCGGAACTCCTCAACAAGTACGTCGGCGAGACCGAGCGGCACATCCGCCTGGTCTTCCAGCGCGCCCGCGAGAAGGCGAGTGAGGGCACCCCCGTCATCGTCTTCTTCGACGAGATGGAGTCCCTCTTCCGCACCCGGGGATCCGGCGTCAGCTCGGACGTGGAGAACACCATCGTCCCCCAGCTGCTCGCCGAGATCGACGGTGTCGAGGGCCTGGAGAACGTCATCGTCATCGGCGCCTCCAACCGCGAGGACATGATCGACCCCGCGATCCTGCGCCCCGGCCGCCTCGATGTGAAGATCAAGATCGAGCGCCCCGACGCGGAGGCCGCGAAGGACATCTTCGCGAAGTACCTCACGCCTTCGCTGCCCCTGCACGCGGACGACCTCGCGGAGCACATCGGCTCCAAGGAAGCCGCCACGCACGCGATGATCCAGTCCGTCGTCGAGCGGATGTACACCGAGTCCGAGGAGAACCGCTTCCTCGAAGTCACGTACGCCAACGGCGACAAGGAAGTCCTCTACTTCAAGGACTTCAATTCCGGCGCGATGATCCAGAACATCGTCGACCGGGCCAAGAAGATGGCCATCAAGGACTTCCTCGACCAGGGCCAGAAGGGCCTTCGCGTCTCCCATCTCCTCCAGGCATGCGTGGACGAGTTCAAGGAGAACGAGGACCTGCCGAACACCACGAACCCGGACGACTGGGCCCGCATCTCCGGCAAGAAGGGCGAGCGGATCGTCTTCATCCGCACGCTCGTCACCGGAAAGCAGGGCGCGGACACCGGTCGCTCCATCGACACGGTGGCGAATACCGGGCAGTACCTGTAGAACGCGCACCGGCTGCGGATGCCCGGCCGGGCATCCGCAGCCGGTCGCTTTCCGGACAGCTCGCACGACACCGCAGCAATGACGTAATTGATCTCCCCACCAGCACAGAGGCGCTCTAGGCTCTTGCGTACCGCCCGGTCGCGCAGTGCGTGGACGGGCACGCACGCGCACCGACAAGCAGCGGTACTTGAGCGCCGCCCCTCAAGGGAGCGCCGCCGGGCAAGGAGGGCCGCATGACCGTACGGCGAGTAATGGGCATCGAGACGGAGTACGGGATCTCCGTCCCCGGCCACCCCAACGCCAATGCCATGCTCACCTCGTCCCAGATCGTCAACGCCTACGCGGCGGCGATGCACCGGGCGCGCCGCGCCCGCTGGGACTTCGAGGAGGAGAACCCGCTGCGGGACGCGCGAGGTTTCGATCTCGCCCGCGAGACCGCGGACTCCAGCCAGCTCACCGACGAGGACATCGGCCTCGCCAACGTCATCCTCACCAACGGGGCCCGCCTCTACGTCGACCACGCGCACCCGGAATACAGCTCTCCGGAGGTCACCAATCCGCGGGACGCGGTCCTCTGGGACAAGGCCGGCGAACGCATCATGGCCGAAGCGGCCGAGCGCGCGGCCCAGCTGCCCGGCGCCCAGCCGATCCACCTCTACAAGAACAACACCGACAATAAGGGCGCCTCGTACGGCACGCACGAGAACTACCTGATGAAGCGGGAAACCCCCTTCTCCGACATCGTGCGCCATCTGACCCCGTTCTTCGTCTCCCGCCAGGTGGTCACCGGTGCGGGACGCGTGGGAATCGGCCAGGACGGCCACGAGCACGGCTTCCAGATCAGTCAACGTGCCGACTACTTCGAGGTCGAGGTCGGCCTGGAGACCACCCTCAAGCGCCCCATCATCAACACCCGCGACGAACCGCACTCCGACGCGGAGAAGTACCGCCGGCTCCATGTGATCATCGGCGACGCGAACCTTTCGGAGATCTCCACCTACCTCAAACTCGGCACCACCGCCCTGGTCCTCTCCATGATCGAGGACGGCTTCATCAACGTCGATCTCGCGGTCGACCAGCCGGTGCGCACGCTGCACCACGTCTCCCACGACCCGACGCTGCAGCATCTGATCACGCTGCGCAGCGGGCGTACGCTCACCGCGGTACAGCTTCAGATGGAGTACTTCGAGCTGGGCCGCAAGTACGTCGAGGAGCGGTACGGGGCGGACGCCGACGAGCAGACCAAGGACGTCCTGGTCCGCTGGGAGGACACCCTCAACCGGCTGGAGAACGATCCGATGAGCCTGTCTGGCGAGCTCGACTGGATCGCCAAGCGGGAACTCATGGAGGGCTACCGCCGCCGTGACAGTCTGGACTGGGACGCGGCGCGGCTGCACCTGGTGGACCTCCAGTACGCCGACGTGCGGGCCGAGAAGGGCCTGTACAACCGTCTGGCGGCCCGCGGCAAGATGAAGCGCCTGCTGGACGACCGTGACGTCGAGAAGGCCCGTACGGGGCCTCCGGAGGACACCAGGGCCTATTTCCGCGGTCGCTGCCTGGAGCAGTACGCCGACGACGTGGCCGCGGCCTCCTGGGACTCGGTCATCTTCGATCTGCCGGGCCATGACTCGCTGCAGCGGGTGCCCACCCTGGAACCGCTCCGGGGCACCCGTAACCACGTCAAGGAGCTCCTGGACCGCTGCCGCACGGCGGAAGAGCTGGTCCAGGTGCTGTCGGGCGGCTGAAAGGGCCGCGATCGGGGAAACATCGGGATGACCCCCGGACGTTGAGACAACTACCGGGCCAATGTCGGACCCCGTGGGTAGGGTCTGATCAAGTGCTTCGAACCGAGCGGGGTGAGCTATATGGCGACCAAGGACACCGGCGGCGGACAGCAGAAGGCGACGCGTTCCACGGAGGAGGTCGAGGAGCAGGCGCAGGACGCGCAGGCCTCCGAGGACCTCCAGGAGCGCCAGGAGAAGCTGAGTGACGATGTCGACTCGGTTCTGGACGAGATCGACGACGTACTCGAAGAGAACGCCGAGGACTTCGTGAGGTCATTTGTCCAAAAGGGTGGACAGTAGTTCACGGATGTGAACGCGGGGGGAATGGAGAGGCGTGCGCGGTGCGGGCGAGATCTGCCCGTACCGCGCGTCCACAAGCGGCACCGCGGGTGCGGTGCCGCTGCCCCCGCAGTTCATGTGGATCACTGCCACGGGACGGGTAGGGTCCGTGGCGTAACCGCATCGACTGCAATTCGGCCATCGGCACGTTGGGAGACGATCCTGACACCCTGCGCAGGGCCGTCGCATACCTGGAGGGAAACGCGTGGAAGCCAACACTCGTAGCACCGGGCGTCTACCAGCTGCCTTCCTGACGCCGGGATCCTCTTCGTTCATGGATTTCCTGTCCGACCATTCTCCCCAGCTGCTTCCGGGCAACCGGAACCTGCCGCCCCTGCAGGGGGCCATCGAGGCACCGCACGGGACGACCATCGTCGCGGCGACGTTCCCCGGCGGGGTGGTCCTGGCCGGCGACCGGCGGGCGACCATGGGCAACATGATCGCGCAGCGCGACATCGAGAAGGTCTTCCCGGCCGACGAGTATTCGGCGGTGGGCATCGCCGGTACGGCCGGACTGGCTGTGGAGATGGTCAAGCTCTTCCAGTTGGAGCTGGAGCACTTCGAGAAGGTCGAGGGCGCCCAGCTCTCCCTGGAGGGCAAGGCGAACCGGCTCTCCACGATGATCCGCAGCAATCTGGCGATGGCCATGCAGGGCCTCGCCGTCGTGCCGCTCTTCGCCGGCTTCGACATCGACCGCGAGAAGGGCCGGATCTTCTCGTACGACGTCACCGGCGGCCGTTCCGAGGAGGTCGGCTACGCGGCCACCGGCTCCGGGTCGATCTTCGCCCGTGGGTCGATGAAGAAGCTCTACCGCGAGGATCTGACGGAGCAGCAGGCCCTCACCCTGGTCGTCCAGGCGCTGTACGACGCCGCGGACGACGATTCGGCGACCGGTGGTCCCGATGTGGCCCGGCGGATCTATCCGATCGTCACCGTCATCACCGACGAGGGCTTCCGGAAGCTGACCGAGGCGGAATCCTCCGAGATCGCCCGCGCGGTTCTGGAACGCCGGCTGGAACAGCCCGACGGCCCGCGCGCCGCGCTGCTCTGACCGTCGTTCCGCAGCTTCTTCGATGCTTTTGTCACTGACAGAAAGGGACGGATAACCGGTGTCGACGCCGTTCTATGTCTCACCCCAGCAGGCCATGGCCGACCGGGCGGAATACGCCCGGAAGGGCATCGCCCGTGGTCGCAGCCTGGTTGTGCTGCAGTACGCCGACGGCATTGTGTTCGTCGGCGAGAACCCGTCCCGTGCGCTGCACAAGTTCAGCGAGATCTATGACCGGATCGGTTTCGCCGCCGCCGGCAAGTACAACGAGTACGAGAACCTCCGTATCGGTGGTGTGCGCTACGCCGATCTGCGCGGATACACCTACGACCGTGACGATGTGACGGCCCGTGGGCTGGCCAACGTCTACGCGCAGACGCTGGGCACCATCTTCTCCAGTGCGGCCGAGAAGCCGTACGAGGTGGAGCTGGTGGTGGCCGAGGTGGGTACCGAGCCGGAGGGCGACCAGATCTACCGGCTGCCGCACGACGGCTCGATCGTCGACGAGCACGGCTCCGTCGCCGTCGGCGGCAACGCCGAGCAGATCAGCACCTTCCTGGACCAGCGGCACCGCGACGGGATGACGCTCGCCGAGGCGCTCAAGCTGGCCGTGCAGGCGCTGTCCCGCGATCCCAACGGCAGCGAGCGGGAGATCCCCGCGGAGCGGCTGGAGGTCGCGGTCCTGGACCGCACGAGGCCGCAGCAGCGGAAGTTCAAGCGGATCGTCGGCCGGCAGCTGGCACGGCTGCTGGAGGCGGACGGCGGCGTCGCTCCGACGGACGCCCCCTCCGACATCGAGGACGGCGAGGAATCCGAGTCTCCCGCGAGCACGACGGACATCACCAAGTCCACCGACTCCACCGATTCCGGCGGGGACGTGGAGTAGTTCTCCGGTGCCCCGGTCCGCCCCTCCCGGCGGGCCGGGGCACCGTCATGTCCGCGGGCCGTCCGCGGGCGGGGGCGCCGAGGAGCCGCGTGCCACCAGCCGCACGGGCAGGCTGCCGGGCTCGGCAGGGCGGCCGTCCAGGACCGCCAGCAGCGCGGCCATGCCGCGTTCGCCGACCTGCTCGGCGGGCAGCTGCACGGTGGTGAGCTCCGGTTCGACGGCCGTGGCCAGGGCCAGATCGTCGAAACCGGTGACGGAGAGGTCGTCGGGGACCCGGAGCCCGAGCCTGCGGGCGGCCTTGCAGGCGCCCGCGGCGAGGATGTCGTCGTCGCAGACGAGGGCGGTGGGCCGGGGGCCGGGGGCGGCCAGCACCCGCTCCGTGGCCGCGCGGCCCGCGGGGACGTCGAGCGCCGCCGCGACGGTCCGTAGGGAGGTGCCGGGCACCGCCTTCAGCGCGTCGTGGAGGGCCCGGGCGCGGGCGGCGAAGGTCCAGGAGTCGATTGCCGACGCGACGTGGACGAAGCGGCGGTGGCCGAGCGCGAGCAGATGGTCCGCGATCTGCCGCATGCCGTCGGCGATGTCGAGGTTGACCCGGGCCGCGACACCGGTGTCCGCCGGGTCGCTGTCGAGCATGATCAGCGGCAGACCGGCGCCGCGCAGCGCGTCGAGGGCTCCGGCGGCCATGGACGAGGCGATCACCCCGTCGAGCGAGGCGCGCGCCGAGGCGAACGGATCCCTGGCCGGGCCGGTGCCCTCGGGCGACGGATAGAGGACGACCCCGAAGCCGTGCTCGGCGGCGACCGTGGCAGCGCCGGTGTAGACGCGCGCGAAGAACTCGCTGGTGAGCGCGGGGACGACGAGCAGCGCGGTCCTGGTGCGGCCGAGGCGGAGGCTGCGGGCGGCGAGGTTGGGCTGGTAGCCGAGGCCGCGGGCGGCGTGCCGTACGCGTTCGGCGGTGGCCTCGGAGACCCGGCCGCGCCATTTGTCGCCGAGCACGAGGGAGACGGTGGCCTGCGAGACCCCGGCGGCCCGCGCGACATCGCGGCTGGTGGGCCGGGGCGGGTCGGGACGCGACTGCGGTGCGCTGGTCACTCGGGGCCTCCGGGCCGGACGGGAGGGCAGGCGCCGTGAGGTGGACCTGCGGACTGGGCACATGGTACGTATGAACCTCGACGTTATACGTAAAACTTCAGGTGCCCGAGAGTACCCGGAGGAGAGGGGCGGGACATGGCCGCGGGATATCTGGACATCCTCCGGGCGCGGCATGCCGCCCGTTTGCTGACGGGGACCCTGGTGGGGCGGCTGCCGAGCGGCACCGCCCACATCGCGATCGTGCTGTTCACCCGGGCCGAGGGCGGCAGCTACACCCTCGCCGGCGCGCTCGCGGCCGTGTACGGGCTGTCCACCGCGGTCGGGCAGCCGCTCCTGGGCCGCGCCGTGGACCTGTACGGCCAGCCACGCGTCCAGCTCCCGGCCGCCGTGGCCTCGGCGCTGGGCATGGCCCTGCTGGCCCTGGTGGGCCTGGGATCGCTGCCGCTGGCCTACGGCGCGGTGATGGTGGCCGGAGTCTTCACGCCGCCGCTGGAAGGCGGTCTGCGGGCCCTGTGGCCGACCGTTCTGGGCGGCGAGGAACGGGTGCACCGGGCGTACGCGATGGACGCCGTCGCCCAGGAGGTCATGTTCACCGTGGGCCCGCTGCTGGTGACGCTGCTCGTCTCGCTCTGGTCGCCCGCCGCCGCCCTGCTGGTCATCAACGCAATAGGGGTTCTGGGGGCGCTTTCCGTCGTCCTCTCGGAGCCGTCCCGCGCCTGGCGTTCGGCGCCCCGGGAGGCGCACTGGCTGGGTGCGCTGCGTTCGCCGGGGCTGCTGGCGCTGCTCGGTTCGTTCTTCTTCGTCGGGCTCGCGCTCGGTTCCATCACGGTGGCCGGGGTGGCGTACGCCGACGACCACGGCCGGGAGTCGGTGTACGGCTGGCTGATGGCCGCGCTCGGGCTGGGCGCGCTGGTCGGCGGCGCGTTGTACGGGGCGCGGCAGTGGGCCGGGGCTCCGGAGCGCCGGCTGCGGGTCATCGTCGCACTGCTGGCGCTCGGCTATCTGCCGCTGATGCTGACCCCGGGAGTGGTCGCCATGACCGCTCTGGCGGCAGTGGCCGGAGTCTTCCTGGCGCCCGCGATCGCCTGCTCGTTCATCGTGGTCGACCGGCATGCTCCGCGGGGCACGGTGACGGAGGCGTTCTCCTGGCTCGTGACGACGTTCGGGGTGGGCGCGGCGGCGGGAACGGCCGTGGCGGGCCCGGCCGTCGAACTGGGCGGCACGGCGTGGAGCTTCGCCGTCGCGGGGGCCGGTGGGGTGGCGGCGCTGCTGGTTCTGCTGGCCACGGGAAGGGTCCTCGCAGTTCCCGGGCGTGAGGCAGTTGCTGTACGGGGATCGGAAAATGAGCGAAACGGTGCTGTCGAACCCGGTTTCAGCTCAGGCCATCAGGCGTAATGTTCAGTCATGGACCGCCGCATTTTCGGGCTGGAGAACGAGTACGGCGTCACGTGCACGTTCAGGGGACAGCGCCGACTGTCTCCTGATGAAGTGGCGCGCTACCTCTTCCGCCGTGTTGTGTCATGGGGCCGCAGCAGCAATGTCTTTCTGCGGAACGGCGCCCGCCTCTACCTCGACGTGGGATCGCATCCGGAATATGCAACCCCCGAATGCGACAACCTGACCGAGCTGGTCACCCACGACAAGGCCGGCGAACGCATTCTCGAAGGTCTGCTCGTCGACGCCGAACGCCGCCTGCACGAGGAGGGAATCGCGGGCGACGTCTATCTCTTCAAGAACAACACCGACTCGGCGGGAAACTCCTACGGGTGTCATGAGAACTATCTCGTGGCGCGGCATGGAGAATTCTCCCGGCTCGCGGACATCCTCATTCCCTTCCTCGTCACGAGGCAGCTGATCTGCGGCGCGGGCAAGGTGCTGCAGACCCCGCGGGGCGCCGTCTACTGCGTCAGCCAGCGTGCCGAGCACATCTGGGAGGGCGTCAGCTCCGCGACGACCCGCTCCCGCCCGATCATCAACACGCGGGACGAACCGCACGCGGACGCGGAGCGGTACCGCCGCCTCCACGTCATCGTCGGTGACTCCAACATGTCCGAGACGACGATGCTGCTCAAGGTCGGCGCCACCGATCTGGTGCTCCGCATGATCGAGGCGGGCACCGTGATGCGGGATCTGACGCTGGAGAACCCGATCCGGGCGATCCGCGAGGTCAGTCACGACACCACGGGGCAGCGCAAGGTGCGCCTGGCCAGCGGCCGTGAGGCATCCGCCATCGAGGTGCAGCGCGAGTACTACGAGAAGGCGGTCGACTTCGTCGACCGCCGCGGCATCCGCACCGGAACGGTCGCCCAGGTCCTGGAGCTGTGGGGCCGTACGCTCGACGCGGTCGAGGCCGAGGACCTCGACCGGATCGAGACCGAGATCGACTGGGTGATGAAGTACAGGCTCATCGAGCGGTACCGCGCCAAGCACAACATGACGATGTCGCATCCGCGGGTTGCCCAGATAGACCTCGCGTACCACGACATCCACCGCCGTCGCGGCCTGTACTACCTGCTGGAGCGCAAGGGGCAGGCCGCCCGTGTCTGCAACGACCTGAAGATCTTCGAGGGCAAGTCCGTGCCCCCGCAGACGACCAGGGCGCGACTGCGCGGGGACTTCATCCGCAGGGCCCAGGAGCAGCGGCGGGACTTCACCGTCGACTGGGTCCATCTCAAGCTCAACGACCAGGCGCAGCGCACGGTGTTGTGCAAGGACCCGTTCCGTTCGGTGGACGACCGGGTGGAGAAGCTGATCGCGGGTATGTGAGCCGGCGGCAGGAATTCCCGGACTCCGACGCGACGCGGGCCCCGTACGTTCCTCGTACGGGGCCCTGCGTACGCCCTAGAGTGTCGGGGACTCAACCAACTGTGCCGTCTGAGATCTGAGGAACCAGTGCGCCGACTTGCCGGCCTTCTCGTCGTCCCCCTGTTGCTGGTGACAGCAGCCTGCGGTAACGAAAAGGGCTCCGCTTCCGCTTCCGCTTCCGCTTCCGCTTCCGCCGCGTCCAAGGACGGGTTCCCCGCGATCACCGCGGGTGCGAAGTTCGGCGAGAAGCCCACCCTGGCCAAGGGGACCGGGAACCCGCCCAAGGAGCTGAAGACCAGGGTCGTCAGCGAGGGTGACGGCGCCACGCTCAAGAACGGCGACGCGATCCAGGTCAACTACCTCGGGCAGGCCTGGGACTCCGACAAGCCGTTCGACAACAGCTTCGACCGCAAGCAGCCGTTCGATCTGACCCTCGGCGCGGGCATGGTGATCCAGGGCTGGGACAAGGGCCTCGTCGGCAAGAAGGTCGGCAGCCGGGTGCAGCTGGTCATCCCGCCGGAGCTCGGTTACGGAGCGCAGGGCCAGGGCGACATCAAGCCGAACGCCACGCTCGTCTTCGTCGTCGACGTTCTGAAGGCGACGCAGATCCCGGCGTCCGCCAAGGGCACCGAGGTCGCCCAGGACAACATCGACCTGCCGAAGGTCGGCACGAACACGGACGGCAAGGCCCCCAAGGTCACGATCCCGACCAAGAGCGACCCGCCGAAGAAGCTCGTCTCCCATTACATCCTGGAGTCCAAGGGCGACGTCGTGAAGGACACCGACAGCGTCGTCGTGAACTACGTGGGGCTGCTCTGGAAGGACGGCAAGACGTTCGACAGCACCTACAGCGCGGGCAAGACGCAGACCTTCCCCCTCGCCCAGGTCACCCTGAAGGGGCTCAAGAACGGTCTGGTCGGCAAGAAGATCGGCAGCCGCGTGCTCCTCGTCATCCCGCCGGACCAGGGGTTCGGCGACAAGGCACAGCAGACGATTCCGGCGAAGTCCACGCTGGTCTTCGCCGTGGACATCCTGGCGAAGATGTAAGACTGTCCCGGTTGCCCAGTTCATCAGTAAGAGGAGCAAGTCAGTGAGCATCGAGAAGCCCGAGATCGACTTCCCGGGTGGCGAGCCGCCGGCCGACCTGGAGATCAAGGACATCTGGGAAGGCGACGGCGCGGTGGCCAAGGCCGGCGCCACCGTCTCCGTCCACTACGTGGGCGTGGCATTCTCCACCGGCGAGGAGTTCGACGCCTCCTGGAACCGCGGCGCCCCGCTGCAGTTCCAGCTCGGTGCCGGCCAGGTGATCTCCGGCTGGGACCAGGGCGTGCAGGGCATGAAGGTCGGCGGCCGTCGCCAGCTGACCATCCCCGCGCACCTCGCGTACGGCGACCGCGGCGCCGGTGGCGGCCGTATCGCCCCCGGCGAGACCCTGATCTTCGTCTGCGACCTGGTCGCCGTCTGATCCGCACCCGTGCACTACGAGGGCCCGTGCCTGGGGGCACGGGCCCTCGCTTTTGTCCGGACACCGCGGAGCGGTACGGTCGACGGTCGTAGGGCAAAACAGAAAGGGCGTCGATGGCGATTGCCAAGGCCGAGCGGCTGATGAACCTGGCTCTGTGTCTGCTGGGGACCCGGCGCCCGCTGAGCAAGCGCGAGCTGCGCGGCTCCATCGAGGCCTACCTGGAGGCCGGTTCCGACGACGCCTTCAACCGGATGTTCGAGCGCGACAAGGACGATCTGCGCGAGCTCGGTCTGGTCATCGAGACCGTGGAGAACCTGGACGGCGACACGGGATATCTCGCCCGCCGCGACAGCAACCGGCTGCCCCCGATCACGCTGGACGCCGAGGAGGCCGCCGCCCTCGGACTGGCCGCCAAGGTCTGGCAGCAGGCACGGCTGGCCGGTGCCGCCAGCGGCGCGCTGCAGAAGCTGCGGGCCGCCGGCATGCCGGAGGCCGAGGACGCGTACGAGGTGCACAGCGCCCTCGAACCCCGTATCCCCGTTCACGAGGCCGCCTTCGAGCCATTGATGCTGGCCTGCCGGGACCGCCGTCCGGTGACCTTCGACTACCACAAGGCCAACGCCGCCCGGCCCGAGCAGCGCCAGGTCGAGCCGTGGACGCTGGAATGCTGGCGCGGCCACTGGTACCTGGCCGGCTGGGACCGGGACCGCGGCGCCGAGCGGGTGTTCCGGCTCTCCCGGATCACCGGCCGGGTCCGCTCCCGGGCCGGGGCGTTCACCGCCGAGGTACCCGACGTCGTGACCGTCCGCGAGACCGTCGAGAGCTGGGCGGGGGAGACGGCGACCCGGACCGCGCTGATCAGGCTGCGGACCGGTGCCGGATACCCGCTGCGCTCGCGCGCCATATCGGTCCGGGAACTCGGGAACGGGTGGGACGAGTTGGAGATTCCGTACGGACACGGTCTGGATGCCTGGCTCGTCGAGTTCGGTCCGGACGTCGTCGTACGGGAACCCGCCGATCTGCGGGCCGATGTGGTGGACCGGCTGCGCGCCGTGGCCAAGGACTGAGGGGACCCATTCATGGCCACGAACGCGATCGACCAGACCCGCCGGATGCTCTCCCTGGTGACGTATCTGCGGGAACGCCCCGGCGCCCATGTCCAGGACGTCGCCCGTGCCTTCGGAATCACCGAGGACGAACTCATCTCGGACCTCGATGTGCTGCCGATGTGCGGTACGAGCTTCCGCGGCGGCGATCTGCTGGACATCGACACCGACGGCGACCGCATCTGGTGGCACAACCCGGACGATGTCGCGGAGCCGCTGCGGCTCGCGGCCGACGAGGCGACCGCGCTCCTGGTCGCCGCCCGCGCCGTGGCCACACTGCCGGGGCTGCGCGAGAGCGACCGGCAGGCACTGCTGCGGGCCACCGCGAAGCTGGAGACGGCGGCCGGCGAGGTGGGCGCGGCGAGCTCGCGGCTCTCGGTCACCTTCGAGTCCGAGGGCGGTGTCTTCGCCGATGTCGACCGGGCGATCTCCGAGCGGCGCCGGCTCTGGCTGCGCTACTACTCACCCGCGCGCGACGAACTGACCGAGCGCGAGGTGGACCCGATCCGGCTGTTCGCCGTGGGGCACACGTACATGGAGGCCTGGTGCCGGTCCTCCGAGGACCGGCGTACGTTCCGGCTCGACCGGGTCGCCGAGATCCGGCTGCTGGACGAGCCGGCCGCGCCGCCCGAGCTGGAACTGCGCGATCTGTCCGAAGGGCTCGTCCAGCCGGCGGCCGAGGACCCGGAGGTCGTGGTCGAGGTGGGGCCCGGTGGCCGGTGGGTCGCCGAGTACTACCCGCACGACAGCGCCGAGGAACTGCCCGACGGCGGGCTGCGGATCACCCTGCGCACCCCCGATCCGGCCTCGCTGCGCAGGCTCGCACTGCGGCTCGGCGGGGAAGGCCGCATCGTCTCCCCACCGGAACTGGCGCGGAGCGCACAGCAGGCGGCCCGTGCGGCGCTCGCTGCCTACGACGGCCCGGCCTGAGCGGAGATCCGAGAGATATGAACAATATGTCCGTGGTGTCGGGTGTGCCGACCGTGGTGGTGCCCGAGTCCGTACGGTTCAAGGCCGCCTGCCCGGACTGCCGTGAGCGGTTCGAGCTGGCGGCGGGCGCCATCCGGCTCGCCGTGGGCGCCAGCCGCCGGACGACGTTCTACTCGTTCACCTGCCCCGAGTGCGGCGCGGCCGTCCGTAAACCCGCCGGGGAGCGGATAGTCGAGCTCCTCACCGGTGGCGGGGTGCGGACGCTGCGCCTCCACACCAGCCTTTAGACCTCCGGACACCTAGACACATCGAGGCTCTGCGCATGTTCTGGCCCATGCTCGCCATCGCCCTGGGGTTCCTCGGGATCGCCGTCCTGGGCGTGCTGGCCGTCAAGGTCTTCGTCGAGGCCCAGCGCCTGGGGCACCAGGTGACGCGAACCACCCAGCGCATCAACCGGGCGGCGGAGGACCTCGAACGCGCCGCGACGGATCTTGCCGCGACGGGTGAAGCGTTGCGCTAGTGCCGCGACCGGCAATGTTTGCCCGGAAGGAGCGTCGTCCAGTGCGTGCGATCGCAAGACGGCCGGAAGTCCTTGGATGGGGTCTCCCCTGCTCGAGCGGAGCCGAGAGCTTGGGGAAGGAGCGTCGGCGACTGACGACAACGCGGCGAGGTGCGGTGCCGGGGCACGCGAGCCCGGCATGATCCAAACGAGAGGCCCTGGGGTCCGCGCCGCTGCGCGCCTGTGAGCAGGGACGATCGAACGGAACCGGCGCGGCCTGCAGTTTCCCGGATTCGGGGGGTACGCTGCTCAAGCGGCCCTGAGAGCGAGGCATGGGCCGCAATCGCAAGGATGCATGAGTATTGCCCTGCGTTTACTCCTGCGGGATACGATCGCTGACAGTACGACGATCGGGCGTCCGTCCGACGTTCGATCCGCCCCACCCCTGCTGCCTCGGTGAGAAGGTACACGCATATGTTCGGAAGGCTCGGCGCTCCCGAGATCATCCTGATCCTCGTCGTTGTTGTTCTGCTGTTCGGCGCGAAGAAGCTTCCTGACATGGCTCGCTCGCTCGGCAAGTCGGCCCGCATCCTCAAGAGCGAGGCCAAGGCCATGAAGTCCGAGGGCAGCCCGTCGGCCACCCCGACCGAACCGGCGAACGACACCGCCGCCCAGGATCAGGCCGCCCCGCGCACCATCAAGGCCGCGCCCGGTGACGTGACGAGCTCGCGTCCGGTCGCCGAGCCGACCGACTCGACCAAGCGCTGACAAGAAACGGGCCGACGCAGGCGCCGCGATCGGTGACGGCCTGCTGCACGAGATGAGGACGTGGGTTGCTCAAGTCTGCCCGCAAGCAGGAGACGGACCCCGACGGCCGCATGCCCTTGGTGGAGCACCTGCGTGAGCTGCGTAACCGGCTGGCCAAAGGCCTGCTCGGAATCGTCGTCGTCACGATCGTGGCCGCGTTCTTCTACAAGGGGATCATCGAGTTCTTCACCAACCCGGTACTGAAGTCCGTCGGTTGTGAGTCCAGCTTCGCCGAGCTCGCCAAGAAGGACGACGGTACGTGCGCGCGTATCGTCCTGAACGGTCTGCTCACCCCGTTCACCCTTGCCCTCAAGGTCTCCTTGATGGCGGGCGTCGTCCTTTCCTCGCCGATCTGGCTCTACCAGCTGTGGGCCTTCGTCGCCCCGGGTCTGCACAAGCACGAGAAGAAGTACTCGCTCGCCTTCGTCGGTGCGGGGTTCCCGCTCTTCCTCGCCGGTGGCCTCTTCGCGTACAAGACGCTGCCCACGATGGCCCGAGTGCTCCTGGACTTCTCGCCGGCCGGCCTGGACAACCAGCTGCCGCTGGACGACCTGCTGGATCTGATCACGCGCATGGTGGTGGTCTTCGGGCTCTCCTTCGAACTGCCCCTGCTGCTCGTCATGCTGAACTTCGGCGGGGTCATCACCGGCAAGCGGATGCTCGGCTGGTGGCGGGGCATGATCATGGGGATCACGGTCTTCGCGGCGGTGGCCACGCCCAGCACCGACCCGGTGAGCATGCTGGCGCTCGCCGGACCGATCTGGGTGCTCTACTTCGTGGCCACGGCGATCTCGCTCCTCAACGACCGCCGCAAGGCGCAGCTCGCGGCGGCGGGGCCCGCCGACGACGAGGCCTCGGAGCTGGACCTCACCCCCGAAGACATCGGTGAGATCGAATCGGTCTCGTCCAGCCGGTCGTTGCCCACCCAGACGAGCTCGGACCGTGACCGGGTCAACGGTTACGACGACATCACCTGACCTTGTAGGGTCCCCGGGTGACCAGCGAGATCACCCTTTTCGTCAATCCCACCGCGGGACGCGGCCGGGGCGCGCGTGCCGCGCAGCCGGCCGCTTCCGCGTTGCGGGACGCCGGATTCTCCGTGCGTACGGTTCTCGGCGAGGACGCCGCCGACGCCCTGCGGCGTGCGCGGGAGGCCGTCGCGGGCGGCACCGGTGCACTGATAGCGGTGGGCGGGGACGGCATGATGTCCCTCGCCCTGCACGCCGTGGCCGGAACGGAGACCCCGCTCGGGGTCGTCGCCGTGGGCACCGGGAACGACTTCGCCCGCGCGCTCGGGGTGCCGATACGGGATCCGGCCGCGGCCGGACGGCTCGCCGCCCGGGCGCTCAAGGGCGGGGCGGTCCGCGAGATCGATCTCGGCCGGGTCGGCGAGCGGTGGTTCGGGTCCGTGCTCGCCTCCGGCTTCGACTCCCGGGTCAACGACCGCGGCAACCGGATGCGCTGGGTCGGCGGACGGTTCAAGTACGACCTCGCGATCCTCGCCGAACTCGCCGCGTTCAAACCGATCCCGTATCGCATCAGGCTGGACGGCGGACCGGTCCGGGAGATCGAGGCGACGCTCATCGCCGTCGGCAACGGATCGACGTACGGCGGCGGCATGCGGATCTGCGCGGACGCCGTCATGGACGACGGGCTCTTCGACGTGACCGTCGTCGGGGACTGCAGCCGCACCACACTCCTCAAGGTATTTCCTCGCGTCTACAAGGGAACGCACCTCGGCCACCCCAAGGTCACTTCGCACCGGGTCTCCTCGATCGAGCTCGCCGCGGCCGGTGTCACGGCATACGCGGACGGTGAACAACTCGGCGCACTGCCGCTCACCGCCACCTGCGTACCGGGCGCGGCGAGGGTTCTCGCACCGGGTTCTCCCGGCGGTATTTAAAGATCGCGTCACTGTCGGAGGCGCCGGGTAGGCTCGTAAGCAAGATGACAGAGGACCTCTCACCAGCTGAGCGATACCAGGCTTCTCGGATCCGCGCCGCCGAGCTGGCCACGGCACTCGCGCCCTTCCGCGAGTTGTACGAGTTCGATCTGGACCCCTACCAGATCGAGGCATGCGAGGCGCTGGAGGCAGGCAAGGGGGTGCTCGTCGCCGCTCCCACCGGCTCGGGCAAGACGATCGTCGGCGAATTCGCCGTGCACCTCGCGCTCGCGCAGGGCCGCAAGTGCTTCTACACCACCCCCATCAAGGCCCTGTCCAACCAGAAGTTCGCCGATCTGGTCAAGCGCTACGGACCGGACAAGGTCGGCCTGCTGACCGGCGACAACAGCGTCAACGGCGACGCCCCGGTGGTCGTCATGACCACCGAAGTGCTGCGGAACATGCTGTACGCGGGCTCGCAGACGCTGCGCGGTCTGGGCTACGTGGTGATGGACGAGGTGCACTACCTCTCCGACCGCTTCCGGGGCGCCGTCTGGGAGGAAGTGATCATTCACCTCCCCGACTCCGTGACCCTGGTGTCACTGTCGGCGACCGTGTCCAACGCCGAGGAGTTCGGTGACTGGCTGGACACCGTCCGCGGTGACACCGAGGTCATCGTCTCCGAACACCGCCCCGTGCCGCTCTGGCAGCACGTGCTGGCGGGCCGCCGGATATACGACCTCTTCGAGGAGGAGACCGACCACGGCGGCCGCGGCTCTGGACGGCGCGAAGTCAACCCCGACCTGGTCCGGCTCGCCCGGATGGAGAACCAGCGGGGCTACAACCCGCGGGAACGCCGCCGCGGAAAGATGGTCCGCGAGGCGGACCGCGAGCGCGAGCGCCGCGAGCGCAGCCGCATCTGGACCCCGTCCAGGCCCGAGGTCATCGACCGGCTGGACGCCGAAGGGCTGCTCCCCGCCATCACGTTCATCTTCAGCCGGGCCGCCTGCGAAGCCGCCGTGCAGCAGTGTCTGCATGCCGGACTCCGGCTCAACGACGAGGCCAAGCGGCGTCTGGTCCGCGAGATCGTCGAGGAGCGGACCGCGTCCATCCCCGGCGAGGACCTCCATGTCCTCGGCTACTACGAGTGGCTCGAAGGACTGGAGCGTGGCATCGCCGCGCACCACGCCGGCATGCTGCCCACGTTCAAGGAAGTCGTGGAGGAGCTCTTCGTACGAGGGCTCGTCAAGGCGGTCTTCGCGACGGAGACGCTCGCCCTCGGCATCAACATGCCCGCTCGCTCGGTCGTGCTGGAGAAGCTCGTCAAGTGGAACGGCGAACAGCACGCCGACATCACCCCCGGCGAGTACACCCAGCTGACCGGGCGGGCCGGACGCCGTGGGATCGACATCGAAGGTCATGCGGTGGTGCTGTGGCAGCGTGGCATGGATCCGGGCGCGCTGGCCGGACTTGCGGGTACGCGGACGTATCCGCTGCGGTCCAGCTTCCGGCCCTCGTACAACATGGCCGTCAACCTGGTGCATCAGTTCGGGCGGCACCGCTCGCGCGAGCTGCTGGAGACCTCCTTCGCGCAGTTCCAGGCCGACCGGTCGGTGGTCGGGATCTCCCGGCAGGTCCAGCGGAACGAGGAGGGGCTGGAGGGCTATCGCGAGGGCATGACCTGTCACCTCGGTGACTTCGAGGAGTACGCGCGGCTGCGCCGCGACCTCAAGGACCGGGAGACCGAGCTCGCCAAGCAGGGCGCATCGCAGCGGCGGGCCGCGGCGGCGGCGTCCCTGGAGAAGCTCAAGCCCGGCGATGTCATCCACGTGCCCACCGGCAAGTTCGCCGGACTGGCGCTGGTCCTCGACCCGGGGCTGCCGGGCGGACGGACCAATGGGCACGGGCACCGCGGACTCGAATACCACGACGGGCCACGGCCGTTGGTGCTGACCGCCGAGCGACAGGTCAAGAGGCTCGCCTCGATCGACTTCCCCGTTCCGGTGGAGGCGCTGGAGCGGATGCGGGTGCCGAAGTCGTTCAACCCGCGCTCGCCGCAGTCGCGTCGCGATCTGGCCTCCGCTCTGCGGACGAAGGCGGGGCACATAGCGCCGGAGCGGCACCGCAGGGATCGGTCACCCGCGGCCGACGACCGGGAGATCGCCCGCTACCGGGCGGCGTTGCGCGCCCACCCCTGCCACGGGTGCGACGAGCGTGAGGACCATGCGCGATGGGCCGAGCGGTACCACCGGCTGCAGCGCGACACCAAGCAACTGGAGCGGCGGATCGAGGGGCGGACGAACACGATCGCCCGTACCTTCGACCGGATCGTCGCGCTGCTCACCGAGCTCGACTACTTGCGGGGCAATGAGGTCACCGAGCACGGGCAGCGTCTCGCACGGCTCTACGGCGAGCTGGATCTGCTGGCGAGCGAATGCCTGCGGGACGGGGTGTGGGAGGGCTTGAACCCGGCCGAACTCGCCGCGTGCGTCTCCGCGTTGGTGTACGAGGCGCGGCAGGCCGATGATGCGGTGGCGCCGAAGCTGCCGTCGGGGCCCGCGAAAGCCGCGATGGGCGAGATGGTCCGGATCTGGGGCCGGCTCGATGCCCTGGAGGAGGACTTCAAGATCAACCAAGCGGAGGGGGTCGGCCAGCGCGAACCCGATCTCGGGTTTGCCTGGGCGGTCTACATGTGGGCGTCCGGGCGGTCGCTGGACGAGGTGCTGGGCGAGGTGGAGATGCCGGCCGGGGACTTCGTGCGGTGGTGCAAGCAAGTGATCGATGTGCTGGGGCAGATCGCGGCTGCGGCTCCACGGGAGGGGAGTTCGGTGGCGCGGAGTGCACGCAAGGCGGTGGACGCGGTGTTGCGGGGGGTCGTGGCCTACAGCTCCGTGGGGTGACGGGTCCACGCAATGCGGGGTGCCGGGTCCACGCAATGCGGGGTGCCGGGGGCGGGATGCCTGCGCGGCCGTCAGCCGGAACCGCGTCACCGGAGCGTGGATCCGGGTCATCGCGCCCGTCCGTCGTCGGCCGGTCCGCTTCGTGCGGACCGGCCGACAGCGCCTTTTTCAGTCTGTGGGCGTGCCGCGTGTGCCGCGCGTGCCGCGCTTGCCGATCTTCATCGACGCGCCCGCGCAGACCAGCCCCAGCAGCAGGGTCAGTCCGCCGATGATGACGTTGTTCAGGATGACGCCGAGGCTCGGGCCGCTGCCGACCACCCACGTCGAGGCGATCATCCAGGCGCCTATGGCGCAGATGGCCCAGCTCAGGCCGTACATCCGCTCCGGCATGACGGTGAATCCGAGGCCCAGCACGGCGATGGCGATACCCATGATCAGGTTGTGTGCCACGAGGGTGGGCTGGCTCGTCGTGAAGCCGAGCACCCAGGGCGAGATGGCGCAGTAGAGACCGACGAGGAACACCGGTGCGTCCACGAGGGCCACGTCGCGGCCGCCGAGCACTCGCGCATAGCGATCGCGCATTTCGGAAACATCGGGGTGACTGGCGATGTCACGGCCGGCGTGCGAGAGGTTTGACATGGGTTGGTCTCCTTCGCTCCTGCGGACCTGGCCGCCGTTTTGGGGAAACGCGGCCCTCTATGCCATTTTGCGCTTATCTGGCCCTTATGCGCAGGTTCGGGGATTACGAATATCGGAGGGAATCGCGACGTGTGAGGCGCGCTCCAGCTGTCCGGTCAGGTCCACCAGATCAGGCGTCCGCAGCACCCGGTCCCCGTACCCCGGCAGCGACACGTGCAGGGGCTCCGCCCAGCTTCGGCGCGATTCCGGCAGGTCCCCGCCAGGCCACCGGTCACCGCCGCGACCGTGTCGGTGTCCCCGGCGCCCGGAACGGCGGCGAGCGGATTGCCACCGTTCAGTGCCACCTGGATCGGTTCGTGCAGCACGGCGGTGCCCTCCCATGCGGTCCGGTCGCCATGTGTCAGCGCGGCGATCCGTCGTGCAGCGGCCATCGTCGTCATCGGTTCCGCCCGCGCGAAGTACACGGCCGACATGGCGGCCCGCATCAGCGGACCGTTGCCCGCCGCGCGCCCATTGACCTGGAAGTGCAGCGCTGCCGCGATGTCCCAGGGCTCGCCGCTCGTCAGTAGGTCCTCGGTCTGCAGTCCGATGTCCTTCGGCCCGCCCGCCGCCCATCGGCGAATCCGGCCGAACAGGTCGGGGAGGTCGAGGCCGCCCCGTTCCAGCAGGGACTCCGCGACCAGCACGGCCATCCGGGTATCGTCCGTGGCCTCGCCCGGATCCCAGCCGCCGCCCCCGCACATCGTGCCGACACCGTCCGGGAAGCGTGCCGTGTAGACACCGGCGGGGCCGAACTCGAAGGGCGCCCCCAGCGCGTCACCGACCGCCGACCCGACGACGGCACCCACCACCCGGTCCTGCCGTTCCACCACGCCGCGAGGTTCCATCCGGTCAGCGCGTGCGGAGGGTGATCCCCCGGGTGTCCCGCCCGGTCAGGACACGTCGACCATCACCGAGTGCCAGCCCGTCGCGCCGTTGGGCACGGTGCCGACGCGGTCGCCGGTCTGGGTGGCGCCGGTTCCGTCCGTGGCACGGACCTCGAGGGTGTGATTGCCGGATGTGGCGGGCCACTCCCACACCCACTGGCGCCAGGTGTCCCGGTTGTCCGCGGCGGCCAGCCGGGCCGTGTGCCACTCCCCGCCGTCCACCCGGACCTCGACCCGCGAGATACCGCGGTGCTGGGCCCAGGCCACCCCGGCCACCGGTACCGTGCCGGCCTTCGGGGAGGAGAACGGGCGGGGCGTGTCGATCCGTGACTCGGTCTTGATCGGCGCCTGCTGGGACCAGGACCGTTCGACCCAGTAGGCGTCGTACGCGTCGAACGTGGTGAGCTCGATGTCTTTGATCCACTTGCAGGCCGATACGTACCCGTACAGGCCGGGAACGACCATCCGGACAGGGAAGCCGTGCTCGAAAGGCAGTGGCTCGCCGTTCATGCCGAAGGCGAGCATCGCGTCGCGTCCGTCCATGGCCGTTTCGACCGGTGTGCCGATCGTCATGCCGTCGACGGAACGCGCGACGATCTGGTCGGCGGGACCGCCCTTCGACGGCGGCCGCACCCCGGCCTCGCGCAGCAGATCGGCCAGCCGTACGCCGATCCACCTGGCGTTGCCGACGTAGGGGCCGCCGACCTCGTTGGACACGCAGGCCAGGGTGATGTCGCGCTCGATGACCTCTCGGCCCAGCAGATCGTGGATGTCGACGGTGACGGGCCGTGCGACGCCCTTGCCATGGATCTTCAGCCGCCACGTACCGGCATCGACGCGTGGCACGACCAGCGCCGTGTCCACCCGGTAGAAGTCCTTGTTCGGGGTGATGAAGGAACTCAGTCCCCGGATCCTCAGGTCGGCGCCCGGGGGAATGGCCGGTGCGGCGGATTCCGGTACGGGGAGGACCAGGTTGTGACGCGAAGCGCCGGCCCCGGCCTGGACGGAGGAGGTGAGCCGGCGTCCCAGGAATCCCGCGCCCGCCGAGGCGGCCGCCGCCGTGGTCCCCGCGACGACGAAGCCGCGGCGGTCGAAGGTGACGTATGCCTCCGCCTCCCTCTCCCCAGCCGCGGGAGAGGGAGGCGGAGGCGGTGTGAGCCGCCCGACCAGGAGATACAGCACCCCCGCGGCCACCACGGCCCCCACCACCGAAGGCAGCGCGTCGGCCGGTGCGCCTTCCGGGCGCCCCACCGCCGACACCGCCCCGACCAGACCGAAGACCAGGACGGCAGCGGAACCGAGCAGCCGGTGCCGCAGCGCCAGCATCCCGATCCCCATGGCGAAGAGCGCCAGGAGAACCAGGATCCCGAGTTGGAGCACCACCTTGTCGTCCGTGCCGAAATTCCGTACGGCGAACTCCTTCACGGCAGGGGGAGTGCGGTCGATGACCGCACTCCCCACCGCCGTGACCGGGCCCGACTCGGGACGTACGACAGCCGCGGCAAGTTCGGCCACGGCCAGGGCGCAGAACCCGGCGATCAGACCGCTGAGCGCGGCGAGAGTGGCGCGTGCCCAGCGGGATCGTCGGGAGGACGATGCTCCGGTCTGCCGCGGATCGTCTCGGTTTTCAGTCACAACCAGCATTCGTCGCCGGGCGCCGGACGGATTGGTCCGTCACCCGATCGGACGTGAGATTCGTTCCGGCCGACCAGGAAGGGCACCCGGTGACGGACATCCGTGGTGGTCTCGTAGTCGGCCAGGGGCCGTTCAGCCAGTGCGACAGCAGCCGACGCGCGGCGGTCTCACCGCCCCTGGCGAGCCCGGGGGAGACCCCGGCCACCTCCGCCCGGTCCGGCAACGGCCCGGACTCCACGGCCAGGCAGTCCGCGAGGAACGCCCGCCGGTTCGGCGCGTCGAAGCCGGCCCGCTGGATCCCCCTGTCGTGCACGAACAGGGGAACGACGGCATCCACCTCGCGCAGTGCGGCCCGCAGCACCGGGTTGTCGTACAGGCGCAGGTCGGAGGTGAACAGTGCCACGGAGACTGTCATACGCGTGTGCCGTTGCGTTGTCGTCGTGCCGTACTCGCGCGACGGGTCGTTCCGGCTCGCCCCCACGGACGGGGTCCGTCGGCGAGACCGCCCCGGCCCCCGCCCGGTCAGGCCGCCGGAAAGTTCATCAGAGCCATGGGTGCCGATGTCGGTTGCGCGGAGCCACCGGCGGGTTCGACCGTGATGCCTATGCCCGACGCTCCGTCGACCGGCCCGTCCAGCACCATGGCGTCGCTCGTCGCCGCGGAGTTCATCAGACCGGCGGAACGCATGCTGCCGTGGTCGTCGAACCACAACTGGTACACCTTGTCGCCGGGTGGCTGCTGCATTCCCGAGGCCATGAACACGGCCCGGTTCGCGGTCCGCGAGACCACGATCGTTCCCTTCGCACCGCCCTTCATGGCACCGGACGACGCCTTGGCGTCCGGTGCGGCGAGGACCCGGACCAGCCGCTCGTTCTGCTGTCGGGCCGTGTGGGCCTCCTGTCGGGCGTCCTCGGCCGCCCGGTTCTGCCAGACGGCGATCCCTCCGAAGCAGGCGGCGGCCAGACACGCGGCGAGTGCGAACTTCGGCCACCGGCCGCTCGGCCCCGTCACACCGGCGACCGGACCCGCCCCACCCCCGTCGGAGCGGGGGCGCCCGGCGCCCGAAGGCGAGTCCTGCCGCACGTCCGTGATCTCCCGCAGCACCCGTTCGCGCAGCTCGGGCGGTGGTGTGCGGGCCACCGCGAGCCCGAGCCGGGTGGCGGTCTCCGACAGCTCGCGCACCTCCACGGCGCAGGCCTCGCAGTCGCCGAGATGCCGCTCGAAGTCCCGCCGCTCGGCCTCCGGCAGGGCCTGCAGGGCGTAGGCCCCGGTCAGCGTGTGCAGTTCGGCGTTGCTCATGCGCCCACCCCGAGGCAGTCGCGCAGCCGGATCAGTCCGTCGCGCAGCCGTGTCTTGATCGTCCCGAGCGGTACGGAAAGCAGCTCCGACACCTCGCGATACGTCAGCCCCCGGTAGTAGGCGAGGTCCACGGACTGCCGTTGCAGCTCGGAGAGCGTCCGTACGCAGCGGCGGACCTGTTCACGCTCCAGCCGGCTCTCGACCTGCTCGGTGACCTCGTCGAAGGGGGGTGTGCGGTCGAGCAGCGCGGTCCTGTACTCACGGGCCGCCGAGGCCTCGGCCGAGCGCACCCGGTCCACGGCCCGGCGATGGGCCAGTGTCAGCACCCAGCTCATCGCGCTGCCGCGGGCGGCCCGGAACCGAGGAGCGGTACGCCACACCTCGACCAGCACCTCCTGCGCGACCTCCTCCGACTGGGCGGGATCACGCAGCACGCTCCGTACGAGCCCGAGGACCGGCCCGCTGACCGCGTCGTACACCTCGGCGAAGGCGTCCTGGTCGCCTCGGGCGACCATCCCCAGGAGCTCCTGGAGATCGGGCCCCGCCGAGCGCGCTCCGCTGATGTACACGGCTTCCTTCACGCGGGCTTCCTCCCTGGTCGCTCATCGGTTCTCCGGATGATTCGGAGCCGATGGCAGCGCGGATTGGTCGGTGCGCGAGATCCTTCCACGATCTCAAGAGTCCGCGATACATCGTGATTGACGCGTTCAGGTGAACGCGATACATTCGGTCACGAGTATTCGATGGCGAAGTGAAGGGTGGTGGAGGCGGTGGCCAAGCGGCGCAAGCTCGGCAATCCACTGGCACTGACGGTCATGGTGCTGCTCGCCGAGCGTTCCATGCATCCGTACGAGATCGCCCAGACGCTTCGCCGACGCGGCAAGGAACACAGCGTCAAGATCAATTTCGGTTCGCTGTACACCGTCGTCCAGAACTTGGAGAAGCACGGTTACGTCGAGGTCGCGGGCGTCCAGCGACAGGGCAACCGCCCCGAGCGCACGCTCTACGGCATCACCGAAGCCGGGCGCGTGGAGATGCTCGACTGGCTCTCCGACCTGCTCGCCGTGCCGGCCGCCGAGTACCCGGTCTTCGAGACGGCCCTGTCGCTTCTTCCGGTACTGCCGCCGGAGGAAGTGGCCGAGCTGATGGAGACCCGCGAGGCGGCCCTGGAGATCCAGGCTGCGGCGCTCCGGGGGGTTCTCGGTCAGCTGGGAGACAAGCTGCCCCGCCTCTTCGTCGTCGAGACCGAATACCAGCTCCACATGATCGATGCACAGCTGGAATGGATCAAGAACTTCCGTCAGGAACTCACCGACGCCACGATCAGTGGTATCGAGGAGTGGAAGTCCTTCCACGAATCCGGTGAAGTCCCGCAGGACTGGCAGGAGTTGGACGAGCAGGAGATCGTCCTGGACCCGGAGCGGAAGGCGTAGCGCACAACCGGAGGGAACGCAGGACCGAAGCAGAGGGAAAGGCCCCGGCGGAAGCTGTTGGAGCAGCGACCGCCGGGGTCTCGAACCCCGGACCGGCCACGCCGTGAAGGCGAGCCGGGCGATCGAGGTGCGGCACACCCAGGATAGCCCGGCGCTCTTCACGCGGATCGGCTCGGCATGCCCGCGTGCTCGGTGCACCCGAGCACCCCGCTGACCACAGGAGAGCTCTGCCATGAGCACCCGTGCGCCCGCAGTAGCGGCGCGACAGCTGATCAAGACCTATCCCGGCGACGTCACCGCACTGCGCGGCATGGACCTCGACGTCGACGCCGGCACGGTCTTCGGACTCCTCGGCCCCAACGGCGCCGGAAAGTCCACCACCGTCAAGATCCTCACGACCCTGGCCCGCCCCGACTCGGGCACCGCGAGCGTCGCCGGACACGATGTCCTGCGCCACCCCGACCGGGTCCGCCGCGCGATCGGAGTCGTCGCCCAGAAGTCCGGTGCCGACCCGGTCGCCACCGGCCGCGAGAACCTGCTGCTCCAAGGCAGGCTGTACGGGATGCGGGGCGCCGCCGTCCAGCGCCGTGTCGATGAACTGCTGGACCGTTTCGATCTCGCCGACGCCGGAAAGCGCCAGGTCAAGGGGTACTCCGGCGGAATGCAGCGCCGTCTCGACGTCGCGCTCGGCCTCGTCCACCGCCCCGAGGTGCTCTTCCTCGACGAACCCACCACCGGACTCGACCCCGAGGCCCGCACGGCCATGTGGGACGAGATCTCCCGGCTGGCCGGCGACGAGGGGCTGACCATCGTTCTCACGACGCACTACCTGGAGGAGGCCGACCGGCTCGCCGAACGCATCGCGATCGTCGACCGCGGCCGGATCGTGGTCGAGGGCGCCCCCGACGACCTCAAGGGCGAACTCCGCGGCGACGCCGTCCACATGGAGTTGCGCGCCGACGGCGACACCAGGGCGGTCGACGCCGCGCTCACCGGACTGCCCGGGGTGCACGAGGTGCTGCTCGACGGTCGCCGGGTGAGCGTGCGCGCCGAGGACGGCGCGGCCGCCGTCCCCGTCCTGCTCGCCGCCCTGGAGCGGGCCGGTGCGGCGGTCGCCGCCGCCACCGTGGCCCGCCCGTCCCTCGACGACGTCTATCTGCGCTACGCCGGACGCCGCTTCTCCGAGGCCGACGCCGCCGACGCCCGACAGGTCCCCGCCCCCACCCCCGTCGGAGGCGCCCGATGAGCAGCCAAGTCCTCGTCCAGACCTGGTACATGACCCAACGTCATCTCATGGCGGTCGTCCGTCAGCCGGTCTTCCTGGTGATCTCCCTCGTCCAGCCGGTGATCTGGTTGTTCCTCTTCGGCAACCTCTTCAGGAAGGTCGTCGAGCTCGGTGGCTTCGGCACCACGTCCTATCTGGACTACCTGATCCCCGGCATCGTGGTGATGAGCGCCCTCGGATCGAGCATGTGGGCCGGCATGGGCACCCTGGAGGAGATCGAGCGCGGCACGCTCAACCGCTTCCTGACGACGCCCGTCAGCCGCAACGCGCTGATGAACGCCAACGTCGTGCAGAACGGCATCAGCACCGCCGTGCAGTCCGTCGTCATCGTGCTGCTCGGCCGGGTCGCCGGAGCCACCTACCCGGGCAGCGCGGGCGGCCTGCTGATCCTGGTCGTCGCGTCGATCCTGCTCGGCACGGTCTTCGGCGCGCTCTCCAACGCCCTGGGCATGCTGGTCCGTCAGCGCGAGTCGATCATCGGCATCAACACCTTTCTGCTGCTGCCGCTGACTTTCCTCTCCTCCTCCTTCATGGCCCCGAGCCAGATGCCGCCCTGGATGCGGCACATCGCCGACTTCAACCCGGTCAACTGGGCGATGGTGGCGGGCCGTTCGGCGCTGACCTCCGATCCCGAATGGGGTCTGGTGCTCGGCCGCGGGGGAGCCCTGCTGGTCCTCGCGGCGGTGGCTGTCGGGCTGTCCACCCGTACGTTCCGCTCGTACCAGAAGTCCGTCTGACCCACGCCCTGTTGCGGCGACGCGTGGCCGACCCGGTCCGCGGTACGGGGGTCGACCTCAGCGCCGCGTAGCCGCAGGCTCCACTCGCCGCCACGATCAGGGCCGCGGCGCCGAGCGTCGCGCCGTCCGGGTGGATCAGCGGCCGGCCGCGCAGCGCCTGCCAGGCGACCAGCGCGACGACCGCCGCGTACGCGCCGGAGACGACCAGTACCAGCCGCAGCCGGACCCGCGGGTCGCGCAGCCGGGGGACGCGCGGAGCCAGTGCGAGCAGCGCGAGGAGGAAGAGCGGCAGCAGTTGGAGCGCGTGCATGCCGACGAAGTGCGGTATTCGCAGATCGCCGCCGGTCGTCGACCAGCTGGTGAGCGGCATCGACGGGCCGCCGTCCGGTACGCCGACGGAATGCGCGCCGATCACATCGGCGGTGTCCAGGTTCCCCGCCGCTCGCTGCCCGGCGTGGGCTGCGTCATCAGGAAGCCCCATGGCGGCGGGGTGGTGGTGCCTGCCGCCGGTGAGTGAGCTGGTGCGCCGGGAACGCGTAAGCCCCGGTCGGGGACCGGGGCTTACGGGAAGGAACCGGTGCTATGCCGCCGTCTCCTGCTCGTGCTCCACCTGCGCGTTCCACTCGCGCTTGACCGAGCGCCAGGCGTCGTCGTTCTGGCCGAGCCGCCAGTAGCCGGAGATGGACAGCTGGGGGAGCGGGATCTTGCGCTCCAGGCGCAGATGACGGCGGATGTCCCTCACGAAGCCCGCCTCGCCGTGGACGAACGCCTGGACCTCGCCCGCCGGGAACTCCAGCTCCTTCACCGCGGCGGTCAGTACCTCGCCGACCGGTCGCTCCCCGCGGTGCAGCCAGGTCACCTCGACGCCGTCGGGCGTCACGATCTTCTGCTCCTCCGCCGCGTCCGTCACCTCGATGAACGCGTGCACCACCGCGCCCGCCGGTATCTGCTCCAGGGTCGCCGCGATGGCCGGGAGGGCGCTCTCGTCGCCCGCCAGAAGGTGCCAGTCCGCCGAGGTGTCCGGGCCGTAGCCCCCGCCCGGGCCGAGGAACGTCACCGGATCGCCCGGGGCCGCCCGCATCGCCCAGGGGCCGGCGAGGCCCTCGTCGCCATGGACCACGAAGTCGATGGCCAGCTCCCGGGCGACCGGATCCCAGGAGCGCACCGTGTACGTGCGGGTGGTGGGCCACAGCTCCCGGGGCTGTTCCGCGCGGATGCGGGCCATGTCGAACGGGTGCGCGTAGTCCGCGCCCTCGGGGGCGAAGCAGAGTTTGACGTAGTGGTCGGTGAACCCGGAGAGCCCGAAATCGGCGAGACCGTCACCGCCGAGCACCACACGGACCATGTGCGGGGTGATCTGCTCGGTGCGCAGAACGTGGGCCCCCTGCGCCTTGGGTGCCTGCCGTGCCGGTCGTTCAGCCACGAGGTTCTCCCTGCTCCGATTGCTTAGGCTTACCTAAGCTAGCATCTCGGTCAGATGCTGGGGAGGGTCGGAGTCAGGCGTGCAGTGCGGAGAGCAGGCGTTGCAGTGCGCCGCCCAGCCCCCACCGCTTCGCGAGGGCTTCGAGTGCGACCGGATCGCGCGGCTCGGAGGGCAGCGCGGGGTCGAACTCCGGCAGGGGTACGTCACCGGCGACGCGGACCACCTTCGGTGCGACGGCGACGTAGTCCCGGGCCTCGTCGAGCCGCTTGCGCTGCGAGGGTGTCAGCTTGGCGGCCGGATCGTCGACCGCGGCCATGATTCCGGCCAGATCACCGAAGGCGTCCAGCAATTTCGCCGCCGTCTTCTCGCCGATCCCGGGGACGCCGGGCAGCCCGTCGCTCGGGTCGCCGCGCAGCAGGGCCAGATCGACGTATCCGGAGCCGTCCACCCCGTACTTCTCCCGCAGCCACGCCTCGTCCGTCAGCTGGAGCGAGCCGACCCCCTTCAGCGGGTAGAGCACCCGCACCCCGCGGGCGTCGTCGACCAGCTGATAGAGATCCCGGTCGCCGGTGACGATGTCCACGGGGCCGGTGGCCAGGCCCGTGAGCGTGCCGATCACGTCGTCCGCCTCGTAGTCCGCGACGCCGACCCGGGCGATGCCGAGCGCGTCGAGCACGTCCTCGATGACCGGCACCTGCGGGGCCAGGGTGTCGGGGGTCTCCTCCTCGTCGGGCAGTCCCTCGGCGGTCTCCACCGCGACCCGGTGCGCCTTGTACGTAGGGATCAGCTCCACCCGCCAGTGCGGCCGCCAGTCCGCGTCCATGCAGGCGACCAGGTCGTCCGGCCGGTGGTCCTGCACCAGGCGCCCGATGAAATCGAGCAGCCCGCGCACGGCGTTGACCGGTGTCCCGTCCGGGGCGCGTACCGAATCGGGGACCCCGAAGTAGGCGCGGTAGTAGAGGGAGGCGGTGTCGAGGAGCATCAGGCGTCGCGTCACACCCCGATGATGCCGCACCCCACTGACAGCCCGTCGCACCTCACCGGCACCGGCACCGGCACCGGCAGCCGAGGGCGGCCGAGCCGAGGGCGGCACCGGCCGTCAGGGAGGTCCGGGCCGGGGGCGGCCCCGCTCCCAACGGTGCCCGCGCATATGTGAGCTGGGTCACTCTTGTGTTTGGCTCGTGTAAGTGAGGGCAGGCGCGCAGCCGGAGCGGAGCACGTAGCAATTTCAACTACCGCACGTGCCATGCGGGCCGAATCCGCGTCGCTCCACGGTCTGCCGGAGGGGGTGGCAGACCGTTTTTCGGTTCAACCCGCGAGGTGTATGTGTCAAGGCTGCAAGCCGAACATTTGTACAAGGTGTTTGGCAGACGACCCGATCAAGCCGTGCAGAAGCTCGAAAGCGGCGCCGACCGCGACGCGCTGCGCGCCGACGGAACGACCGCAGCGGTGATCGACGCCTCGTTCACCGTCGAACCGGGACAGATCTTCGTCGTGATGGGTCTGTCCGGGTCCGGAAAGTCCACGTTGCTGCGGATGCTCAACGGACTTCTGGAGCCCACAGCCGGACGCGTCCTGTTCGACGGCCAGGATCTGACCGCTCTGAGCCCCGCCGAACTGCGCCACGTCCGGTCCTCGAAGATCAGCATGGTGTTCCAGCACTTTGCGCTCTTCCCCCACCGCAGCGTGCTGGAGAACGCCGGATACGGCCTCGAAGTGCAGGGTGTGCCGCGCGCCGAGCGCGAGAAGCGCGCCGCCGAGGCGCTGGAGATGACCGGTCTCGCCGGCTGGGAGAAGTCCTGGCCCGACGAGCTGTCCGGCGGTATGCAGCAGCGCGTCGGCCTGGCCCGCGCCCTGGCCACCGACGCCGACCTGCTGCTGATGGACGAGTCCTTCAGCGCGCTCGACCCGCTGATCCGCCGCGACATGCAGGACCAGCTGCTCGAACTGCAGAAGCGCCTGAAGAAGACGATCGTCTTCATCACCCACGACCTCAACGAGGCCATGCGCCTCGGCGACCGCATCGCCGTGATGCGCGACGGGAAGATCGTCCAGCTCGGCACCGCCGAGGACATCCTCGTCACCCCGGCCAACGACTACGTCGCCTCCTTCACCCAGGACGTCGACCGCTCCCGGGTGCTGACCGCGGGCGCGATCATGGCCGAGCCGCACACGGTCATGGGCACCACCACGGACGACGGCAAGGAACTGCGTACCCCCGCCGACGTCCTGGCGGCCGCCCCGGCCACCGTCACCGAGTCCACGCCGATCATCGACCTCTTCACGCCGTGCTCGCAGAGCGGCGTGGCGGTCGCCGTGACCGACACCACGGGCAAGCTCGTCGGCGTCGTACCGCGGGCCCGGCTGCTCGCCGTCCTCGGCGAGCCGATGACCCCCGCCGAGATCCCGCAGGACGTCAGGCCCGGCACGGTCGACACGAAGAAGGTGGCCAGTGTTTAGGCTCCCTCTCGGTGACTGGGTCGACTCCGCGGTCGATTGGCTGCAGACCCACCTCTCCTGGCTGTTCGACGCGATCAGCTCGATCGTCAGCGGCATGTTCGACGGCATAGCCGCCGTGCTCTCCGCCCCCGCACCGCTGCTCTTCGCGGGCATCGTCGCCGTCATCGCCTGGTGGCTGCGCGGTCTTCTCGCGGGTGTGCTCGCCTTCGTGGGCTTCGCCCTCATCGACTCCGTCGAGCTGTGGGACGAAGCGATGGACACCGTCACCCTGGTGCTCGTCGCCACCATCATCGCGCTGGTGCTGTCCGTGCCGCTGGGCATCTGGGCGTCCCGTTCGAAGACCGTCAGCGCGGTGACCCGGCCGGTCCTGGACTTCATGCAGACCATGCCCGCCATGGTCTACCTGATCCCCGGCGTGATCTTCTTCGGCGTCGGCGTGGTGCCCGGCATCATCGCCACCATCATCTTCTCGCTGCCTCCGGGCGTCCGGATGACCGAGCTCGGCATCCGCCAGGTCGACGGCGAACTCGTCGAGGCGGCCGAAGCGTTCGGCACCACCCGGCGCAACACCCTGCTGCGGGTCCAGCTGCCGCTCGCCCTGCCCACGATCATGGCAGGCATCAACCAGGTCATCATGCTGGGCCTGTCCATGGTGGTCATCGCCGGCATGGTCGGCGGCGGCGGCCTCGGTGGCGCCGTCTACCGCGCCATCGGCAACGTCGACGTCGGCCTCGGCTTCGAGGCGGGCATCTCCATCGTCATCGTGGCGATGTACCTGGACCGGATGACCGGCGCGCTCGGCCGCGAGGTCTCCCCGCTCGCCCGCCGCGCGCTGGCGAAGGCGCAGTCGATGGCCGGCGGACTGAAGATCTGGAACTACCGCCCGCAGCCCGTCGTCGCCGTCTCCGGCATCGTCGTCCTCGCGCTCGTCGCGGGTGCCATGGGAATCTTCGGCTCGTCCGGCTCGGGCAAGTCCGCCGGCACCGCCGACGGTTCGAACGTCGGCGCGGGCAAGAAGATCAGCATGGGTTACATCCCGTGGGACGAGGGCATCGCCTCCACCTTCCTCTGGAAGGAGATGCTGGAGCGGCGCGGTTACCAGGTCGACGTCAAGCAGTACGAGGCCGGTGCGCTCTACACCGGTATGGCCAACGGCCAGATCGACTTCGAGACCGACTCCTGGCTCCCCGTCACCCACGCCAGCTACTGGAAGAAGTACCAGGACCGCCTGGAGGACATGGGCTCCTGGTACGGTTCCACCTCGCTGGAGCTGGCCGTCCCCTCGTACCTGAAGGACGTCCAGTCGCTGGACGACCTGAAGGGCAAGGCGTCGCAGTTCAAGGGCCGGATCGTCGGCATCGAGCCGAGCGCCGGTGAAATGGGCCTGCTCAAGGACAAGATCCTGCCGGGCTACGGCCTGGACAAGGAGTACAAGGTCGTCGACGGCTCCACTCCGTCGATGCTGGCCGAGCTGAAGCGCGCGTACGCCAAGAAGGAACCGATCGTCGTCCCGCTCTGGTCGCCGCACTGGGCGTACAACCAGTTCGAGCTCACCAAGCTCAAGGACCCCAAGAACCTCTGGGGCAAGGGCGACGGCATCCACACTCTGGCCCGTAAGGGCTTCTCCGCGGACAATCCCGAGGCCGGCAGCTGGCTCAAGAACTTCAAGATGAGCGAGGGCCAGCTCACCAGTCTTGAGGCGCAGATCCAGAAGTCGGGCACCGGCAAGGAGCAGGAGGCCGTCCGTACCTGGCTGAAGGCCAACCCGGGCGTCGCCGACAAGTGGACCCCCGTCGCCAAGGCCGCCGCGCCCAAGGGTGCGAACGGCAAGGACGAGCGCGACCGCGCCGTCGAGATGGCCTGGTTCCCCTGGGAGGAGGACATCGCCGCCACGTACCTGTGGAAGGCGGTCCTGGAGGAGCGCGGCTACAAGATCAACCTCAAGCAGTTCGAGGTCGGTCCGATGTACGCCGCGATGTCGCGCGGCCAGATCGACGTGCAGTTCGACGGCTGGCTGCCGTACACCCAGAAGAACTACTGGGACAAGTACGGCTCCCAGCTGACCGACATCGGTTCGTGGTACGGCCCCACGTCCATCGAGGTCGCGGTGCCCTCATACGTGAAGGACGTCAAGACCCTCGCCGATCTCAATGGCAAGGGGTCGCAGTTCAAGGGCCGGATCGTCGGCATCGAGCCGGGCACCGCCACGATGGAGAACCTCAAGAAGAACGTGCTGCCGACGTACGGCCTGGACAAGGAGTACAAGGTCGTCGACTCCTCGACGCCGGGCATGCTGTCCGAGCTGAAGCGCGCGTACGCCAAGAAGGAGCCCATCGCGGTGCTGCTCTGGACGCCGCACTGGGCGTACAACGAGTTCAGCATGACCAGGCTGAAGGACCCCGAGAAGGCCTTCGGCGACGGCGACCGGCTGCATACCATCGCCAGCAAGGACTTCCCGAAGAACTACCCGCAGCTGACGAAGTGGTTCAAGAACTTCAAGCTGAGCGAGGACCAGCTCGCCGGCCTGGAGAACCAGATCCAGAAGCGCGGTGCGGGACATGAGGAAGAGGCCGTGAAGGCCTGGATGGAGAAGAATCCGGGCATCGCGGACATGATGGCCCCGCAGTAGAGTCCTGCAGGACCCGATAAACGGGAAGGGGTGGGCACCGCCGACGACGGTAACCCACCCCTTCCGGCTGTCCGGAAGACGCTCATCCACCGGCCGACCTTGCGTAACCGTGTGCGTAATGTGCCGGCAGCCGGGAGGATGACGAGTCGGGAGGGAGCCGGACATGGACGACAAGGAAGCACTCCGCGTAGGCGCCGCGGTCCGCCGACGGCGCAGATCCCTGGGGCTCACACTGGCCGCGGTCGCCACCCGTAGCGGCCTGTCCGTGCCGTTCCTCAGCCAGATCGAGAACGAGCGGGCCCGGCCCAGCGCCCGCTCCCTGGACCGGGTCGCCGAAGCGCTGGAGACCAGCACGGCGCGGTTGCGCGCCGCCGCGGACTCGGCGCGCGCCGTCGATGTCGTACGGGCGGGCGAGGGCGACGGGGTACGCAGGGTGGTGCGCGGACGCCATCAGCTCAGCGCCCTGGAGTTCACCGGCGAGCTCGACCTCGGGCGCGAGTTCCAGCACCGCAACGACGAGGTGATGTACGTGGTGCAGGGCGCGGCGGAGGTGGAGGCCGAGGGGCAGGCGTACCGGCTGGAGCAGGGCGACACGCTGTTCCTGTCCGGTGGCGTGCGCCACCGCTGGCGGGCCGCGGTGCCCGGTACGCGTCTGCTGGTCGTCGCGGTGGCCGAGCACATCGACGCCACCTTCGACCCGCGTCGCTGAGAGAGGCTGTCCGCCGTGCGCGTCGTCTCCCTGGTCCCCTCGCTCACCGAGGCCGTCGCCGTCACCGCCCCCGGCCTGCTGGTCGGCGTCACCGACTGGTGCACCCATCCGCCCGGGTTGACCGTGGCCCGGATCGGCGGCACCAAGAATCCCGACGTGGCGGCGATCGTCGCGCTCCGGCCCGATCTCGTCGTCGCCAACGAGGAGGAGAACCGCGAGCCCGGCCTCGCGGCGATCGGGGCCGCCGGCATCGAGGTGCTCGTCACCACGGTCCGCACCCTCGACCAGGCCTTCGAGGAACTGGAACGGGTCCTGGCCACCGCCTGCGGACAGGCCAGGCCGCGCTGGCTGGACGAGGCCGAGGCCGCCTGGGCCGCACTCCCGCCGCCCCGTGCCCCACGCCGTGCGGTCGTACCCGTCTGGCGCAGGCCCTGGATGGTGCTGGGCCACGACACCTTCGCCGGAGACGTGCTGGCCAGGCTCGGAGTCGAGAACGTCTACGCGGACCACGCCGAGCGCTACCCCCGTATCCCGCTCGACGCGCTCAACGCGGCGGGCGCCGACCTCGTCGTCCTGCCCGACGAGCCGTACCGCTTCACCGCGGACGACGGCCCCGAGGCCTTCCCCGCACTGCCCGCCGCGCTCGTCGACGGGCGATTCCTCACGTGGTACGGGCCGTCACTGGTGCGGGCCCCTGCGGCGCTGCGAGCAGCGCTCCGCTGAGCAGCCCGCGCAGCGTCCGCAGCCCGGCCACCGCCCACGCCGCCACCAGCAGCACGTACAGCGCGACGGCCAGCCAGGTGTACGCCGCGAGACCCGTGTGCCGGGCCAGGCCCGCGGCGCCCGTGACACACGTACCGACGGGGAAGGTGAAGCCCCACCACGTCATGCTGAACGTCATGCCGTTCCGGACGGCGCGCACGACCAGCGCGACGGCCAGCGCCAGCCACATCAGCGCGAAGCCCATCACCGGCACCCCGTACAGCACGGCGAACACCCCCAGCCCCACGTCGTACGGTGCCCCGATCGCCCCCGGCGCCACATCGGCGAGCTGATTGACCGCCGTCGTCGACTGGCCCAGCGGGCCGAGGACCAGGAACAGCGTGGGCGTCAGCACGAGCGGCAGCGGGCCCTGGTGGACGAGCCGGGCGAAGATCAACGGCAGCATCACCAGCGTGGCGAGCAGGCTCAGCCCGAACATCGCGTAACAGGCCAGCAGCATCGACTCCCGCCACTGACCGGCGGGCAGCTCCGGCACCAGCAGCGGACCCAGCGCCGCGGAGACCATCGGCGCCACCACCGGCAGCAGCCACACCGGCGACGCGGTGCCGGGCTCGACCCGGTGGCGTACGACCATCAGATACGGAATCGCGACCGCGGCGGCCAGCCCGATCACCGTGCCCGCCGTGTACAGCACCACATCCAGGGCCAGCGCCGCCCCATGCCCGATGACGTCCCGGCCGACCACCATCGACGAGCCGCCGACCGCCAGCAGGGCCATCGAGAGACAGCCGTAGAACGGGGCGACGGCGGGGTCGAGCAGATGGGTACGGGCCTGCTCGCGATGGGCGGCCCAGTGCCCGGCACGGGCCGCGAGCACGACCGCGAGCATGACCGTCGCGAGCGCCCACACCACGGTGCAGGCACCGCGCAGTCCCGGGACACGCACGGGCAGCGTCGCACCCGCGCTCGCGACGATCGCGGTGCCCATGACGGTTGCGTACCAGTTGGGGCCGACGTACCGCAGGCGAGGGAGCCGCAGGACGGCCGGGTATGGGGCGGGGGTGTGTTGTGTCTGCGGAAAGATGGCCATGCCACGATCTTCGTGGCGGGGGACGAACCCCACCAGAGACTCCGTCTCTATGAGGTCATAAGCTGGCTTTATGACCGGCGAAGAACATGTCCCCCTCTCCCACCGGGTCCCCGACCTCGGTGCGCTGGAACTGCTGCTCGCGGTCGCCCGGCACGGCAGCCTGGGGCGCGCGGCACGCGACGTCGGCGTCACCCAGCCCGCGGCCAGCAGCCGCATCCGGTCCATGGAACGGCAGCTCGGTCTTGCCCTGCTGGACCGTTCGCCGCGCGGTTCCCGGCTCACCGACGCGGGCGCGCTGGTCACCGACTGGGCGCGCCGGATCGTCGAGGCGGCCGAGGCGTTCGACGCGGGCGCGCAGGCGCTGCGCGACCGGCGGGACTCCCGGCTGCGGGTCGCCGCCTCCATGACCATCGCCGAATACCTGCTGCCGGGCTGGCTGATAGCGCTGCGCGCCGAACGGCCGGACACCGCGGTCTCGCTGCTCGCCGGGAACTCGGCGGCCGTCGCGGGCCGGCTGCTCGTCGGCGAGGCCGACCTCGGCTTCGTGGAGGGCCTGTCCGTGCCGGATGGCCTCGACGGCACGGTCATCGCCCACGACCGGCTGGTCGTCGTCGTCGCCCCGTCCCACGCGTGGGCCCGTCGCCGTACGCCGCTGACCCCGCAGGAGCTGGCCGCGACCCCGCTGATCCTGCGTGAGCACGGCTCCGGCACCCGCCAGGTCCTGGACGCGGCCCTGGCCGTCCACGGCGGCCTCGCCCAGCCACTGCTCGAACTCTCCTCGACCACCGCGGTGAAGGGAGCGGCCCAGAGCGGCGCGGGCCCCTGCGTGCTGAGCGAACTGGCGCTCGGCGAGGAGCTGTCCTCCCGGCGCCTGGTCAAGATCCCGATCGCCGGAGTGCGGCTGAGGCGCCAACTGCGCGCGGTCTGGCCCTCCGGCCACCGCCCGACGGGGCCGGCACGCGACCTGCTGTCGCTGACGGGCCGGGACAGGCCGCTGACGGGTCGGGACGCGTAGCGGGGAACCCGGCGTGCCCGGCCATGGCGGAGCCGGGCGCGGCGGCGCCCCGCACCAGCTCGCCGCACCGGAAGGCGCACGTGCACAAACCGGTGGCGTGCGTCGGGCTCCGTGGCGAAAATACGCGGATGGTTGTGATCGCTCCCCCCGCCACCGGCGTCCGGCACCACTGGTCCGGCCTCCCCGCGTCGGTCCGTGGCGCCGTCGAGGACATCCTCGGTGCCCGCGTCGTCGAAGCACGGAGTCAGAGCGGCGGTTTCTCACCAGGGGTCGCCGCCCGTGTCCGGCTCGCGGACGGGCGGCGCGCGTTCGTCAAGGCGGTGAGCGCCGAAGTGAATCCCGGCAGCCCGGAACTGCACCGCGCCGAGGCCCGGCACACCGCGGCTCTCCCCCCGGGCGCCCCCGTGCCCCGGCTGCTCGGTTCGTACGACGACGGCACCCGGGTCGCCCTCGTCCTCCAGGACATCGACGGCCACCAGCCCCGCATCCCCTGGGACCCCGCCGAGCTGGACCGGGTGCTGGCCGCGGTCGGTGAGCTGAGTGCGGCCCTGACCCCGGCCCCGATCGAGGCGCCTGCCGTCGCCGTGAGAAAGGCCGAGATGTTCAGCGGCTGGCGGACTCTGCTCGCCGAGGGGGACACGAGCCGACTCGACCCCTGGGCGGCACGCCGCCTCGGCCTGCTCGCCGAGCTGGAGTCCGACTGGGCGGAGGCCGCTACCGGGGACTCCCTTGCCCATGGCGACCTGCGGGCCGACAACATCCTGCTCACGGACGAACGGGTGGTCTTCGTCGACTGGCCTCATGCGCTGAAGGCCGCGCCCTGGTTCGACCTGCTGGTGATGCTGCCGTGCGTCGCGGCTCAGGGCGGCCCCGACCCGGAGACCGTCTTCACCAGCCACCCGCTGGGCCGCAACGCCGATCCGGCGGGAGTGACGGCGGTACTCACCGCGCTGAGCGGTTACTTCGTCTCCCGTTCACTGCGCCCCGCCCCGCCCGGCCTCCCGACGCTGCGGGCCTTCCAGGGTGCCCAGGGCGCGGCGGCGCTGCAATGGCTACGGAGGAGGCTCGCACACCGCGCGGCCTAGGAGCGCATCTGTTCGTCGTCCCCCGTGGTCTGCTGTGGTGCGAGGTCCCCGGCCTGCGGACGGGCCGGGACCAGCCGGTCCGCCGAAGCCGTCACCAGCGCTTGCAGCAGCCGCAGATCGTCCCCCATCTCCGGATGCCACTGCACCCCGAGCACCCACTGCGCCCCCGGCAGCTCGATCGCCTCGACCGTGCCGTCCGCCGCGTGCGCCGAAGCAACCAGGCCGGGAGCGAGCCGCGCCACGCACTGGTGGTGATAGGTCGGGACGGTGGTCTCCTCGGGCACGACGGACGCGTACCGGGTCCCCGGCACCGGCGCCACCGCATGCGAGCCGAACCTTCCCGTCTTGCCCTGCGGTCCGGCGTGACCGTCCAGATGCTGGGTGAGCGTGCCCCCGAGCGCCACATTGAGCAGCTGCATGCCACGACAGATCGCGAGCAACGGAGTACCGGACTCGAGCGCGGCACCGATCAGGGCCGTCTCCCAGCCGTCGCGCTCCGGTGCGGGCGGCCCCGTCCGCGGGTCGCGGTCGGCTCCGTACCGTACGGGGTCCACATCGGGCCCGCCCGCGATCACCACCGCGTCCAGCCGCGCCACCACCGACGCCGCGAGGTCCGGATCGTCCGGCGGGAGCAGCGCGGCCAGACCGGCCGACTCGCGGACCAGACGTGCGTATCCCGCAGGCAGCAGCGTCGCGGGCAGGTCCCAGACGCCCCAGCGCGTCGAAGCCTCCAGATAGGTGCTGATTCCGATCAGCGGACGGTTCATCGGATCCCTCTCTCACCCGGCACGCGGAACGCATCGGCACCGTATCCAAATCCCTTGCGCTGCCCATAGGTTTGGATCACCCGTCGGCCTGCGAGGAGAGGATCCATCCGTGTCCGACCGAACAGCCCCGCTCTCCGTCGAGGAACTGCGCGTCCTCGTCGGGAGCGGCGAGATCGACACCGTGGTCCTCGCCTTCCCCGACATGCAGGGAAGACTGCAGGGCAAACGGTTCGCGGCCTCCTTCTTCCTCGACGAAGTCATGGAACACGGAACCGAAGGCTGTAACTACCTCCTCGCCGTCGACACCGACATGAACACCGTCGACGGATTCGCCATGTCCTCCTGGGATCAGGGCTACGGTGACTTCGCGCTACACCCCGACGTCACCACCTTGCGCCGCGTCCCCTGGCACCCGGGCACCGCGATGGTCGTCGCCGACCTCGCCTGGGAGGACGGCGCACCCGTTGTCGCCGCACCCCGCCAGATCCTCCGCAGACAACTGGAACGACTCGCCGGGCACGGCTACACGGCCCACGTCGGCACCGAACTCGAATTCATCGTCTTCAAGGACACCTACGAGCAGGCCTGGGACCGCAACTACCGCGATCTGACCCCGGCCAACCAGTACAACGTCGACTACTCCGTCCTCGGCACCGGCCGCGTCGAGCCGCTGCTGCGCCGCATCCGCAACGACATGGCTGCCGCGGGTCTCACTGTCGAGTCCGCGAAGGGCGAGTGCAACCCCGGGCAACATGAGATCGTGTTCCGTTACGACGAGGCCCTGGTCACCTGTGACCAGCACGCCGTCTACAAGACGGGCGCCAAGGAGATCGCCGCCCAGGAGGGCGTCTCACTCACCTTCATGGCCAAGTTCAATGAGCGCGAAGGCAACTCCTGCCACATCCACCTCTCGCTCCAGTCCATCGACGAGGCCGGGCGCAACGCCATGGTGGGCGAGGACGGCGACATGTCCCCGGTGATGCGCCACTTCCTCGCCGGACAACTGGCCGTCCTGCGGGATTTCTCCCTCCTCTACGCACCGAACATCAACTCCTACAAACGCTTCCAGCCGGGCTCCTTCGCCCCGACCGCCGTCGCCTGGGGCCACGACAACCGCACCTGCGCGCTCCGCGTCGTCGGCCACGGCCGCTCGATGCGCTTCGAGAACCGGCTGCCCGGCGGTGACGTCAACCCGTACCTTGCCGTCGCCGGACTGATCGCGGCGGGCATCCACGGCATCGAGAAGGGCCTCGAACTCCCCGAGCCGTGCGAGGGCAACGCCTACGCCGCCTCGTACGACCACGTCCCCACCACGCTGCGCGAAGCAGCCGAACTCTGGGAACGCAGCGAGGTGGCGAAAGCGTCCTTCGGCGAAGAAGTCGTTGCGCACTACGGCAACATGGCGCGTGTCGAGCTCAAAGCCTTCGACGCCGCGGTAACCGACTGGGAGCTCCGCAGGGCATTTGAGAGGCTTTGACCGGGCGTATCGCTGGTCCGTGCACTGAGCCCTGGATCCGTGCTGCTCCCGATTGACAAGTGGCAGCGCGCAGCGACGGGCTGCCCCGTTTCTTCGAATGCGAATGAGGTATCCGTTGTCGAACGAGCGCCGCATCATCAATCCAGCGACCGAAGAGACCATGGCGACCGTCGCGGACTCGACCTCGTACGAGGTTCATGAGGCCGTGGAACGGGCCGCAGCCGCCCAGCGCACCTGGGCCGCCCTCGCGCCCGCGGACCGAGCGCGGCTGCTGCGTCGCTTCGCCGCCGCCGTCGACGGCGAGGCCGAACAGCTGGCCCGGCTGGAGGTCCAGGAGGCCGGTCACACCCTCGGCAACGCCCGCTGGGAAGCGGGCAATGTCCGTGATCTGCTCGACTACGCCGCCGGGGGAGTGGAACGACTCGCGGGCCGGCAGATCCCCGTTCCCGGCGGAATCGACATCACCCTCCTCGAACCCCTCGGCGTCATCGGCGTGATCGCGCCCTGGAACTTCCCCATGCCGATCGCCGCCTGGGGCCTCGCCCCCGCCCTCGCCGCCGGGAACGCCGTGCTCCTCAAGCCCGCCGAGACCACTCCGCTCACCGCCCTGCGGCTGGCCCGGCTCGCCCTGGACGCGGGCCTGCCCGAACACCTCTTCCAGGTGCTGCCGGGCGCGGGCGACGTCACCGGAAACGCCCTGGTCGAGCACCCCGGAGTCGCCAAGATCGTCTTCACCGGCTCCACCCACGTCGGCAAGCGGATCATGGCCAAGTGCGCCGACCGCGTGAAGCGGCTCACCCTCGAACTCGGCGGCAAGAGCCCCAATATCGTCTTCGCCGATGCTGATATCGAGGCCGCCGCGGCCGCCGCACCCATGGCGTTCCTGGACAACGCGGGCCAGGACTGCTGCGCCCGCAGCCGCATCCTGGTGCAGCGGTCCGCGTACGACCGCTTCCTCGAACTCCTCGCGCCCGCGATCGAGTCCGTCGTCGTGGGCGATCCCTTCGACGAGAACAGCCAGATGGGCCCGCTCATCTCCCGGGCACAACGGGAACGGGTCCGCGGCCACGTCCCCGAGAACGCGACCGCGCTCCGCGGCAAAGCGCCCGAGGGGCCCGGCTTCTGGTTCCCGCCGACCGTCCTCGTCGACGTCCGCCCGGACTCACCCGTCGCCACCGAGGAGGTCTTCGGACCGGTCGCCGTCGTCCTCCCCTTCGACGACGAGGCCGACGCCGTCCGGCTCGCCAACGCGACGGAGTACGGCCTCGCCGGCTCGGTCTGGACCCGTGACGTGGGCCGCGCGCTGCGCGTCTCACAGGCGGTCCGGGCCGGGAACCTCTCCGTCAACTCCCATTCCAGCGTCCGCTACTGGACCCCGTTCGGCGGCTACAAGCAGTCCGGGCTCGGCCGCGAACTCGGCCCCGACGCGCTGAGCGCATTCACCGAGACCAAGAACGTCTTCATCAGTACGGAGGCTTGAACCGGCATGACCACCACCGACAACGAGAACATCTGCCGCCGCCTCGTCGGCCGCACCGCCGTCATCACCGGAGCCGCAAGCGGCATCGGCCTGGCTACCGCACGCCGCCTGGCGTCGGAGGGCGCGAACGTCGTCTGCGCCGACATCGACGAGCACGCCGGCAAGGCCGCGGCCGAGGAGGTCGGCGGCACCTTCGTACGCGTCGACGTCACCGACCCCGAACAGGTCGAGGCGCTCTTCAGGGCCGCGTTCGACACCTACGGCTCCGTCGACATCGCCTTCAACAACGCGGGCATCTCCCCGCCCGACGACGACTCCATCCTCACCACGGGCCTGGAGGCATGGAAGCGCGTCCAGGACGTCAACCTCACCTCCGTCTACCTCTGTTGCAAGGCCGCCCTGCCCTACATGCGGCGCCAGGGCCGCGGCTCGATCATCAACACGGCGTCCTTCGTCGCCGTCATGGGCGCGGCCACCAGCCAGATCTCGTACACCGCGTCCAAGGGCGGCGTCCTCGCCATGTCCCGCGAACTCGGCGTGCAGTTCGCCCGCGAGGGCATCCGGGTCAACGCGCTGTGCCCCGGGCCGGTCAACACCCCGCTGCTCCAGGAGCTGTTCGCCAAGGACCCGGAACGGGCGGCCCGCAGGCTCGTGCACATCCCGGTCGGCAGGTTCGCCGAGGCCACGGAGATCGCCGCGGCTGTCGCGTTCCTCGCGAGCGACGACTCCTCGTTCGTCAACGCCACCGATTTCCTCGTCGACGGGGGTATCTCCGGCGCGTACGTCACACCCGTTTAGTGTTCCATCCCACCAGCAGCTCGCCGCCGCGTCCGTGAGCGTCGCCGGCCGCGCCGGCTACCAGGCGCGCCGGCGGGCCACCACGGACCGTCCGGCGCTCAGAGGAACGTACGGCCCTCGCCCCGGTACGTCGGCACGGTCGCCGTCACCCGGTCGCCCTCGATGAGCTGCAACTCGTTGAAGCGCTCGCACAGTTCACCGGCCTTCGCGTGCCGGAACCACACCTTGTCACCGATCAGCAGATCGTCGGCCGGGGCGCCGAGCAGCGGGGTCTGCACCTCGCCCGGCCCCTCCTGCGGGTCGTAGCGCAGCCCCTCCGGCAGGTACGGGACGGGCAGCCGGTCCGCCCCCGCCGGTCCGGACGCCGGGTAGCCGCCACCGAGGACCGTCACCACGCCCACACCCGGCCGGCGCACCACCGGCTGGGCGAACAGCGCCGCCGGACGCGCCGTGAACGACGTGTAGTTGTCGAACAGCCGCGGTACGTAGAGCCCCGACCCGGCCGCGATCTCGGTCACCGCGCGCTCCGCCGCCGTGTGCTGCACACTGCCGGTGCCGCCGCCGTTCACGAACTCCAGGTCCGGAGCCACCGCCCGTACCGCCCGCACCACTTCGGCCCGCCGGGCCACCAGTTCCTTGCGGCCCGCGGCCTGCATCAGCCGGATAGCCCGAGAGCGCAGCGGCCGCCCGGCGACCGCGTCCCCGACCCCGGCGATATGGCCCTCGTACGCCATCAGCCCCACCAGTCGGAAGCCGGGCCTGCGCGCCACCGAGCGTGCCAGTTCAGCCAGTTGGGCGGGGGAGCGCAGCGGGGAACGCAGGGCCCCGACCCGGACCCGGCCGCCGAGCAGCCGCAGCGAGGTGTCCAGCTCCAGACAAACCCGGATCTCCTCGCGGCCACCGGCCCGCGCCGCGTCGATCAGCTCCAGCTGCGCGTGGTCGTCCACCATCACCGTGACGGCCGCGGCCAGCTTCGGATCGGCGGCCAGCTCCGCGAAGGCGGCCCGGTCGGCCGACGGGTAAGCCAGCAGTACGTCCTCGAAACCGGCCCGCGCCAGCCACAGCGACTCGGCCGGCGTGAACGACATGATCCCGGCGAACCCGGGCCGCGCGAGCACCCGTTCCAGCAGCGCCCGGCAACGCACCGACTTGCTCGCCACCCGGATCGGCTTCCCGGCGGCTCGGCGCACCAGATCGTCGGCATTGGCGTCGAACGCGTCCAGATCGACGACGGCGATCGGGGCGTCCAGATGGGCGGTGGCCCGGTTGTAACGGGTCCGGTCAGCGGCGCGGGCAGTCATGGCCGCAGCTTGCCAGACGTCCGTACCACTGGGTAGGGGGATGATCCGTGCAGATCGCCCGTGGGCAGGGCGTCAGGCTCCCACGGGGGCCGTTCCACCCCGTAGAGTGACGGGCACGCGGCAACCAACGGGCCTGCCTGTGACGTCGATCCGCGCACGGTACGGAAGAGGACCAGGGGGGCGGATGAGTACCGAGGCGCAGCGCGCTCCTGTTCCGCCCCGCCCCACGACCCCGCCACCATCGGCGCAGGGGCCGGCCGCGCCGTCCGCGGGCGCGTCTGTTCCGCCGCACCCGACGACCCCGCCACCGCCCACGGCAGCGGTCCCGCCGTCCGCCGCCCCCGCCGCCCCCGCCGTGCCCGTGCCCACGCCGGACACCGCCCCGCCCCGCCCCGAGCAGCCGCCCGCCGCCACCCGGCGACGGCCCGTCGGCGCCGTGGACCTCACCCCGCGTCCGGGAGCGGCCCCGCCACCGTCCGGCCGGCCGCACGTCCCGCACCCGTACCAGCAGCAGTCGTACCCGTACCCGTACCGCCATCCGGTCCCCGAGACGCCCGCCGAGACCACCACCCGGCTGCGTCCCGTCCCGAGCCGTCGCCCCGTCCGGACCGCGACCGCCGCGGCCTGTGCCGTGCTCGGGCTGGGGCTGATCGGCGGCGCGGCCACCGGCGCCTGGCTCACCAGCGATTCCTCCGCCGACCCGGCCGCCCGCAGCGCCTACACCGTGGGCCGCTCCGCCTGGCACAGCGTCCCCGTGGACACCCTTTTCCCGCGCACCCTGGCCGGCAACGGGGCGGGGCCCGGCGGGGCCGACCGGGTCTGGACCCGGGTCGCCGTCGCCCCGGACAGCGGCTGCCGGACGGGCCTGGACCCGCTGTTGGCCCGGACGCTCGGGCCGGTCGGCTGCGCGCGCATGCTCCGCGCCACCTACACCGACGCCACCAGCAGCAGCGTCACCACGGTCGGGGTGATCTTCACCGAGGGCGACACCGAGGCCATGAAAGCGCTGAGCACCCGTTTCACCGACCAGCACCTCGGTCTGCGTACCGACCTGATGCCGCGCACGTATCCCGTCAAGGGCACGGTGGCCGCCGGGTTCGGCGACCGGCAGCGCGCCAGCTGGACCGTCCACGTACTGACCGAGGTCCCCGTCGTCGTGTTCGCCGTCTCCGGTTTCGCCGACGGCCGTACGGTCACCGATCCGCAACCCGTCGACAAGGCCGTGACCGCGAACGCCACCACGGCCGCCGCCCAGGCCGGACTCGGCCACGAGGCCAAGGGAATAGCGGACCGGATCGAGCGTGGCCTGCGCCGGACCATCACCGACCTCACGGAGAAGCCGGAATGATCCGCCGCACTGGCACCCGCACCCGCCGTCGCGCCCTGGGTGCGGTCTGCGCCGCCACCGCGTTCGCCCTCCTGCCCGCGGCGCCGGCCAGGGCCGACGCCATCCGGGACCAGCAGTGGGGCCTTGAGGCGCTCCACACCGATCAGGCCTGGCGAACCACCAAGGGCAGGGGAATCACCGTCGCGGTTGTTGATACCGGGGTCGACGGCAGCCTCCCCGACCTGGCGGGCCAGGTGCTGCCCGGCAAGGACATGATCGGCTTCGGCGCCGGCCGCGGCGACCGGTCCTGGGCACGGCACGGTACCGCGATGGCGGGGATCATCGCAGGTCACGGCCATGGTGCCGGAGGCGGTGACGGGGTCCTGGGCATCGCGCCCGAGGCGAAGATCCTGCCGGTCCGGGTGATCCTCGAAGCCTCCGACCCGGCCCGCGCCAAGGCCCGGGAGTCCCGTGGCACGGCTCTCGCCGACGGCATCCGCTGGGCCGCCGACCACGGCGCCGACGTCATCAACCTCTCGCTCGGCGACGACAGCAAGTCGGCCCACCCCGAACCGGGCGAGGACGCCGCAGTCCAGTACGCGCTGAAGAAGGGCGCCGTCGTCGTCGCCTCGTCGGGCAACGGGGGCGAGAAAGGCGACCACATCTCGTACCCCGCCGCCTATCCCGGCGTGATCGCGGTCGCCGCTGTCGACCGGTACGGCACCCATGCCGCGTTCTCCACCCGCCGCTGGTACGCCACCGTCAGCGCCCCCGGAGTCGACATCGTCGTCGCGGCCCCCGACCGCCAGTACTACGTGGAGTGGGGCACTTCCGCCGCCTCCGCGTTCGTCTCGGGCGCGGTCGCCCTGGTCCGCGCCGCACATCCGGGACTGACGCCCGCCCAGATCAGGCAACTGCTCACGGACACCGCCCGCAGCGCCCCGGAGTCCGGCCGGGACGACGCCCGCGGGTACGGCATCGTCGACCCCGTCGCAGCGATCGAGGCCGGGGCCACGCTCCGGCCGGCCGGTCTGCGCGCGGAATCCGCCGAGGCCGGATACCGGAAGCGGTACTTCGGTCCCGGTCCCGGTTCCGAGCACCACGACGGCCCCGCAGGCTGGCTCGCCCCGGCCGCGGGCGGCCTCGGAGCGGTCCTGCTGGCACTGGCCGTGGTGCTGTGGCGCGGCAGGCGGTCCACCGTGCGGCGCTGACCGCGCCCACCGCTCCGCGTCCGCCACCGCTCGACGTCCGGCGTCAAGCCCGTCCGCCACCGCTCCGCGTCCGCCATCGCTCGACGTCCGGCGTCGAACCCGTCCGCCACCGCTCCGCGTCCGCGTCCCCGTCGAGCACGCCCACCGGCGCCGGGCCCCTCCCGCTGCCGGCCGGCGCCGACCTGCCCCGCGAGCCCGCTCGGCCCGACCGGCTGCCGGAGCGAGAAACCCCAGGCACTACGCTCGCCCTGTGGCGATGAAGAACATTCCGGACCCCGGTTACTCCGACGACGACGGCACGGCCGACCCGGCCCTGAGCGCGGCACTCGCCGCCTGGGCCGAGGACCGAAAGGCCATCGGCCCAGTACTCGAAGCCCTCAAGGGCGCCCGGCTCCTGGTCCCGGTCGTCGCCGTGCTCGGGGAGGTGGAGGAGGACGAGAACGGCCTGCGCCGCGAGAAGACCAGCGACATGGCCGTCCCGACCCTTCAGGCAGGGGACCGCCGCGCGCTGCCCGCGTTCACCTCGACCGCATCGCTGGCGCTCTGGGATCCGCAGGCCCGCCCCGTCGCCGTGCCCCTGCACCAGGCGCTGCAGGCCGCCGCGCACGAGAAGGCGGACACGGTGGTCCTCGATCTCGCCGGCCCGGTCGCGTTCGAACTGACCGGGTCCGCGCTGCTGGCCCTCGCCGAAGGCCGCACCAGCGCCGACCCGCTGGACGACCCCGCGGTCACCGCCGCGGTACGGGACGCCGTCGCCGCCGAGCCCGCGGTACTCCGCGCCCACCTCGGCCCCGGCCGGGCCGACGGCACCCTCGCCCTCGTCCTCGAACCCGGCGCGGACCCCGCCGACGCGGCCCGCCGGGTCGCGGAACGGCTGGCGGCCGATGACGTCCTGCGTGCCCGCCTGGAGCGGGGCCTGGACCTGGCGCTGCTCCCGGCCGATGCGGCCACGCCCGGCCGGACGCTGTTCACCCGCTGATCCGCTGCCTGACGGTTGTGAGCCCCCGCCCGTCCTGGGCGGGGGCTCACAACCGTCAGGAGTCGGGAGGCGGAACCGGGGGCCGTGCGGACTCAGCCGTAGACGGGGCCGGTGTACTTCTCGCCGGGACCCTGGCCGGGCTCGTCCGGAACGAGCGACGCCTCGCGGAACGCCAGCTGCAGCGACTTCAGGCCGTCACGCAGCGGAGCCGCGTGGAAGGAGCTGATCTCGGTGGTGCTGGCGTCCAGCAGGCCGGCCAGCGCATGAACCAGCTTTCGGGCCTCGTCGAGGTCCTTGTGCTCGTCGCCCTCCTCGGTCAGCCCGAGCTTCACGGCGGCGGCGCTCATCAGATTGACCGCGACCGTCACGATCACCTCGACCGCGGGCACCTCCGCGATGTCGCGGGCCATGTCGTCGAAGCCGGGGGAATCGGTGGTGGGGGTCGCGTCACTCATGCGCCATACGATAGGCCCATTGCGATGCCGCCCCGTCTGCGGGAGCGGTGGGCGGCAGCCGGTTCGCGCCCGCCCGGGGGAGCTGCTAGCCTGGTGTAACGACCGGCTGTGCAGCTATGTGCTCAGCCCACAAGTGGAGGCTCCGATCTCCCACCTGGCTGTCCGTTCGGACGGCGGGTCACCGGTCAGGTGGCGCCCATCGTTCCGTACGGACGATGGAGCCGCCCGATACGCCCCGCGGTTGACCGCGGCGGTGTTCCGGTTGTTCCAGGAGCCCCGCCTGTGTCCCGTCCGGGGCATTTTTCTTGCACCGGCGCGGTTGGTCTGACGAAAACAGACGTTACGTGGCTGTCCGCCAGACGGCCGCGTGGTGCTACCGAGGAGGATCCATCAGCGCCGAGCCCCGCATCAACGACCGGATTCGCGTTCCCGAGGTGCGACTTGTCGGTCCCAGCGGCGAGCAGGTCGGGATTGTTCCGCTTGCCAAGGCCCTGGAACTTGCACAGGAGTACGACCTCGACCTGGTCGAGGTGGCGGCGACCGCCCGTCCGCCCGTGTGCAAGCTCATGGACTACGGGAAGTTCAAGTACGAGTCGGCCATGAAGGCCCGTGAGGCGCGCAAGAACCAGGCGCACACGGTCATCAAGGAGATGAAGCTCCGGCCGAAGATCGACCCGCACGACTATGACACCAAGAAGGGTCACGTCGTCCGGTTCCTCAAGCAGGGCGACAAGGTCAAGATCACGATCATGTTCCGTGGTCGTGAGCAGTCCCGCCCCGAGCTGGGCTTCCGACTGCTCCAGCGTCTCGCTTCGGATGTGGAGGAACTCGGTTTCATCGAGTCCAACCCGAAGCAGGACGGCCGGAACATGATCATGGTTCTGGGCCCGCACAAGAAGAAGACCGAAGCCATGGCCGAGGCCCGCGAGGCCCAGGCCGCCCGCAAGGCGGAGCGTCAGGGTTCCACCCCCGACGCCGAACCCGCGGGCGAGGCTGCCGAAGCGCAGCCCGAGGCTCCGGGCGACACACCTTCCGAGGCGTGACTCAGGGGGCCGCCATCCAGGCGGCCCCGGGTCTCCACGGAATTCCCACCAAGATCTGACGCCCCTGCTGTCCGGTGCCCGCACCGCGAGGGGCGCCACTGACGAGGAGAGAACGGCGCGATGCCGAAGAACAAGACGCACAGCGGTGCCAGCAAGCGCTTCAAGATCACCGGCTCCGGCAAGGTGCTCCGTGAGCGCGCCGGCAAGCGCCACCTTCTTGAGCACAAGTCGTCCAAGAAGACCCGCTCGCTGACCGGCACGGTCGTAGTGGCTCCGTCCGACGCCAAGAAGATCAAGAAGCTTCTCGGCAAGTGAGTCCGTGGCCCGCGGTGAACCCGTGGGCGGCGAGCTCGACTCAGACCGGGACCAATTCGTTTCCGGGCCGTGTGAGTCCAACCACGGCCCCGCTACAAGGAGTTAAAAAGTGGCACGCGTCAAGCGGGCAGTAAACGCTCACAAGAAGCGCCGGGCAATCCTCGAGCAGGCCAGCGGTTACCGGGGCCAGCGCTCCCGCCTGTACCGCAAGGCGAAGGAGCAGGTCACCCACTCCCTCGTCTACAACTACAACGACCGCAAGAAGCGCAAGGGCGACTTCCGTCAGCTGTGGATCCAGCGCATCAACGCCGCTGCCCGCCAGAACGGCATGACGTACAACCGCCTCATCCAGGGTCTGAAGGCCGCCAACATCGAGGTGGACCGCAAGATCCTGGCCGAGCTCGCGGTCAACGACGCCAACGCGTTCGCCGCTCTCGTCGAGGTCGCCCAGAAGGCCCTCCCGAGCGACGTCAACGCCCCGAAGGCTGCCTGACCCAGGTCGCACTTCCTGTTTTCTGAGCCGGACCCGCAGGCGCTCGTCGTCTGCGGGTCCGGTGCGTTGCACGACAATTTCCGTACGTCCCTCACCTCCGTACGCAGAGAGGCTCGCCGCCGACCATGGGCACCCCCGAACTGATCTCCCCGCGATCGCCACGCGTCACCGCCGCCCGGCGGCTGGCCAAGCGCAACTTCCGCGGCAAGGAGCGCAGGTTCATCGCCGAGGGGCCGCAGGCCGTGCGCGAGGCCGCCGAACACCGCGGCAGCGACGGCGAACCGACGCTGATCGAGCTGTTCGCCACCGTCGAGGCAGCCGAGCGGTACGCCGACATCGTCGACGCCGCCCACGCGGCGGGCGCGCGGGTGCATCTCGCGGACGGCGGTGTGCTCGCCGATGTGTCGCAGACCGTCACCCCCCAGGGCCTGATCGGCGTCTGCCGCTTCCTCGACTCGCCGTTCGACGCGATCCTCGCCGCGAAGCCGAAACTGGTCGCCGTGCTCGCCCACGTACGCGACCCGGGGAACGCCGGTACGGTGCTGCGCTGCGCCGACGCCGCGGGCGCCGACGCCGTCGTGCTCACCGACGCCTCGGTGGACCTCTACAACCCCAAGTCCGTCCGGGCGTCCGTCGGCTCGCTCTTCCATCTGCCGGTCGCCGTCGGTGTCCCGGTCGAGCAGGCCGTGCAGGGGCTGAGGGACGCGGGCGTACGGATTCTCGCCGCCGACGGCGCGGGCGAGGACGACCTCGACGACGAGCTCGACGCCGGAACCATGGGCGGGCCGACCGCCTGGGTCTTCGGCAACGAGGCATGGGGCCTGCCCGAGGAGACCCGCGCGCTGGCCGACGCCGTCGTGCGGGTGCCGATCCACGGCAAGGCGGAGAGCCTCAATCTGGCGACGGCGGCGGCCGTGTGCCTGTACGCCTCCGCACGGGCCCAGCGCCCGCGCCGCTAGGGCCTCTCGTTTGGATCAGGCCGGGCTCGCGTGCCCCGGTGCCGCGCCTCGCCGCGTTGTCGTCGGTCTTCCCCGAGCTCTCGGCTCCGCTCGAGCAGGGGAGACCCCATCGGCTCCTTCCTCCGCCTTGCGATGTACGGCACCACGGTGACATCAGCCGCTCCGCGGCGGGCCGCTCCCTGATCCGGCCTGATCCGAACGAAAGACCCTGGTCGGCAGCCGCGGCGAGGGTCCACCGCCCGCACTCTCGGCGCCCTGCACGGCCGCATCGTCGGACTCGACGAGGAGGCCGACCGGATCGGCTCCTGGACCGTCTGCGCCATCGGCGGCCTCGTCACCATGGCCGTCGCCTTCCCGGCCTTCCGGCTCGTCGACACCGGCAGGCCCGCACTGGTCCACCTCGGGGTCGGGCTCGGGATCGGCGCACTCTCCATTCCGTACGCCCCCATCGGCGCGGTGGTCTCCGGCATGTTCCCCGAGGCGTTCCGCTACGTGCCGTCGCGATGTCCTACCACCTCGCGGGCGTCGTGGCCGGATTCGTACCGCTGCCCGCCACCTCGCTGACCAGGGCGGCGAACGGCGCGTCGTGGGGCGCGGCCCTGCTCCTGTTGGTCATCGCGGCCTGCACGGCGGCCGGATCGTTCGCCTCCGGATCGCTCGTGCGGCGTGAGCGGGCGGAGCGGCCGGTCGGGGACCGGGTCGAGGTCGCCGCCTGACCGACGCCATGCCCGTACCCCACCGACGGCGCACCGTGTGAGTGCGCCCCCCCGCAGGGTGTCGCTCCGTCACCGACGACTAGTAGGGTGACGAACTCGGGGGCCCACTACACCGGTTCGAGAGGTGGGGTACGGGATATGGCTGTCGGCATGGGCATGCCGCGCGGGACACGCACGGCCGCGGTGCGCGCCTGTGACGGCCCCGGCCCGGCGGACGAACCGGCCGACGGCCAGGACCCCGACGGCGCGCATCCGTACGGCCGGGACATCGACGGCCGGGACATCCGAAGTCGGGACACCCACAGCCGGGACACCGGAGCCGTCGACCTCACCGTCGATCCCGACGACCTCCCCGACGGCCTGGTCATCGCCGACGAGACCGGCCGGGTCATCTGCTTCAACTCCGCCGCCGTTCGGATCACCGCCATGCCCCGGGCCGCCGCTCTCGGCCGCCCCCTGGAGCACGTCCTGCCGCTGGAGGACCTCAAGGGCCGCCGCTGGTGGGCGCTGACCGATCCGTACGGCGGCCTCGCCATCCGGGTCGGCCAGCCCGAGCGCAATCTGCTGCTGCCCGGCGGCCGCGAGGTCCTGGTCTCCGCACGGTACGTACGCGAGCACCCGACCGGTCCCGTACGCCGGGTGGTGATCTCGTTGCGCGGCACCGAGGCCCGGCGCCGCACCGAACGCAGCCACGCCGAGCTGATCGCCACGGTCGCCCACGAGCTGCGCTCCCCGCTGACCTCCGTCAAGGGCTTCACCGCGACCCTCCTCGCCAAGTGGACACGGTTCACCGATGACCAGAAGCGCCTGATGCTGGAGACCGTCGACGCCGACGCGGGCCGCGTCACCCGGCTCATCGCCGAACTGCTCGACATCTCCCGGATCGATTCCGGGAGGCTGGAGCTGCGCCGGCAGCCCGTGGACCTCTCCGCCGCCGTCGAACGTCACATCCAGACCCTCACGGCGAACGGCCAGACCCCCGACCGCTTCCTCGTCCGCACCTGCCAGCCGCTGCCCGCGGTCTGGGCCGACCCGGACAAGGTCGACCAGGTGCTCGGCAACCTGCTGGAAAACGCGGTGCGCCACGGCGAGGGAACCGTCACCATTGAAGTCGCACCCGCATCCGTACCCGCGAAGAGCGACGAGAAGGGAACGGCCGTCACCGTGAGCGACGAAGGCCCCGGCATCCCCGAGGAGTCGATGGGTCGTGTCTTCACCCGCTTCTGGCGGGGGAGCAAGCGCGGCGGCACCGGCCTGGGCCTCTACATCGTCAAGGGCATCGTCGAGGCGCACGGCGGCACGATCACCGTCGGTCGCGGCCCTGGAGGCGGCGCGGAATTCCGATTTATTCTGCCCGTGAGCGCGCCGGCCTACCTGGTCTGAGCGGCCCACGGGCCTCCCACACATCCTGTGGCCCTTAGACTCGACCTTTGGCACCTTTGCGTCCTCCAGTCGTCGATCGGGGCCATGGGGGTCCGGGGCATTCCCCGGTAAGCGCAGTATCAGCCAATCGGAAGCACGGGAAGAGATGTCGGCACCGAACAAGTCGTACGACCCAGTCGAGGTCGAGGCACTGAAACCGGAAGAGATCGAGCGCATGCGGGACGAGGCGTTCGCCGCCTTCGCTGCCGCCGGTGACCTCGACGCGCTCGCCCAGGCGAAGACCGCGCACACCGGTGGTACCTCGCCCCTGTCGCTCGCCAACCGGGAGATCGGCGCACTGCCGCCACAGGCCAAGGCCGAGGCGGGCAAGCGCGTGGGCCAGGCCCGCGGCGCCGTGAGCAAGGCCCTCGCCGCCCGTCAGGCGGAGCTGGAGGCCGAGCGGGACGCCCGCGTCCTGGTCGAGGAGGCGGTGGACGTCACGCTGCCCTACGACCGCGTCCCGGCCGGCGCCCGTCACCCGCTGACGACCTTCATGGAGCGCGTCGCGGACGTCTTCGTGGCCATGGGCTACGAGGTCGCCGAGGGCCCCGAGGTCGAGGCCGAGTGGTTCAACTTCGACGCCCTGAACTTCGTGCCCGACCACCCGGCCCGGCAGATGCAGGACACCTTCTTCGTCCGGGGCGCCGACGGTGCCGAGAGCGACGAGTCCGGTGTCGTGCTGCGTACGCACACCTCGCCGGTCCAGGCCCGCACCCTGCTCGACCGCGAGCCCCCCGTCTACGTCGTCTGCCCCGGCCGCGTCTACCGCACCGACGAGCTCGACGCGACGCACACCCCGGTCTTCCACCAGATCGAGCTGCTCGCCGTCGACGAGGGCCTCACCATGGCCGACCTCAAGGGCACCCTCGACCACATGGTCCAGGCGCTCTTCGGCCCGGACATGAAGACCCGGCTGAGGCCGAACTTCTTCCCGTTCACCGAGCCGTCCGCCGAGATGGACATGGTCTGCTACGTCTGCCGCGGCGCGTCCGTCGGCAACCCGGACCGTCCCTGCCGCACCTGCGGCAGCGAGGGCTGGATCGAGCTCGGCGGCTGCGGCATGGTCAACCCCAAGGTGCTCATCGCCTGCGGTGTCGACCCCCAGAAGTACAGCGGATTCGCCTTCGGGTTCGGCATCGAACGGATGCTGATGTTCCGCCACAACGTCGAAGACATGCGAGACATGGTCGAGGGTGACGTCCGGTTCACCCGGCCGTTCGGGATGGAGATCTGATGCGCGTCCCGCTTTCCTGGCTGCGGGAGTACGTCGACCTGCCGGCGACAGAGACCGGCCGTGACGTACAGGCCAAGCTCGTCGCCGTGGGTCTGGAGGTCGAGACCGTCGAGCAGATCGGCGCCGGCCTCAAGGGCCCGCTGGTCGTCGGACAGGTACTGACCATCGAGGAGCTGGAGGGCTTCAAGAAGCCCATCCGCTTCTGCACCGTCGACGTCGGCCACGCCAACGGCACCGGTGAGCCGCAGGAGATCGTCTGCGGAGCCCGTAACTTCTCCGTCGGCGACAAGGTCGTCGTGGTCCTCCCGGGCGCCGTCCTGCCCGGCGACTTCGCGATCGCCGCGCGCAAGACGTACGGCAAGACCTCGCACGGCATGATCTGCTCAACCGACGAGCTCGGCATGGGCGACGACGGCACGCACGGCATCATCGTGCTGCCCCCGGAGCACGAGGTCGGCAGCGACGCGATCGAGCTGCTCCAGCTCGTCGACGAGGTCCTCGACATCGCCGTCACGCCGGACCGCGGCTACTGCCTGTCCATCCGCGGCGTCGCCCGCGAGACCGCCATCGCGTACGGGCTGCCGCTGCGCGACCCGGCGCTCCTGGACGTACCCGCGCCGAACGCGTTCGGCTACCCGGTCAAGATCGCCGACCCGATCGGCTGCGACAAGTTCACCGCGCGCACCGTCGTCGGCCTCCAGCCCGAGGCGCGCTCCCCGATCTGGCTGCAGCGCAGGCTGCAGAAGGCCGGGATGCGCCCCATCTCGCTCGCCGTCGACGTCACCAACTACGTGATGCTGGAGCTCGGCCAGCCGCTGCACGCGTACGACCGCACCCGCCTCGACGGGCCGATCGGGGTGCGCCGCGCCCAGCAGGGCGAGAAGCTCACCACCCTCGACGGCACGGCCCGCGTCCTGGACGCCGAGGACCTGGTCATCACCGACAACCGCGGGCCGATCGGCCTCGCGGGTGTCATGGGCGGCGCCAACACCGAGATCGCGGACGTCCAGGACGGTACGCACAGCACCACCGAGGTCGTCATCGAGGCCGCGCACTTCGACGCGATCTCGATCGCCCGGACCGCGCGCCGCCACAAGCTGACCTCCGAGGCGTCCAAGCGCTTCGAGCGCGGCTCCGACCCGCAGGCCGCGGCTGCCGCCGCGCAGCGCACCGTCGACCTGCTGGTGCTGCTCGCCGGCGGCACCGCCGAGGCCGGCGCCACCGAGGTCAGCGCCCCGTCCGCGCCCCGCACCATCGCCATGCCGGCGGACCACCCCGACCGGGTGGCCGGGGTCGGCTACGGCCGCGAGACCGTCGTACGCCGCCTCCAGCAGGTCGGCTGCGACGTCTACGGGCAGGACGAGCTGATCGTCACCGTGCCGTCCTGGCGCCCGGACCTCAGCGAGCCGAACGACCTCGCCGAAGAGGTCATCCGTCTCGAGGGGTACGAGAACCTCCCGTCCACCCTCCCGACGCCGCCGTCCGGCCGCGGGCTCACCGACCGCCAGCGGCTGCACCGCAGGATCGGCCGGGCGCTCGCCGGAGCCGGCTACGTCGAGGCGCTGAACTACCCGTTCATCGGTGCCGCCGTGCTCGACCAGCTCGGGTTCGACACCGACGACGCCCGCCGCCGTACGGTCGAGCTCGTGAACCCGCTCTCCGACGAGGAGCCGGCGCTGCGCACCACGCTGCTGCCGGGCCTGCTCGGCGCACTGCGGCGCAACGACGGTCGCGGCAGCCACGACCTCGCTCTCTTCGAGACCGGCCTGGTCTTCCTTCCCCAAGCTCTCGGCTCCGTTCGAGCAGGGGAGACCCCACTGACCGGTACGGAGACGAAGGCCGTACGGCTGCCCGTCGACCGCCGTCCCACCGACGAGGAGATCGCCGGGCTCGACGCCACGCTGCCGCGCCAGCCGCGCCGCGCCGCGGTCGTCCTCGCGGGCGCCCGCGAGCAGGCCGGCTGGTGGGGCAAGGGCCGCCCGGCCGACTGGGCGGACTCCGTCGAGGCCGCCCGGACGATCGCCCGCGAGGCGGGTGTCGAGGTGACCGTCCGCAGCGACCAGCACGCGCCGTGGCATCCGGGCCGCTGCGCCGCGCTGTACGTCACGGTGAACGGCACGGAGACCCTCTTCGGGCATGCCGGTGAGCTGCACCCGCGCGTCATCAAGGAGCTCCACCTGCCGGAGCGCACCTGTGCCATGGAGGTCGAACTCGACCTCCTGGAGCAGGCTGCCGACGGCGCGCTCCAGGCGCCCCGGATCTCCGCCTTCCCGGTGGCGACCCAGGACGTCGCGCTGATCGTCGCGGAGAACGTCCCCGCCGCCGAGGTGGAGCGGGCGCTGCGCGAGGGCGCGGGTGAACTCCTCGAATCGCTGCGGCTGTTCGACGTCTTCACCGGCGACCAGATCGGTGCGGGCCGCAAGTCCCTGGCGTACGCGCTGCGCTTCCGCGCGGCGGACCGCACGCTGACCGTCGACGAGGCCTCGGCCGCGCGCGACGCCGCGGTGGCGCTCGCCGCCGAGCGGACGGGCGCGGTGCTGCGGGGCGCGTGAGGCGCCTTCGTCCTCGACCGCCGGGCGGGCCGGATCTCCGGCTCGCCCGGCGCGTTCGACGACGATTCGGGGCCCGTCGGGGACGACACGGCTCCGCCGGCCGGCGCGCGGCCGACGAGTGCTGCTCCAGCACCGTGCCCGCCGTGTCGAGGACGGCGACCTCGGCGGTCAGATGCTGGGCCAGTACGGCGACGAGATGACGCGGGCCGCGGCCCGCGAGCAGCGCTCCCATGATCTCGCCCTGGAGGCGGATCATCAGCCGGGTCCGCGCGTACTGCTCGGCGAAGATCTGATCCGCCGTCCACCGGCCGATCTGGATGAACGGGATCTCCACCGGGGACGTCAACAGCGCGAGCCCGTGCCGTTCGGCGGCGTCCCGCAACCCCGCCGGCACCCGGTCGCGCACCAGCCCGATCCCGATGCAGAGCGCCGCGACGGGCACGGCGACCAGGTCACGTACCAGCCGGTCCCACGCCCGGCGGGTACGCCGGCGCAGGCCGGTGGTCAGAACCAGCTCACCAGCGCGCAGGAACGGGACCCAGCGCGCAGGAACGGGACCCAGCGCGCAGGAACGGGACCGGATCCTTCAGTTCGACGGCGGCCACTGGTCATGTCTGCCGGCCGCGACGTGGGGAGGGGCGCATCCGGTCACCGGACGCGCCCCTCCCGTGCTCGCCGAACGGCGAGGACCGCACGCGGGCCCCGGCCCGGCCCGGGGGAACCCGGCTCCGTGCCGATCCCGCAGCCACCCTCCGATCCGTGGGCAGTGGGTCGTGCGATCCGGCGCCGTCCGCGCCGCCGCGGAGTGTCGGGCAGGCCGGCGGTAACGGACGACGCGGGTGCGGGTCGTCGGCTGTACGAGGGGGAGCAGACGACCCGGCCGCCTCTTGCGAGACGACTGATTCAACCGACCCGGGCCCCGGCGTGCCAGAGCGCGCGGCGGGACGGTTCGGGCATTACGTTCACACCCCGTGTGAATCGTGCTCCACTGGTGCGACACGCCTCGGCGTGCCGAACCACCGGAGGGGCACATGGGGGCAACGGAGCCCAACGTTCTGCTGGCGGCCCTGATCGAGGAGGCGGGCGTCTCCCGGGCCGGCCTCGCCGCGCACATCAACCGGATCGGCCGCTCCCGCGGACTGTGCCTGCGGTACGAACACACCGCGGTGGCCCGCTGGTTGAAGGGGCAGCGCCCCCGTGGCCAGGTGCCGGACCTGGTCTGCGAAGTCCTCGGGAACCGGCTGAACAGGCCTCTTGCACTGGACGACATCGGCATGGCGGCTCCGGGCGCCGGTGCGGGTGCGGGTGGGCCCGCGTCCACACTCGGCGGATTCGTCGAGCGGACCACCGCGCTGTGGCGCTCCGACGCACAGCAGCGCCCGCACATACTCGCCTCGGCCGCCGTCACGGGGACCACGGCGGTGATGCCCGTCTGGGAATGGGAGAACCCGCCCGAGGACCTCGATGTCTCCCGCAGCGGCACCACCCGGGTCGGCGCGGCCGACATAGTGACGCTGCGCGCGGCCCGTGCCCACTACGAACTCATGTACCGCAGGGCAGGCGGAATCGCGACCCGATCCCGCATCGTCGGCTTCCTCAACGCGGAGACCGCCCCGCTGCTGCGTGGCGCCTACAGCGATGCGACGGGGCGCCAACTGCACCGGGCGACAGGAGGGTTGGTGGCCGTCGCGGGCATCTGCGCCTACGACTCCGACGCGCACGGGCTCGCCCAGCGCTACTTCCACCAGGCGCTGCGGCTGGCCAAGGCGAGCGGGGACCGGGGGCTCGGCGGCTATGTGATCGCCCTGCTGGTCAACCAGTCGCTGTGCCTCGCCGAGTACCGGCAGTCGGTGGCCTTCGCGCAGGCGGCGCTCCGGGCCGCCAGTGGCCACATCACTCCCGCGCTGGCCACCGATCTGTACGCGATGCAGGCCAAGGCGTACGCCCACCTCGGCGACGCGGGCAGCGCCCTGGACTGCATCCGGCGCGCCGAGTCGAAGGCGGAACGCATCCGTCCGGGCGAGGAACCGGACGAGACGGGGTACGTCCAGCCGGGCCTGGTCGATGTGCAGGTGGCCGAGGCGCTGCTCGGCCTCGGCGATCTGCCCGGGGCCAGGGAACACGCGGCGGCGGCCGTACGGACCCCGGCGCACGACCGGGGCAGAGTGCACCGGCTCGCCATGCTGACCCATGTCGAGCTGCGCCAGGGCGAGGCGGACCGGGCGGCGGCCACCGCCGTGGAAATGGCCGAGCGGGCCCGGGGCATGGAGTCGCAGCGGCTGCGCGACCGGCTGCGCGCGGTGCGCGACGACCTGATCGCGAGCGGCTGCGCCGAAGCGGGGCGGGCCGCCGAACTGATCGACGGGGCGTTGCGCGTACCGCTGTGAGTACCCACGCGCGGGCGAACCCACCGGTGCCGGTACGTTCCCCTCCGGTCCTACGCCTGCTGCGATGTTGCCACCTACTCTGTCGGAAGGTGGCACAACTGTGCAATGGGCGAACCTGAACGAACAAACTGTGTATGAGAACCGCTGGTTCCGGGTCAATCTGGCGGATGTGGTCGTCCCCGACGGCCGCCATCTCGACCACTACCTGATCCGGCTCCGCCCCGTCGCGGCGGCCACCGTCGTCAACGATGCCAACGAGGTGCTGCTGCTGTGGCGGCACCGGTTCATCACCGACAGCTGGGGCTGGGAGCTCGCCGCGGGCGTCGTCGAGGACGGCGAGGACATCGCGGCCGCCGCGGCCCGGGAGATGGAGGAGGAGACCGGCTGGCGCCCCGGCCCGCTGCGCCCGCTGCTGACCGTGGAGCCGTCGAACGGCCTCACCGACGCCCGGCACCACCTCTACTGGTCCGAGGAGGCGACCTGGACCGGCCACCCCAGCGACGACTTCGAGTCCTCGCGCCGCGAGTGGATACCGCTCAAACTGGTGCCCGACATGATCGCCCGCGGTGAGGTCCCGGCCGCCGGCATGGTGGCCGGGCTGATGATGCTCCATCACTCAAGGCTGGGGTGAGACGCCCGCGAGCGCGTACGGGGTCGGTCGGGGGCAACGCCCCGCCCGACCCCGTACGGGCACGGGAGAACGGATCAGGAGTACGGGTAGAAGCCCGAGCCGGTCTTGCGGCCGAGCCGGCCCGCGTCCACCATCCGCTGGAGCAGCGGGGGAGCGGCGTACAGCGGCTCCTTGAACTCCGCGTACATCGAGTCGGCGACCGAGGCCACGGTGTCCAGACCGATCAGGTCGGAGAGCTTCAGCGGGCCCATCGGGTGGGCGCAGCCGAGCTCCATGCCGTTGTCGATGTCCTCACGGCTGGCGATGCCCGACTCGAACATCCGGATCGCTGAGAGCAGATACGGAATGAGCAGCGCGTTGACGACGAAGCCGGAGCGGTCCTGGGCACGGATCGGGTGCTTGCCGAGGACGTCCTGCACCAGGGTCTCGGCGCGCTTCACCGTCTCGTCGGACGTCGTCAGCGCGGGGATCAGCTCGACGAGCTTCTGCACCGGGGCCGGGTTGAAGAAGTGGATGCCGATGACGTGGTCCGGGCGAGAGGTCGCCACGGCCAGCTTCACCAGCGGGATGGAGGAGGTGTTCGAGGCGAGGATCGCGTCCTGCCGGGTCACCACCTGGTCGAGCACCTGGAAGATCTCGGTCTTGACCTGCTCGTTCTCCACGACGGCCTCGATGACGAGATCGCGGTCGGCGAACTCCCCGAGGTCGGTGGTGTAGCTCAGCCGGGCCAGGGTCTCGTCGCGCTCCACCGGAGTGATCTTGCCGCGTTCGGCGGCCTTCGAGAGGGAGTTGTGCAGCCGGGTGCGCCCGATCTCCAGCGCCTCGCCGGTGGTCTCGGCCACCATCACCTCGAGACCGCTGCGGGCGCACACCTCTGCGATGCCCGCGCCCATCTGACCGCAGCCCACTACTCCGACGCGTGCAATGTCGGCCATAGAGTCCGTCACCTCGTGCCTTTCGCTGTTCTCCGAGTCGCAGGTTCCCGTCCGATCCGGTGCCCGCCCCGACTCCCCGACGTTACCCGCGACCTACGGGTCATCGCGGGCCGGGGCGGGCATGCTCTGCGTTACGCCTGAATGCAGGGGCGACGGACGATGACAGAGAGACGGCAGGTGCAACGAAATGCGGCAAATCGCCAGACGAGGCTTTGTTGCGGGTGCGGCCGGAGTGGTCGCGGGGGTGGTGAGCGGCGTCACCACAGCTGGTGACGCCGTCGCGGCTCCGTCCCGGCAGGACGGTTCCGGGCAGGAGGACGCACGGCCCCGCGAGGGCGGTCGCCGGGGTGCGCGGCGTGAGCTGCGCGGCATGTGGGTCGCCACCGTCGCCAACCTCGACTGGCCCTCCGCACCCGGCCTGACGGCGGCCCAGCAGCGGGCCGAGCTCATCGGGTATCTCGACGAGGCCGTCGACCGGCGGCTGAACGCGGTGATCCTCCAGGTCCGGCCGACCGCCGACGCGCTGTGGCCCTCGCCCTACGAACCGTGGGCCCAGTACCTCACCGGGGTCCAGGGCAAGGACCCCGGCTGGGACCCGCTGGGCACCGCCGTCCAAGAGGCGCACCGCCGCGGCCTGGAGCTGCACGCCTGGTTCAACCCGTACCGGGTCGCCAACCACACCGACCCCTCCCGGCTGACCGCCACCCACCCCGCCAGGCTGCACCCCGACTGGGTCCTGCCGTACGGCGGGAAGCTCTACTACAACCCCGGAATCCCCGAGGTCCGCCGCTTCGTCCAGGACGCGATGCTCGACGCGGTCCGCCGCTACGACATCGACGCCGTGCACTGGGACGACTACTTCTACCCGTACCCGGTGGCCGGACAGGTCTTCGCCGACGACGCCACGTACGCGAAGTACGGCGCCGGCTTCCCGGACAAGGCCGCCTGGCGGCGGGGCAACACCGACAAGCTGGTGCGCGAGACCGCCGAGCGGATCAAGGGGATCAAGAAGCACGTCCAGTTCGGGATCAGCCCGTTCGGCGTGTGGCGCAACGCCGCGACCGATCCTCTCGGCTCCGACACGAAGGCGGGCGTGCAGACGTACGACGATCTGCACGCCGACACCCGCGGCTGGATCAGGAAGGGCTGGATCGACTACATCTGCCCGCAGATCTACTGGAACATCGGCTTCGCAGCCGCCGACTACGCCAAGCTGCTGCCGTGGTGGGACGAGGTCGTACGGGGCACGGGCGTTGACCTGTTCGTGGGCGAGGCGCTCTACAAGGCCGGCGACCCCGCGCAGCCCGCCGCCTGGCAGGACCCGGCCGAACTCTCCCGCCACCTCGACTTCGCCGCCGGCTACGACCAGGTGCGCGGCCACGTCTACTTCTCCGGCAAGGACGTGGTCACGGACCGGATCGGAACCATGGCCCGGGTGGTGGCCGACCATTACCGCAACAGGGTGCGTCCACCCCGCTGACCGAAGCAGCGGGGTGGACGCACCCTGTTGCGCGGGCGGGCCGCCGGGAAGCCGGTCGGTCCGCCCGGGGCCCGGGGGTGGAAGAGCAGTGCCGTCCGCCGGAGGCCGCTACCGGGTCTCCGTTGCCCGCTTACGGGCTCTGTGCTGTACGACGCTGTCGGGACCGGGCGAAATGAGGTGTTCGTGTCCGTCCTCGAAGCGGACGCGGTACGGGGGAGTGCCCCCGGCCCCGAGCACTTCGACGATCTCTGCGACCCGGTCGTGCTGTCCCACGGTCCTGCCGTGCGTCAGCAGACGGTCGCCCGCGTGTGCCTCCATCGGGTGTGACCTCCTCACGGGTGGCGGTCCATGTCGACAAGTCTATGACCGAAACGCGACTTCGCCCGGCGGAGGGTGCGCGGTTCTCACCCCGCACGCCGGACGCGCCCCGCCCGCTGAGTGACCGCGATGCAGACCAGCACCGCGATCGCCGCCACCGGCGCCGCCGCTGAGACCTTCTCGCCGAGCACGAGGAACGACCACACCAGAGTCAGCATCGGCTGCGCGAGCTGGAGCTGGCTGGCCCGCGGCACCCCGATCTCCGCCATCCCGCGGTACCAGACGTACAGGCCGAGGAAGGTGGACCCGGCCGCCACCCAGACCAGGCCGATCACTCCGTGCGCGGTCGGCCGCACCGGCTCCAGGGGCAGCGCGAGCGCCGCCCCGGCCACTGCGAGCGGCAGGGAGACGATGAGTGCCCAGCCGACCACCTGCCAGCCCGGCATGACCCCGGCGAGCCTGCCGCCCTCGGTGTACCCCGCCGCGCACACCAGCAGCGCACCGAACAGATACAGGTCGCTGCCGGACAGCGCACCGCCGCTCTGCTGCACGGTAAACGCGATCACGACCGCCGCCCCGGCGAGCGCCGCGACCCAGAAGGCACGGGACGGGCGTGCCCCGGTCCGCAGCGAGGAGAACACCGCGGTGGTCAGCGGAAGCAGCCCCACCACCACAGCCGCGTGCGAGGTCGTCGAGGTCTGCAGGGCCAGTGTGGTCAGCAGCGGGAAGCCCACCACGACGCCCGCGGCGACGACGAGGAGCCCGGGCCGGTGCCGACGGTCCGGCACCGGTACGCGCCCCGCCATCAGCACAGCGCCCGCGATCGCCGCGGCGAGCAGGGTGCGCAGCGCCACCAGCGACCAGGGGCCGAAGCTCTCCAGGCCTCAGGCCGTGGACGGGAAGGTCAGCGAGAACGCGACGACGCCGAGCCCGGCGAGAACCACGCCACCGCGGTTCGTCGAACCGGCCGTCGAACCGGCCGTCGAACCGGCCGTCGAAGTATCAACCGCTATCGTTCCGGGGGGAGTAGCGCTATCGTCAGCTTTCATGCACGAGCGTAGCAGTGTCGCTGAACTCGCCGCTTCTCTCCGCGGCGAACTGAACCGCTACTCACCGGGTGGAAAGCTGCCGTCGAGCCGGACCCTGGTGGAGCGCTTCCGGGTCAGCCCCGTCACCGTCTCCCGGGCCATCGCCCAGCTCGCCGCGGAGGGCCTCGTCGTCACCCGGCCCGGCTCCGGCGCCTTCCGGGCACAGCCCCGTACCGATGCGCCCCCGCCGGGCGACACCTCCTGGCAGGAGGTCTCCCTCAGCGGCGACCGCGGCCCCGAAGCGGTGCCGCGCACGGTCGACGCCTCCGGTGTCCTGGTCACGCTCGCCGCACCGCCGCCCGGTGTCATCGAGCTCAACGGCGGCTATCTCCACCCCTCGCTCCAGCCGGAGCGGGCGCTCGCCGCCGCCCTCGCCAGGGCCGGGCGCCGCCCCGGCGCCTGGGGGCGCCCGCCCACCGACGGACTGACCGAGCTACGGGCCTGGTTCGCCCGCCAGATCGGGCCCGCCCTCACCGCCGCCGACATCCTGATCACCGCGGGTGGCCAGAGCGCCCTGGCCACCGCGCTGCGCGCCCTCGCCCCGCCCGGCGCCCCGGTCCTGGTCGAGTCGCCCACCTACCCCGGCATGCTGGCGGCCGCCCGCGCCACCGGGCTGCGCCCCGTGCCGGTGCCCGTCGACCCGGACGGCGTACGGCCGGAACTGCTCGCCGCCGCGTTCCGGGCCACCGGCGCCCGCGTCTTCGTCTGCCAGCCGCTCTTCCAGAACCCGGCCGGCGCGGTCCTCGCCCCCGAACGGCGCGGCGAGGTCGTCCGGATCGCCCGTGCGGCGGGTGCCTTCGTCATCGAGGACGACTTCGCCCGCCGCCTGGCCCACGACGACGCCGGGCCACTGCCCGCGCCCCTGGCCGCCGACGACCCGGACGGTGTGGTCGTCCACGTCTGCTCCCTCACCAAGATCACCTCGCCGAGTCTGCGGGTGGGCGCGCTCGCCGCCCGCGGGCCGGTGCTCGGCCGGCTGCGGGCCATCCAGGTCGTCGACAGCTTCTTCGTCCCCCGACCGCTCCAGGAGGCCGCGCTCGAACTGGTCGGCTCCCCGGCGTGGAGCCACCATCTGCGTGCCGTATCGGCCGAGCTGAGAAACCGGCGCACCACCATGACGACGGCCCTCCGGCAGGAGCTCCCCGCCCTCGCGCTCCCGCACATCCCCGCGGGCGGCGGCAGCCTGTGGCTGCGCCTGCCCGAGAACGAAGCCGGCACGGACGAGTCCGCGGTGGTCTCGGCGGCCCTGCGCGCGGGCGTGGCCATCGCGCCCGGACGCCCGTACTTCTGCGCCGAACCCCCGTCCCCGCAGGTCCGGTTGAGCTATGCCGCGGTGGCCGGTGCGGCCGAGATCGCCGAGGGGGTCCGCCGTCTGCGCACCGCCTGTGACGAGGTCCTGGGCGGGTGAGGGCACCGACGAGGCCTACGAGAGGTGCGCGAGGGCCGACTTCGAGCCATCGGGAGGCGTGCATCCGTGGAGCACCCCCATCGCCGTTGTCCACGGTCACGCTCACCGGCATGCCGGGCCGCCGGAGCCTCGGACTCGAAGCCGGGGTGCGCTGGCCGGTTCTTTCGCACTCAGCCCGGACGGACCGCGCCGGTCATGCCTGCTTCTTCGAGCCGACGCCGAGGGTGACGGCCTCGGCGATCGCCGTCTCGGCCGTCGCCTTGTCGATGCCGAGACCTGTCAGCACACCCGCACCGTCCTCCTGTTCCAGCAGGGCGAGCACGAGGTGCTCGGTGCCGATGTAGTTGTGGCCCATCCGCAGGGCCTCGCGGAACGTCAGCTCCAGAGCCTTGCGGGCCCCGGCGTCGTACGGGACGAGTTCGGGCAGTTCGCCGTCCACGGCCGGCGGCAGCGACTCGGCCGCGGCCCGGCGGACGGCGTCCAGCGTGACCCCCTGGGCCTTGATGAACGCGGGGCCCAGCGCCTCCGGCTCGCTGAGCAGCCCGAGCACCAGATGTCCGGTGCTCACCTCGTTGTTGCGCGCCGCGTGGGCCTCGTTCTGCGCGGCCATCACGACGTTCCTGGCCCGCTCCGTGAAGCGGCTGAACCCCTGGCTGGGGTCGAGGTCGGACAGCTCGCCGGGATCCTTGGCGACGAACCGCTTCTGCGCCGCCTGCCGGGTCACCCCCATGCTCTTGCCGATGTCGGACCAGGAGGCGCCCGAGCGCCGGGCCTGGTCCACGAAGTGCCCGATCAGATGGTCGGCCACATCCCCGAGGTGGTCCGCGGCGATGACCGCGTCGGAGAGCTGGTCGAGTGTGTCGGTGTGAACCTTCTTGATGGCCTCGATCAGCTCGTCGAGGCGCACAGGATGGGTCATGCGTACGGGATTCTCCATATGTCAACTCTAGGTTGACAGTGGAGGCATGTCAACCTTCGGTTGACAGTGGACCGGGTCCGGCCGGTCGCCGGGGACAACGGAGCGCGCCCCCGACGGAGACCGTCGGGGGCGCGCTCGTTCAGCGGTTTTGGGGGCGGGTCAGAGGACCCCGCTGTCCGCGATGGTGACCTTCGCCTGGGGCCGGCCGCTCTGCGAACCGAGGGCCTCGATCTTCTTGACCAGGTCCATGCTCTCCTGGTTGTCGACCTCGCCGAACACCACGTGCTTGCCGTCCAGCCAGGACGTCACGATGGTCGTGATGAAGAACTGCGAGCCGTTGGAGTTGGGGCCGGCGTTGGCCATGGAGAGCAGGCCCGGCTTGGTGTGCGCGAGCTTGAAGTTCTCGTCGGCGAACTTGGCGCCGTAGATGCTCTGGCCGCCCGTGCCGTCACCGCGGGTGAAGTCGCCGCCCTGCAGCATGAAGTCGGGGATGATCCGGTGGAACGAGGAGCCCTTGTAGCCGAAGCCCTTCTCGCCGGTCGCCAGTGCGCGGAAGTTCTCCGCGGTCTTGGGAACGACGTCGTCGAACAGTTTGAACGTGATCCGCCCGGCGGGCTCGTCGTTGATGGTGATGTCGAAGTAAACCTTGCTCGTCATGGAACCATCCTGACATCGATGCGCTCGGCGCCGACGGGCGGGCATGGTGCCGGGCCCGTCGACACGGTCACGGGGAGGGTGCGACGGCACCCGTTCTCGTTTGTCCTGTATGTCGACGACTGGCTAGTCTGAACAGGGGGTGCGGAGGCTCAGGGAGGTCCGAGGTGACTGTTGAGGCCAACGCGAGCGCCGGGACGTTCAGTGCCTTCGGCGCGTCCACCGGTGTCGGCGGACCCCGCTATCTGCCGGTTGCCGAGCACGGCCTGATCGGCGATCTGCGCAGCGCGGCCCTGGTGGACACCAACGGCACCATCGACTGGTACTGCTGCCCGCGCTTCGACGCGCCCAGTGTCTTCGCCTCGATCCTCGACGCCGACCGCGGCGGGTACTTCGAACTCGCGGCGGATGCTCCGACGCGTACCAAGCAGTTCTACTTCCCCGACACCAATGTGCTGATCACCCGCTTCTTCGCGGAGGACGGGGTCGGCGAGGTCCAGGACTTCATGCCGGTACTCGACGATTCGCGCGAGGCCGACCGGCACCGGCTGATCCGCCGCGTGGTGTGCGTCCGCGGATCGCTGCCGTTCCGCGCCCGGGTGGCCCCCCGTTTCGAGTACGGGGCGCAGCCGCACACCGTGCACGTACAGCATGGCCAGGCGGTTTTCGAATCGCCCTCTCTCACTCTCGCGCTGACGTCGAGTGTGCCGCTCGAGGTCGCCGGCCGGGACGTATGGTCGCTGTTCAAGTTGCACGAGGGCGAGTCCGCGGTCTTCGCCCTCGACCGGGTCGGCGGCGACGTGGCACCCCGCTTCTGCCCGTTGTCCGAGGCGGAGCAGCAGTTCAACTCCACCGTCGGATACTGGCGGCGGTGGCTGTCCCAGTCGCGGTACCGCGGTCGCTGGCGGGAGATGGTGCACCGCTCGGCCCTCACCCTGAAGCTGCTCACCTATGCCCCGACCGGGGCCATCATCGCGGCGCCCACCACCAGCCTCCCCGAACGCATCGGCGGCGAGCGCAACTGGGACTACCGCTACGTATGGATCCGTGACGCCGCGTTCTGCGTGTATGCGCTGCTCAGGCTCGGGTTCACCGACGAGGCCGAGGCGTTCATGGGCTTCCTCTCCGAGCATGTCCACCTCGAAGCGATCGACGCGAGCAGCCCCACCAGCCCGCTGCAGATCATGTACGGCATCGACGGACGCCGTGAGCTGCCCGAACGCAAGCTGACCCATCTCGAAGGCTACCGGGGCTCGGCCCCCGTACGCGTCGGCAACGGCGCCGTCTGCCAGCTGCAACTGGACATCTACGGGGCGCTCATCGACGCCCTTTACCTCTACGACAAGTGGGGGCAGCCCATCTCCAGCGCACACTGGGACAGGATCACCGAGCTGGTCGACTGGGTGTGCGATCACTGGGACCAGCCCGACCAGGGGATCTGGGAGACCCGCAGCGGGCGCAAGAACTTCCTCTACTCGCGATTGATGTGCTGGGTGGCCATCGAACGCGCCATGCGGCTGGCGCGTCACCGCGGCCTGCCCGCCGACATCGTGCGGTGGGGGCGGGCACGGGACACGATCTACCACCGGATCATGCGCCATGGCTGGTCCGCAGAGCGGCACGCCTTCGTGCAGTACGAGGACGGCCACGTCCTGGACGCGTCCCTGCTGATGATGCCGCTGGCGAAGTTCATTTCGCCCACAGACCCGAGGTGGCTCGCCACGCTGGACGCGCTGGGCGAGGACCTGGTCTCCGACTCGCTGGTCTACCGCTACGACCCGCAGGCCAGCCCGGACGGGCTGCGGGGCGACGAGGGCACGTTCTCGATCTGCTCGTTCTGGTACGTCGAGGCGCTGACCCGCGCCGGCCGCCTGGACGAGGCCCGGCTCGCATTCGAGAAGATGCTCACGTACGCCAACCACCTCGGCCTGTACGCCGAGGAGATCGGTCACACCGGGGAGCTGCGCGGGAACTTCCCGCAGGCCTTCACCCATCTGGGCTTGATCAGCGCGGCATTCAATCTCGACCGCAGGCTCGGTTAGGCGTCGGACGACGGACGGGAATGAATCAACGTCCAACCATGAACCAGCAGTAATGGGGTGAGTGCGGTGGGCCATGCGGTCTTTGCATAAAAGTGCGTGAATGCGTATAGTCATGCCATCGGCGAGGAGGATTTCGATGGTGGTACGTGCAGCAGTGGCAGGGGCGAGCGGATACGCCGGTGGGGAGCTGCTCCGTCTCCTGTTGGTCCACCCCCAGGTCGAGATCGGGGCCCTCACCGCCAACTCCAACGCGGGGCAGAAGCTCGGTGCGCTGCAGCCGCATCTGCGGCCGCTGGCCGACCGGGTGCTGCAGCCGACCACGGCCGAGGTGCTCGCCGGGCATGATGTCGTCTTCCTCGCCCTTCCGCACGGGCAGTCCGCCGCCGTGGCCGAGCAGCTCGGTGACGAGGTGCTCGTCGTGGACATGGGCGCCGACTTCCGGCTCGAGGACGCCTCGGACTGGGAGAAGTTCTACGGTTCGCCGCACGCCGGGACCTGGCCCTATGGTCTGCCCGAACTGCCCGGCGCGCGCTCGGCGTTGGCGGGATCCAGGCGCATCGCGGTGCCCGGCTGCTACCCGACCGCCGTCTCGCTCGCGCTCTTCCCGGCGTACGCGGCCCAGCTGGCCGAGCCCGAGGCCGTGATCGTCGCCGCGTCCGGCACCTCCGGGGCCGGCAAGGCGGCCAAGCCGCATCTGCTCGGCTCCGAGGTGATGGGCAACATGTCCCCGTACGGCGTCGGCGGGGGCCACCGGCACACCCCCGAGATGATCCAGAACCTCAGCGCGGCGGCCGGCACACCGGTCACCGTCTCCTTCACGCCGACCCTGGCGCCGATGCCCCGCGGCATCCTCGCCACGTGCAGCGCGAAGGCGAAGCCGGGCGTGAGCGCCGAATCCCTCCGCGCCGCGTACGAGAAGGCGTTCGCCGACGAGCCGTTCGTCGACCTGCTCCCCGAGGGGCAGTGGCCCGCCACGGCGGCCGTCCACGGTTCCAACGCCGTGCAGATCCAGGTCGCGTACGACGAAGCCGCGGGCCGGATCATCGTCATCAGCGCCATCGACAACCTCACCAAGGGCACCGCCGGCGGCGCCCTGCAGAGCATGAACATCGCCCTCGGGCTCCCCGAGGACACAGGTCTTTCCACGATCGGAGTCGCACCGTGAGTGTCACGGCAGCACAGGGGTTCTCCGCGGCGGGCATCGCCGCGGGAATCAAGGAGAGCGGTAACCCGGACCTGGCCCTCGTGGTCAACAACGGTCCGCGTCACGCCGCCGCGGGCGTCTTCACCTCCAACCGCGTCAAGGCCGCCCCCGTCCTCTGGTCGGAGCAGGTACTGAAGGGCGGTGAAGTCGGCGCCGTCGTGCTCAACTCCGGTGGTGCCAACGCCTGTACGGGCCCACAGGGCTTCCAGGACACCCACGCCACCGCCGAAAAGGCCGCCGAGGTCCTCCCCGGCCACAGCGCGGGCGAGATCGCGGTCGCCTCGACCGGACTGATCGGGACGCTGCTCCCGATGGACAAGCTGCTGCCCGGCATCGAGACCGCCGCCGCGGCACTGAGCGAGCACGGCGGCGAGAAGGCCGCCATCGCGATCAAGACCACCGACACCGTCCACAAGACCGCCGTCGCGGGCGGCGAGGGATGGACCGTCGGCGGCATGGCCAAGGGCGCGGGCATGCTCGCCCCGGGCCTCGCCACCATGCTGGTCGTCCTCACCACCGACGCCGATGTGGATGCCCCCGCGCTGGACACCGCGCTGCGCGCCGCCACCCGCACCACCTTCGACCGGGTCGACTCCGACGGCTGCATGTCGACCAACGACACGGTCCTGCTGCTGGCCTCCGGCGCCAGTGGAATCACTCCGGACCAGGGCGAGTTCGCCGAGGCCGTCCGGACCGTCTGCGCCGACCTCGCCCGGCAGCTCATCGGTGACGCCGAGGGCGCCTCCAAGGACATCCGGATCGAGGTCATCAACGCAGCGACCGAGGACGACGCCGTCGAGGTGGGCCGCTCCATCGCCCGTAACAACCTCCTGAAGTGCGCCATCCATGGCGAGGACCCCAACTGGGGCCGCGTCCTGTCCGCGATCGGCACGACGAAGGCCGCCTTCGAGCCCGACCAGCTGAACGTCGCCATCAACGGCGTCTGGGTCTGCAAGAACGGGGGGGTCGGCGAGGACCGTGACCTGGTCGACATGCGCTACCGCGAGGTCGAGATCACCGCTGACCTGGCCGCAGGCACCGAGTCGGCCGTCATCTGGGCCAACGACCTCACCGCGGACTACGTCCACGAGAACAGCGCGTACAGCTCATGACCTCGGCGCGGAAGCACACCGCACTCCCGAAGGCGCAGATCCTCATCGAGGCACTGCCCTGGCTGACCCGGCACAACGGCAAGACCGTCGTCATCAAGTTCGGCGGCAACGCCATGATCGACGAGGAACTGAAGGCGGCCTTCGCCCAGGACGTCGTCTTCCTGCGCCAGGCCGGCCTCAAGCCCGTCGTCGTGCACGGCGGCGGCCCGCAGATCAGTGCCCAGCTCGACAAGCAGGGCCTGGTCAGCGAGTTCAAGGCGGGTCTGCGCGTCACCACGCCCGAGGCGATGGACGTCGTACGGATGGTGCTGGCCGGACAGGTCCAGCGCGAGCTCGTCGGCCTGCTCAACCAGCACGGCCCGCTCGCCGTCGGCCTGACCGGCGAGGACGCCCACACGATCACCGCCACCCAGCACCGGCCCACCATCGACGGCGAACTCGTCGACATCGGCCGGGTCGGCGAGATCACCGCCATCGACACCGGGGCGATCCAGGCGCTGCTGGACGACGGCCGGATCCCGGTCATCTCCTCCATCGCCCGCTCCGCCGACGACAACCACGTCTACAACGTCAATGCCGACACCGCGGCCGCCGCACTCGCCGCCGCGCTGAACGCCGAGACGCTGATGGTCCTCACCGATGTCGAGGGCCTCTACGAGGACTGGCCCAACAGCGAAGACGTGATCAGCCGCCTCACCGCCACCGAGCTGGAGAAGCTGCTGCCCGAGCTGTCCAGCGGCATGGTGCCGAAGATGCAGGGCTGCCTGCACGCCGTGCGCAACGGCGTAGAGACCGCCCGCGTCATCGACGGCCGGGTCCAGCACTCGATCCTGCTGGAGATCTTCACCGACGAAGGAATCGGCACGATGGTCGTGCCCGACACACAGGGGGAGTCATGAGCAACCAGGAGCTGTCGCAGCGCTGGAGCCACGCGCTGATGGACAACTACGGCACCCCCCAGCTGTCCCTCGTCCGCGGCGAGGGCGCCCATGTGTGGGACGCCGACGGCACCGAGTACGTCGACTTCGTCGGCGGTATCGCGGTGAACGCGCTGGGCCACGCCCACCCCGCCGTCGTCGAGGCCGTCTCCACCCAGATCGCCTCCCTCGGCCACGTCTCCAACCTCTTCATCGCACCGCAGCCCGTCGCCCTCGCCGAACGGCTGCTCCAGCTCTTCGGCCGTGAGGGCAGGGTCTACTTCGCCAACTCGGGCGCCGAGGCCAACGAGGCCGCCTTCAAGATCGGCCGGCTGACCGGGCGGACCCACATGGTCGCCACCGACGGCGGCTTCCACGGCCGGACCATGGGCGCGCTCGCGCTCACCGGCCAGCCGAAGAAGCGCGCGCCCTTCGAACCGCTGCCCGGCGATGTCACCCACGTCCCCTACGGGGACGCCGAGGCGCTGCGGGCCGCCGTGAGCACCGACACCGCCCTGGTGATCATCGAGCCCATCCAGGGCGAGAACGGTGTGGTCGTGCCGCCCAAGGGGTACCTGGAGGCCGCCCGCGAGATCACCCGGGCCACCGGCACCCTGCTCGTCCTCGACGAGGTGCAGACCGGTATCGGCCGTTGCGGCCAGTGGTTCGAGCACCAGTCCCACCAGGGCGTCGAGCCGGACGTCGTCACCCTCGCCAAGGGCCTCGGCGGCGGACTGCCGCTCGGCGCGACCGTCGCGTTCGGCCCGGCGGCCGACCTGCTGAAGCCGGGCCAACATGGCACGACGTTCGGTGGTAACCCGATCGCCTGCGCCGCCGGACTCGCCGTCCTGGACACCCTGGCGGCCGACGGCGCGCTGGACCGGGTGAAGCGGCTCGGCGAGAAGATCCGGAACGGAGTGGAGGGTCTCGGGCACCCTCTGGTCTCCCACGTCCGCGGCTCCGGGCTGCTGCTGGGTATCGTGCTCACCGAGCCCCTGGCACCGCAGGTGCAACAGGCGGCTCAGGGAGCCGGAATCCTGGTGAACGTACCCGCCCCCGATGTCGTGCGGCTCATGCCGCCACTGATCATCGGCGACACGGAGGTGGACGCGTTCCTCCGGGCGCTGCCCGGCGCTCTCGACGCGGCAAAAGGGGACGGACGATCCGGAGAATGAGGCGACGACGATGACCGAGGCGCAGGAGACCGAGCACGGCGGGCCGTCCGTGCCGCAGACCCGCACCGCACGCCACCGCCGGATCGTGGACATCCTGAACCGGCAGCCGGTGCGCTCGCAGAGCCAGCTGGCCAAGCTCCTCGCCGACGACGGGCTGAGCGTCACCCAGGCGACGCTCTCCCGCGATCTGGACGAGCTGGGCGCGGTGAAGATCCGCAACACCGGCGGCGAACTGATCTACGCGGTGCCGAGCGAGGGCGGCTTCCGCACCCCGCAGGCACCGCTGGGCGGGTCCGCGAAGGAAGAGCGGATGCGGCGCCTCTCCGCCGAACTGCTCATCTCGGCGGAGGCCTCGGCCAACCTCGTGGTGCTGCGCACCCCGCCGGGCGCGGCCCAGTTCCTCGCCTCGGCCATCGACCAGGCCGAACTGCACGACATCCTCGGCACCATCGCGGGTGACGACACCCTCATGCTGATCAGCCGTGACCCGGCGGGCGGCCAGGCGCTCGCCGACCACCTGCTGCGACTGGCCCAGAAAGAATGCTGAGCGGGCCGGAACGACTCAGTAGCGCGTGATCGCGAGCGGTCCCGAACGAGTCCCGATCGCGATGTGCGGACGGCGGGCCGGATCCACCCAGTCCAGGATCCGGTCCATCGCGGCCGCCGGTACGGACACACAACCGGCGGTCGCGCCAGGCCCGTTGACATGCAGGAAGATCCCGGCGCCGCGCCCCCGCACCGGCCGCGCGTAGTTGAAGCCGATGACGAGCGGCGGGCGTACTGCGTCGGATACGCGCTCAGATGCTCCGCCTCGCTCGCCCGGCAGTCCGCCGGCCGCGGCTCCACCCAGCGGTTGTAGGACCGCGCCCCGTTGTCCTGGCACCACCACGACCGGCTGTTGACCCGGCGGTACGGGTGGACGGTGCCGGCCGGCGCCGTCTCGGCCCCGAAGGCGAACGGCAGGTCGTACAGGCCGGTGGGGGTGGTGTCGGTGCCCTGTTTGCGCGACGCCCCCTCCGCCAGGCCCTTCGCACCGAACCGGGCCGGGGCGGAGCCGCCCTTCACCCAGGTGTCCCGGCGCAGATTCCACCAGGTGACGGTGCCCGTGGCGGACCCCGCGGCCGGTGCCTCGGCCGTGATCAGCTGGGTGCCGCCGCCGGTGTCGGTCAGCCGTTCCGGGAGAACCGGCGCCGCGGCGGGCCGGGCCGCGACCGAGCCCGCCGGCGCGAGCAGTACCGAACCGGTCACCAGAGATCTGCGCATGCCACGGACGCTAGAGCGTCCGGCGGGGCGGCACCTGCGGTCTGCTCCGGACAGCTCAATTCCCTGCTGCACCTTCGTTCGCGCCCGGCATGGCCGGCAGCGGGAGCGGCAGCCCCGGCAGCCCGTCGATACTCGTCGCGACGTGCTCCTTCTTCTCGAAGTAGACACTGAGCGACGCGTCGTCCTCGCGGGCGAAGCGCTGTGCGTGCAGTGGCCGGTCCTCGTCGTACGACATGAAGGGCACGGCGAATCCGCAGGTGTCCCGGATCAGCTCGGCCCTGACCACGACGATGGCACGCAGTCCGTGCGAGCCGGGGTCCACGTCGGGGAAGTGGCCGAGCAGCGGACCGAACCGCGGATCGTCGCGGAAGACCGGCTCGCCGCGGCCGTGCACCCGCACGATGTTCGGCGGCCCCTGGAAGGCGCACCACATGAGCGTGATGCGGCCGTTCTCGCGCAGATGGGCGATGGTCTCGGCATTGCTGCCCGCGAAGTCCAGATACGCCACGGTCAGCTCGTCGACGACGGCGAACGAGCCGCTGACGCCCTTGGGGGACAGATTGACCGTGCCCTCGCCGTCCAGGGGCGCCGTCGCCGTGAAGGAGATGTGCTGCTCTTCGATGAAGGTCCTGATCCGTCCGTCGATTCGCTCGTACGTTTTTCCCATGGCGGCCATTATCGTCGCCAACTCCGGCGTGGCCGAGCCCGTTTCAGCCGATGGGACACCGGTGCGGACCCGCCGCCCGGCACCGTTCCCGCACCGCTTCGCAGCCGTCGCGGCCGCTGGTCACGGCCCTGGCCCCGGTGTCGACGCGCCACTCCCACCTGCACCTTTGACAAAGCATACGGAGGACTGCATAGTTATACCCATCAGTGATTGCACCGTAAGGAGAAACCCGTGACCGAGCGCGTCGTACTCGCCTACTCGGGCGGCCTGGACACCTCCGTCGCCATCGGCTGGATCGCCGAGGAGACGGGCGCCGAGGTCATCGCCGTTGCCGTGGACGTCGGCCAGGGCGGCGAGGACCTGGACGTCATCCGCAAGCGCGCGCTCGCCTGCGGTGCCGTCGAGGCCGAGGTCGCGGACGCCAAGGACGAGTTCGCCGAGGAGTACTGCCTCACGGCGATCAAGGCCAACGCCCTCTACATGGACCGCTACCCGCTGGTCTCGGCCCTGTCCCGGCCGACCATCGTCAAGCACCTCGTCGCCGCCGCCAACAAGCACAACGCCGGCATCGTCGCCCACGGCTGCACCGGCAAGGGCAACGACCAGGTCCGCTTCGAGGCCGGCATCTCCGCGCTCGGCCCCGACCTGAAGTGCATCGCCCCGGTCCGTGACTACGCGATGACCCGGGACAAGGCGATCGCCTTCTGCGAGGAGAAGAACCTCCCGATCGCGACCACCAAGAAGTCCCCGTACTCCATCGACCAGAACGTCTTCGGGCGGGCCGTCGAGACGGGCTTCCTGGAGGACATCTGGAACGCGCCGATCGAGGACATCTACGAGTACACCGAGAACCCCGCCACCCCGCGCGAGGCCGACGAGGTCGTCATCTCCTTCAAGGAGGGCGTGCCCGTCGCCATCGACGGCAAGCCCGTCACCGTCCTCCAGGCGATCCAGCAGCTGAACCAGCGGGCCGGCGCCCAGGGCATCGGCCGGATCGACATGGTCGAGGACCGTCTCGTCGGCATCAAGTCCCGCGAGGTGTACGAGGCCCCGGGCGCGATCGCGCTGATCACCGCCCACCAGGAGCTGGAGAACGTCACCGTCGAGCGCGAGCTGGCCCGCTACAAGCGGCAGGTCGAGCAGCGCTGGGGCGAGCTGGTCTACGACGGCCTGTGGTTCTCCCCGCTCAAGCGCGCCCTGGACGGCTTCATCGACGAGGCCAACCAGCACGTCACCGGTGACATCCGGATGACCATGCACGCGGGCCGCGCCGTCGTCACCGGCCGGAAGTCCGGGCAGTCGCTCTACGACTTCAACCTCGCCACCTACGACTCGGGCGACACGTTCGACCAGTCCAAGGCGCAGGGCTTCATCGAGATCTTCGGCCTCTCCTCGAAGATCGCCGCGAAGCGTGACCTCGCCTGACCCCCAGTAGTTACGTCACCGCCTCCCCGGCTCTCCGCACGGGGAGGCGGTCGCACATCCACCCCCTTGTCCTCCCGAGGAGCACGCAGTGAGCAACGGCAACGGCAACAGCGACGTACGCCTCTGGGGCGCCCGCTTCGCCGACGGTCCGGCCGAGGCGCTGGCCAAGCTGTCCGCCTCCGTCCACTTCGACTGGCGGCTCGCGCCGTACGACATCGCCGGCTCCCGCGCCCACGCGCGCGTCCTGAACAAGGCGGGTCTGCTCACCGAGGACGAGCTGAACCGCATGATCGCCGGTCTCGACCAGCTCGAAGCCGACGTCGCCGACGGATCGTTCACCGGCACCGTCGCGGACGAGGACGTGCACACCGCGCTGGAGCGCGGCCTGCTGGAACGCCTCGGTCCGGACCTGGGCGGCAAGCTGCGGGCCGGCCGGTCCCGGAACGACCAGATCGCCACCCTCTTCCGGATGTACCTGCGCGACCACGCCCGGATCATCGGCGGCCTGATCGCCGAGCTCCAGGGCGCCCTGGTCGGCCTCGCCGAGGCGCACCCGGACGTCGCGATGCCCGGCCGTACGCATCTGCAGCACGCCCAGCCGGTGCTCTTCGCCCACCACGTCCTGGCCCACGCGCAGTCCCTGTCCCGGGACGCCGAGCGGCTGCGCCAGTGGGACGAGCGGACCGCCGTCTCCCCGTACGGCTCCGGTGCACTGGCCGGGTCGTCCCTCGGGCTGGACCCGGAAGCGGTCGCCGCCGACCTCGGCTTCGAGCACGGCTCCGTCGCCAACTCCATCGACGGCACGGCCTCCCGCGACTTCGTCGCCGAGTTCGCGTTCATCACCGCGATGATCGGCGTGAACCTCTCCCGGATCGCGGAGGAGGTCATCATCTGGAACACGAAGGAGTTCTCCTTCGTCACCCTGCACGACGCCTTCTCCACCGGCTCCTCGATCATGCCGCAGAAGAAGAACCCGGACATCGCCGAGCTGGCCCGCGGCAAGTCCGGCCGGCTGATCGGCAACCTGACGGGCCTGATGGCCACGCTGAAGGCCCTCCCGCTCGCGTACAACCGCGACCTCCAGGAGGACAAGGAACCGGTCTTCGACTCCTGCGACCAGCTCGAAGTCCTGCTGCCCGCCTTCACCGGAATGATGGCCACCCTCACCGTCAACCGCGCGCGCATGGAGGAGCTGGCCCCGGCCGGCTTCTCGCTCGCCACCGACATCGCCGAGTGGCTGGTCAAGCAGGGTGTGCCGTTCCGGGTCGCCCACGAGGTCGCGGGCGAGTGCGTCAAGACGTGCGAGCAGCAGGGCATCGAGCTCGACGAGCTGACCGACGAGCAGTTCGCGAAGATCTCCGAGCACCTCACCCCCGAGGTCCGCACGGTCCTCAACGTGCCCGGCGCCCTCGCCTCCCGCAGCGGTCGCGGCGGTACGGCCCCGTCCGCCGTCGCCGTCCAGCTCGCCGAGGTCAAGGCCGACCTCGCCATCCAGCAGGCGTGGGCCACCGCCAAGAACTGACGCCGCACAGGCGGCTTCGGGGCGGGGAGCGGCCCTACGCTCCCCGCCTTCCGGTTCCTGCGCGCTGGGTTACGTTGACGGGGGAGCGCACCCCATCGACGAGGAGCCCACGATGCCTTTCGACCTTCCCCGAGCTCTCGGCCTCGCTCGGCCGGGGGAGGCCCCATCGGCCACAGCGACGACTCCGAACGCCCACATCGGGCTCGGCCTGGCAGCGGTCGGCAGGCCGGGCTACATCAACCTGCACCGTGACCGCGATCTGCCCGCCGACCGCAGCGTCGAGGCGCTGCGCGAGCGCACCCACGAACTGCTGGACGCCGCCTACGCGCAGGGCGTCCGCTACTTCGACGCGGCCCGCTCCTACGGTCGTTCGGAGGAGTTCCTGGCCGGCTGGCTGACGGCGCACCCGGAAGCGGACGATGTCGTCATCGGCAGCAAGTGGGGCTACACCTACACCGCCGACTGGAGCGTGGAAGCCGAGGCGCACGAGGTCAAGGACCACAGCCTGGCCACGTATCTGCGCCAGCGCGCCGAGACCGACGCGCTGCTCGGGGACCGGCTCGACCTCTACCAGATCCACTCGGTCACCCCCGACAGCCCGGCCCTCACCGACAAGGAACTGCACGCGCGGCTCGCCGAACTCGCCGCGGCGGGTATCGGCGTCGGACTGTCCACCAGCGGACCCGACCAGGCCGACGCCATCCGGGCCGCCCTCGCCGTCACCGTCGACGGCGAACCGCTCTTCCGCACCGTCCAGGCCACCTACAACGCCCTGGAGACCTCGGCCGGAGCGGCGCTCGCCGAGGCCCATGACGCCGGGCTCACCGTGATCGTCAAGGAAGCCATGGCCAACGGCCGGCTCGCCGGGACGGAGGCCCCCGCCGTGGTCCAGGAGATCGCCGCCGACGCCGGCGTGGGCAGCGACGCGATCGCGCTGGCATTCGTACTGCACCAGCCGTGGGCCTCAGTGGTGCTCTCCGGCGCGGCGGCCCTCGACCAACTCGCCGGAAACCTGCGCGCTGCCGTCGTCGACCTCGGCGAGCCGCGGCGCGCCCGGCTCGACGCGCTCGTGGAGGAGCCGGAGGCTTACTGGCACCGCCGCGCCGCGCTGCCGTGGAGCTGAGCGGCGCGCCCGGCGCCGGTGAAGGGGCGCGCAGCCGGACCCGGACCCCGGTCTCGGCCGCAAGCGCGAAGTCGTCGACGCCTTCCTGGCGGCCGCCCGCGGCGGTGACTTCGAGGCCCTCGTCGCCGTGCTCGATCCGGACGTCGTGGTGCGGTCCGAAGCCGGAGCCGGTGGCGTCGGTGCGCCGTCCCTGGTGCGGGGCGCCGCGACCGTGGCCCGCCAGGCGATGATGTTCGCACCGTTCGCCCGGTCGTCGCTGCCCGCGCTGGTCGACGGGGAACCGGCCGTCATCTCGGCGCTCGACGACCACCGGTTCTCGGTCATGATCTTCACCGTTGCGCGGGGGAAGGTCACCGAGATGTTCGTGGTCGACGATCCGGCCCGCCTGCCCGGCCTCGATCTGACCGTCCTCATCGGCTGACTCGGGACGGGCGGCGACTCGACCGGAGTGACGGACTCAGTCCCCGCCGCCCCGGCGGCCGTCCGCCCACGCGGCGAGCACCTCGAAATCGGCCGGCAGCAGCCCGATCCACGGATCGATCCACAGCAGGAGAGCCTCGGCCGCCCCCTGCTCGGTAGCCCACGCCCGGTCCTGCTCGGAGATCTCGTCGTCGACCCAGGCGAAGGGCCGGCCCGCCGCGTACTCCACCACGTACTGCGTTTTCCAGTACGTGCCGTCCGGCGCGCTGCCGTGCATCGACGGCCAGTCGATGTACGGCAGCCGGGGCAGCCCGAGACGCGGCCCGATCCATGCGTTGGCCTCGTCCTTCCAGGTCGTCGCCCAGACCAGCTCGTAACGGCCGGCCAGGCCGCGCAGCGCCTTCCCGTGTTCCGGGTTGAGGAGGACGGGCAGCGGCATCCCGTAGTCCCACCCGGTCGGCCGCATCAGATGCAGCGCATAGCCGTCCGGAACCCGGCGGCGCGTCAGTGCCGCGTACGGATTGAGCGGGCCGTCGATGTCGATCAGCAGAAGAGGCAGTGTTGACTCCACTGCACCAATGATGCCGCTCGCAAGCGCGAGAAGTGCAGGTTCTGCGTGGCATCTGGGGACGAGTTCTACCACGCTTCAGCGAGCCAAGTTGCGTGTCCTGCTGCCTGTTTCCTCGTTCTGATGACTGTGATGCATCAACGGTGTCGTCCGGACAACACGAGGGCAGTCTGGTGACGCAATGAATGAGCACGGAGCGTGATCGGTGGGTCGAGTCAGTCGCAGTGCAGTCCAGCATGGTCCTGCCCCGGCACCCGGTGTTGCGACGCTGTATGTCGTTCCCGGAGTGCCCATGTTGCGGCCTGCGGAGGCTGTGTTCGAGAGCACTCTCTTAGGCTTTCGCGAGCACCAGAAGGCCAGGAACCTGCAGGACACGACGGTCAACGGCCGGGAGAGCGTGATCCGGCAGGTTCAGGCGGTTGCGGACGCCTACCCGTGGGAGCCGGCCTGGAATGCTGCGTTGTTCGACCGCTGGATGTCGCTGTGTGCGCCGGGCAATACGAGCGGCACTCTGGGGTCGAAAGCGCGAGTCCTGCGGCTGTACTTGGAGTACCTCACCAACCCTGCCTACCAGTGGCAGGAAGTGTGCCTGAACCTCTTCGGGACCTTCCCAGCACAGGTGGTGCGTGATCTCAACGCGGTCCGGCACTCGCAGGACTACGTGGGGCGGCCCAACCGGAATCGTCCGCTGACACGGCAGGAGATCAAGCGGTTCTTTTCCCAAATGGATCCGGAGATCAAGCGGATGCAGGCTGCGGGACATAAAGGCGCGCTGGCGGCGGCACGGGATGTGGCGATGTTCACCACTGCCTACGCATGGGGGCTGCGGCGTCGAGAGACCGCCCGGCTGGAGACGCATGACTGGCGGAGGCAGGCGAAGCTGCCAGAGTTCGGAGACCTGGCCGGGCTATCGGTGCGGTGGGGCAAGGCGAGTGCGGGGCAGCCGCCCCGGCGACGGACCGTGGTGTCCGTGTGGCCATGGGCGGTCGCCACCGTTCGCTTCTACCTCGACCACGTGCGTCCGCAGTTCTACCTTGACCGGCCGGACGACGGCGTCATGTTCCCGACCGAGCGCCACGAGTCGATCTCCGAACGTTCGGTGAATGCGCGCTTCGCGACCTGGCGTGATCGGGCCAGCCTGTCTGCAGAACTCGACCCGCACTGTCTGCGGCACACCTACGTCACCCGGCTCATCGAGAGCGGCTATGACACGCAGTTCGTCACCGAGCAGGTTGGGCATTCTCACGCAGCCACGACGGCCATCTACACGGCGCTCAGCAGCGACTACAAGAACCTCAAGGTGCGGGAATTCCTCGATGCTCAAGAGGAGAAGATGCTGCACCAGGCATTCGCCCGCGCCGATGCGGAGGCCCAGATGGAGGATGAGTTCGAAGAGGTTCCCGGAGAGCCACGCAGCAATCGCAGGAGGGCATGATGGCTGACCCCAACGATGCTGCACGCCGCAAGGCCGTGGAAGAACTGCAGCCTCAGTACGAGTGGCGCCTACGTGAGCTGATGGCCGTCCGCAAGAACTGGTACACCACTACCAAGCTGGTTCCAGCCCTTCGTGAGCGCGGCTTCGAATTCGACCGCAGCTACATCTTCCGCTTGGTGAAAGCGGAAAATCCGCCCAAGGTGGCTATCGGTCTCCTTGTGGCTTTGTGTCAGATCCTGGAGTGCACATTCGAGGAACTCGTGGTCCCGATCACCCCGGAAGAACCCGCGGCGCCGGAGCCCGGGCCGGTAACTCGGCTGCGGCCGGTTCTTCCAGACACTCCGATGCTGTCCCCGGACTTTTTCGATGCCGAAAGCTGAGCCGTGCCTGCCGAATTGACAACGTGTGCATCCTGCGGACAGCAAAGCCGAATTGTATCGCGCAAGGCCGGACACCCCTTATGCGAACGGTGTTGGCGGGACAGTCGACGGCGGACCTGCGTCGACTGCGGAGAAGTTAAACGCTCGCGAAAGATCACAGAGGCCGGCCCGGTCTGTGACCGATGTTGGAAACAGCGCCAACCACTCGAACAGTGCTCCGGCTGCAGCCGGATGCGGCACCTCGCCTCTCAGGCTGATCAACTTTGTGGTTCCTGCTGGGCCCGCATGAAGGGACGCAGGGAGACTTGCCGGGACTGCGGGCAGGTCCGCCGCGTCGCCGGCCGGACCAGTGACGGGCCACAGTGCAGTACCTGCCGTGAACGCACCGACCGCCACCCTTGCGATGGCTGCGGCGAAACCCGTCGTATCAACGCCCGTACGCCCCAAGGGCAGTACTGTCGAGCGTGCTGGAACCGGCTTCGGCCTTCGCCGTGTCAGCGATCACGCAATTCCCCACTTCGTGCGGGTTCAGCGTCACGTAATTCCCCACCCCCGCGATCACGATTCCCCATGGGGACGGTGACCGCGGGCGAGGGCCTGGGGGCACCGGACCGGGCAGTTGTTATCCCTGTTCGAGTGGTTTGATCGCCTACTGGTCATCTCTGCCGATTCCTCCAGTTTCCCCATGGGCATGCCCGAGCCGGGTCGAGGGTCCTGGGCGTCTTGGAGTCGTCGTTGTCCTTCGGCCTGGAGACCGAGAGGTCGATGGACGAACCGGATGGCAAGGAGAACGTTCACCGTGGTCGACATCATCGAGATCTACGTCCACTGGTATGCGGGCCGCTCGAAGTCGCAGGTCGGCGCCTCGCTGGGGGTGGATCGCAAGACGATCAGGAAGTACCTGGCGCCGGCCGAGGCGGCCGGGATCGTCCCAGGCGGGCCGCCGATGGGTGAGGCGGATTGGGCCAAGCTGATCAAGACCTGGTTCCCGGGTCAGGCCGAACGGGGACTGAACCAGATCACCTGGCCCGAGATCGAGCAGCACCGCGACTACATCAAGGCTCTGCTGGAGACCACCACCGTTACCACGATCCATCAACGGCTTCGTGACGAGCGGAAGTTGAAGGCGTCGATCTCCTCTTTCCGCCGGTGGGTTCACGAGAACCTGCCCGATGAGGCGGCCAGGTCGAAGGTCACGGTGCTCCGCGACGACGTCGAGCCCGGCTCGGAAGCCCAGATCGACTACGGCTTCATGGGGCAGTGGATCAACCCGGGCACCGGCAAGCGCCACCGGATCTGGGCCTTCGTGATGGTGTTGCCCTGCTCGCGGCACATGTTCGTGCGCCCGGTGATCCACATGGACCAGCATGCCTGGACCGAGTCCCACGCCGAGGCGTTCAGCTTCTTCGGAGGCGTCCCGCGTCGACTGGTGCCGGACAACCTCAAGACCGGGGTGGACAAGCCCGACCTCTACGACCCGAAGATCAACAAGGCGTATGCCGAACTCGCCCTCTACTACGGCGCCCTGGTCGACCCAGCCAGAGCGGTCCATCCCAAGGACAAGCCGCGGGTCGAGCGCCCGATGCCCTACGTCCGCGACTCGTTCTGGAGCGGGCGCCAGTTCACCTCGCTCGAACACATGCAGGCCGAAGCCCTCATCTGGGCCAGGGAGACCGCCGGCGGTCGGCAGTGCAAGCCGCTGGGCGGGGCCGCCCCGCTGGCGGTGTTCGACGCGGTCGAGGCCCCGGCCCTGCTGCCGCTGCCGGACAAGCCCTTCGTACTGGCCCGCTGGTCCACCGCCACCGTCGGCCCGGACATCCACGTCAAGGTCGGCCGCACCCTCTACTCGGTGCCCTGGAAGCTGATCGGCCGCCGTGTCGATGCCCGCTCCACAGCGACCATGGTTCAGGTCTTCCACGAGGGTCGGTTGGTCAAGACGCACGCCGCCCTGGAACAGGGAAAACGCACCGACAAGGGCGACTACCCGCCGGAGAAGATCGCCTTCCAGATGAAGACCCCGCTCTGGTGCCGGACCCAGGCATCCGAGGTCGGGGACCGCTGCCGGGAGGTGGTCGACCAACTGCTGGAGGTGAACGCCCTCTACCGACTCCGCGCCGCCCAGGGGATCCTCGGACTGCGCAAGAAGTACAGCGACGTCCGCCTGGAGGCCGCCTGCGCGAAGGCCCTCACGGTCGGTGACCCCTCCTACCGCACCATCAAGGGCATCCTGATCGCCGGCACCGAGACCGACCCCGAGCCGGAGACCGGCGACGCCGGCGCCGCGGCCTTCCTCCACGGCCCCGGGGGCCTGTTCCCCACCGACATCCCCGCCCAGACACTGGGCGGACTCCACGAGGACCAGGGCCACGACGACGCTGAGGAGGCCGTGCGATGAGCGTGATGGACACCGCCCTGCGCGAGTCACTGAAAGTTCTCCGGCTGTCCGGGATGATGGAGACCCTTGACGCCCGCCTGGCCCAGGCCCACGGCGGAGAGCTCGGACACCTCGACTTTCTCCAGGTCCTCTGCCAGGACGAGATCACCCGCCGCGAGACCGTCGCCTTCCAACGCCGCCTACACCGGGCTAAGTTCGAGCAGCAGGTGACCTTGGAAGAGTTCGACTTCACCGCCTCCTCCAAGCTCCCCGCCGCCCAGATCCGGGACCTGGCCGCTCTACGCTGGCTCCACGCCGGTGAGTCCGTAATTCTGTTCGGGCCGGTCGGGGTCGGCAAGACCCATATCGCCCAGGCCCTGGGGCACCTCGCCGTCCGCCAGGGCGCGAACGTCCGCTTCGCCAAGACCAGCCGAATCGTGGCCGAGCTCGCCGGCGGCCACGCGGACCGGACCTGGGACAAGCGCATGCGCGAGCTGATCCGCCCCGACGTCCTGATCCTCGACGACTTCGCCATGCGCCAGATGACCGCCGCCCAGGCCGACGACCTCTACGAGCTGGTCAGCGAGCGGCAGGGACGATCTCTGATCATCACCAGCAACCGGGCTCCCAGCGACTGGTATCCCCTGTTCCCCAACCCCGTCGTCGCCGAATCGCTCCTCGACCGGCTGATCAACACCAGCCACCAGGTCATCATGAACGGTCCCAGCTACCGACCCAACAAACGCCCCAGGAACCCGGCCGACAAGAACGGAACAGCAGCCTCATAGGGCAGCTGACCATGGGAATCATCGGATCGGCGCCTGGGCCGTGGGGCTCAGGCGCCTCGGCCTCGGTTCGCCGACGCTAGTTGATATTGATGTTGAACGTGGAGACCTTGCCGTCCGCAGCGGTGAGGGTGACCGGCCCGAAGGTGATAATCACGGCCGAGTTGCCTCCCGGACCCTTGTAGTAGCCCGCCGCTCCGGTGACCCGGACAGCCAATGCCACGAGCGTCGACGCACCTTGCTCATCGGCGTTGATCTCCGGCTGGGCAAGGGCGGGATGCCCGTTGGCTTCTGCCCAGTCACGGAACCTGCGGGCGTCCCGGCTCATATCGGGCAGGATGCTCTTGTTGGCCCAGGCCCACAGCCATGAGCCCGAGCCGGGGCTGAAACTGCCGAGGATCTGAGCGGGCGCTGTCGCCGTCTTGTCGGGGAAGGTCCAGGTGATGATGCCGGTCGTCTGGTCCAGATCCCAGCGGTCCGCTGAACCCAGCCCCCAAGACATGTGGGCACGACCCAACTGTTCGATCATGTCTTCGCCCTGCAGAAGCAGGGGGCTCAGGTCGGCTCGCTCTCCAGCCTGACCAGCACTCTCCGGCTCATTGGCCCGCTTGAACATACCCATGCCGCGGAGTCTGCCAGAGGCCACCGACCAGTCGACGACGGCCTCTTACACCTGACACCTCGCCACCGACAGGGTGGGGAATTACGTGACCACACGGCCGGGGAATTACGTGATCGTCCACACGCCGCTCTGCACGACTTGCAAGCGTCGTCCATCGGCACCGGTTCGCACTATCGACGGCCTTCCTCGCTGCCACTTGTGCTATTTGGCCATGCGCGTCCCCTGCAGTCGATGCGGGATCGTGTCCCGCGCCGATCGCCACTGGCCGGAGGGGTCCATATGCATCTCCTGCGCCAACGCTGTCTTCAGCGCACATGCCGCCTGCGCCACGTGCCACCAGGATTCCGTCGTCTTCCAGCGCACTGACAGTGGCGACCCACTCTGTCCTGAATGCGCAGGTGTCCGTCTCCGGTACCGGTGCGTTTCCTGCAGTTCTCTCGGCAGACTTGAACACCGCGGCCGCTGCCCAGCATGCATGGTCCAGATCGAAATTGAGGAGACTTTCACCGCTCCCGGCAACCGCCCGGACACCCGGCTGATTCCCCTCGCGGAAGAGCTGGCCCGCTACGACAACCCGCACACGGTGCTCGACTACCTGCGGCAGAAAGCAGGAGGGAAACTCATCCGCAAGATGGTCACCGGGGAGCTCGACTGCAGCCACGAGGCCCTCGACTCGCTCCCACAAACTAATTCGGTGGCGCACCTGCGCAATTTGCTCGTACTCACCGAGGTCCTGCCAGCGCGCGACGAGCAACTCGCCCAGTTCCAACTGGACATCCCCGACTCACGGACGTATCTGACAGCGACGACCGCCTTGCGCTCGTCCGCTATGCCCGCTGGCAGCTGCTGCCCATGGCTCACCGGCAGATCCATCAGCGCGGCAGCCTGACGATCGGCACCCGGACGTACCTGAAGAACCACCTACGAGTAGCGCGTCAGCTCTGCCTCCACCTCCGCGGCCACCGAAGCTCGCTCGGCACCTGCCTGCAGCCACTGGTGGACCGTTGGGTGGCCGCACACCGCGTCCGGCAAGGCGAAGTCCGGCGCTTTCTGACGTGGGCCGCAGCCCACCAGCTCGCTCCCAAACACCTGGCCGTATCCGCTCTGGCCAACTGCGAGGACCGGTCGATCATGAGTGACCGGGACCGCGTGGTGCTCGCGCATCGGCTCGAGACTGACGAGAGCATCACGCTGCCGGTCAGGGTGTCAGGATGCCTTGTTCTTCAGTACGGCCAACACTGCACCCGCTTGGTCGCTCTCAAGGCAGACGACGTACTCGATCATCCCTCGGATCCCGCGGTCTGCGGGCTTAAGGTCGGCCGCGATCCCCTCTGGCTCCGTCCGCGGCTGTCCGCCCTGGTCCGAAGGGTCATTGACGAACGCCGCCCGATCGCCGCCACTCACCTGCCCAACCCCTACTTGTTCCCGGGCCGCCGACCGGGCCAGCCGATCTCGGCGAGCACACTCGCCCGACGCCTGGCCGCACACGGCGTTCCCGCAGCCCGACTCGCACGCAATGGCGCGATCCTCGCTATGGTCGACAACATCCACTGGAAACTCGTCGCTGACCTGCTTGGCCTCGCCGACCAGACCGCATACCAGTAGCATCACATCAACGGCGGCGACCGAGCCAGCTACGTGGCCAGCCGCCTGAAGAAACACCCCGCACCGGCCAGCCCCGAATAGCTGGCCTGGCGCCTTGCTCAGCGAAAGATGACGTCAACGCCGTGGTCGCGGAAGATCTCCAGGACGACTTCGAACAGCGACATACCCTCCCCGCTCGGACCGTCGTGCTGAGCAAGGGACGACTTAGAACCGCTAACGAAATGAGTGACGGGGGAACGCTAGGCTCACGTGGCATGAGTCAGAGTGGTTCGCAAGCGGCAGCATTCTTCCGAGAGGCCCGCCAGAGCGGAGTGGTCTGGTTTGTCCGGGATGACGAGGGAAGCCCGGCTCCCCTCTCCGCGGACGGCACGCGAAGTCTTCCCTACTGGTCGACCACGGCCCGCGCCCAGAGGGCGGCGAAGACCTGGGGGCATGGGCTACGTGTTGAATCCATGTCCCTGGATGCCTGGCGCGATCGCGACCTGCCTGATGCCGCCCGAGAGGGATACATGATCGGCATCAACTGGAGCGGACCGCGCCTCGTCGGCTGGAGCTTCACCCCGGTGGAAGTTCTCAACCGACTCGCAGCGAGTGATTAGCCCACGGCGCCGCTTAAGCGACGCTGGAGGAGTGCCACTCCAGCGTGAATGGTGACTTGGCACCCCAGCGGCCGCGCAGGCAGTCGTCCAGAGCGTCGAGGTTCCACCCGAAATAGCCGCCTGGCCCGTTCACGGCCTCGCCAAGAGCGCAGTAGAAGCCGTCCTCGTCCACGATGTGCTCACCGTCCAAGTGATACGTGGCGCCGGAGGGTCGATCCGGCAAGGATCGGAAGCTGTGACGTGTCAGAGCCACGGACAGCCATCCGCGGCGGCCAGCCGGGCCGAGGGAATGCCACAACCCGGTCCGGTTCATCTGTCCGGCGCGGATGAGCTCCCACGGCCATTCGGACTGTGGAAGCGCGTTGTCGCACCACAGACGCACGGTCAGGTCGACCAGGCCCGCCCCTCTCGTCGAGGGCCGCACGGCCTCCGGCGTCACGTCGTTGACGAAGTACTGCCCCATCCTGGCGCCCGATGAGTCCAAGAGCGCGAGATTGGCGTTGCCGGCCAGCGCTCGCTTGCTGCCCATGCGGTCAATGCACACCCGCAGGCCGCCTTGAGGCGCACACCCGAGCAACTCAACTTTCCGTGACCCGTCCCCCAGCGGCACAAAGAGCCCGGCGGCCTCTTGGACATGCCCCCAGAAGTCGCTGTCGTCACCATCGCTGGTCAAAGAACAGCCAGCCCCAACAACGCCCATACCTTGCCCCCACCATCATCGAGCAGCCGCCGATCTTACTGGCCTGTGCGTCGGCACAGCCGACCTGCTGATGCCGCCATGGAAGCAGTCACTCAACGTGGTTGCCCACTTGGCGCACTCGGCAGGAACCAATACTGCCCACCGCCAGTAGCAGCGGCTTCATGCCGACATGGTCCTCTCTCCCGTCGGGGGAGGGCCACGGCTTCAAAGTGAGACATCAATGTCTCATATGAGCTAGAGTCGTCTCATGACTCTCGACCGTGAGCAGGTGCTGCGCAGCGCCGCCGCCCTGCTGACCCGTAAATCGACCGCCACCATGGACGAGGTCGCCAGAGCCGCAGGCATCGGACGCGCCACCCTGCACCGGCACTTCGCCGGACGGGACGCCCTGGTCAGGGCATTGGAGAACCTGGGCATCCAAGAGTTCGGAGCGGCTCTGGACGCCGCCGCGCTCGACGAGGGGACCTCCGAGGAGGCGCTGCGCCGACTGGTCGCCGCCGTCGAGCCGAGCGCCGGGCTCCTCTCCTTCCTCGTCACCGAGAACCAGCTCTTCGAGGGCGACGAGGTGAACGAGGGCTGGAGCCGGCTCGACGCCCGGGTCTCCGCCTTCTTCCTGCGCGGCCAGGAACGCGGCGAGTTCCGCATCGACCTCACCCCCGCCTGGCTGACCGAGGCCCTCTATGCGCTCATCTCCTCCGGCGCCTGGACCGTCCAGACGGGCCGGGTCGCCGGACAGGACTTCCAGCACATGATCGTCGAGTTGCTGCTCGGCGGCGCACGCCGGAGCGTGGAGCAATGAGCAGTCTCGAACAGCACGCGGAAGCCGCCGAAGAGCTGCGCCGACCGGGGCGGTGGATCGCCCTGGCCGTCCTCGTTCTCGCCGTGTTGCTCGTGGCCGTGGACGCCACGGTCCTCGGCCTCGCCACCCCCTTCCTCACCGAGGACCTCAAGCCGTCCGGTACCCAGCTGCTCTGGATCGGTGACGTCTACTCCTTCGTCATCGCCGGGCTCCTGGTCTCCATGGGCAGCCTCGGCGACCGCATCGGCCGCAAGAAGCTGCTGCTGAGCGGCGCCGTCGCCTTCGGCGCGGTCTCCGTGCTCAACGCGTACGCGAGCACCCCCGAGATGATGATCCTGGCGCGGGCGCTGCTCGGTGTCGCGGGCGCCACCCTGATGCCGTCCACGCTCGCCCTGATCCGCAATCTCTTCCACGATCCGCGCGAGCGCAGCCTCGCCATCGGCATCTGGGGCGCCATGGCCTCGGCGGGCGCGGCCGTCGGCCCCGTCGTCGGCGGATTCCTCCTGGAACACTTCTGGTGGGGTTCGGTCTTCCTGATCAACCTGCCCGTCATGGCCGTCCTGGTGGTCGTCGGCGTCAAGATGATCCCCGAGTCGAAGAATCCGGTGCCGGGCCCCTGGGACCTGGGCAGCGTGGCGCTCTCCCTCGTCGGCATGATCGGCGTCGTATACGCCGTCAAGGAGCTGGCCGCGCACGGGATGAGCTGGGCGGTCGCCGTCGCGGGCCTCGGCGGCCTGGCCGCGCTCCGCTGGTTCGTCCGCAGACAACTCACGCTCCCCGCGCCCCTGCTGGACATGCGGCTCTTCCACCACCGGGGCTTCTCGGGTGCGGTCCTCGCCGATCTGCTGACCATCCTCGGCCTGTCCGGACTGGTCTTCTTCCTCTCCCAGTTCCTGCAGCTGGTCCAGGGGCGCGGGCCGTTGGAGGCAGGGCTTGCCGAGCTGCCCGCGGCCATCGGCGCGGTGACCGCGGGACTGCTCGCCGGTGTGGCGGCCCGCCGCTACTCCGTACGGTCGGTGGTGTCCGGCGGTCTCGGGGCGATCGGCCTGGCGCTCGCCGTGGTCACCCTGATCCACAAGGAGACCGCCTACCCGCTGATCGGCGCGGTGCTGCTGGTCGTCGGCGTCGGTGCGGGCCTCGCCTTCACCGTCACCTCCGATGTGATCCTCTCCAGCGTCCCGAAGGAGCAGGCGGGCTCCGCGGCCGCGGTCTCCGAGACGGCGTACGAACTCGGCGCGGCCCTCGGTATCGCGCTGCTCGGTTCCATCGTCACCGGCGTCTACCAGGACTTCGCCACCCCGAAGGGCGTCCCGTCCGCCAACGCCGCGGCGGCCCACGAATCGCTGGGCGGCGCCGTCGAAGCGGCCCACGGCCTTCCGGCGCACCAGGCGAGCGCGCTGGTCTCCGCCGCACAGGAGTCGTTCGTCGACGGGCTGCGGCTCGCCGCGGGAGCCGGCGCGGCGGTCCTGCTGGCGACGGCCGTCACCGCCTGGTTCCTGTTGCGCGGTCAGAAGCTGGAGGAGGGCATCGTCCACCAGTAGCCGCCCGCGTCCCGGCCCGTACGGGCCGGGACGACATGAGAAAGGGCCCGTACCGCCAACCGGGGTACGGGCCCATCCGCGTAACCTGCGCCGTGCGTCAGCTCACGCGGCCTTCGCCTTCGTGGCGTACATGTCGACGTACTCCTGACCCGACAGCCGCATCACTTCGGCCATCACGGAGTCGGTGACCGCCCGCAGCACATAGCGGTCGCGGTCCATGCCCTCGTAGCGGGAGAACTCCATCGGCTCACCGAAGCGGACCGTCACCTTGCCGGGGCGGGGCAGACCGGTACCACCGGGCTGCAGTTTGTCCGTGCCGATCATCGCGAACGGCACCACCGGCGCGCCGGTCATCAGCGTCAGCCGGGCGATGCCCGTACGGCCCCGGTAGAGACGGCCGTCGGGGGAGCGGGTGCCCTCCGGGTAGATGGCGAAGGCCTTGCCCTCCTCCAGCACCCGACGGCCCGTCATCAGCGCCGCGACACCGCCGCGCCCGCCGTCTCGGTCCACCGGGATCATGCCGCAGCCCGTGAAGAACCAGGCCATCGCCCGGCCCTTGAGCCCCTTGCCCGTCACGTACTCGTCCTTGCCGATGTAGTACACCGGCCGGTCGCAGCAGATCGGCATGATCATCGAGTCGATGAACGTCAGATGATTGCCCGCGAGGATCACCGGACCGTCCCCGGGGATGTTCTCCACGCCCTCCACCTGGGGGCGGAACATCAGGCGCAAGATCGGTCCGAGCACTGCCTTGATGAGTGCGTGTCGGGACAACGGTTCCTCCGGTGTAGTGGCCGGGCCGGCCGGGGCGCGGGATCGTGACGGTCCATGCAGGTGAGGACGATACTCGCGGGTACTCGCTCACCGCACATCGGGTTCACCGAGTGGATACGCAGTGTTGACGCGTGTTTCCGCCATGTTCGTCCAGGAGCTGCTCCCCCGACGGTACGACTGCCTACGCTCGGGCGGCGTCCGACAGGTGCGAGACATCACACGCGAGGAGCATTCATGACAGAGCGCGCGCAGGCAGGTCCCGGCCGCAGAACCCTGCTCGGTGCGGGGGCCGCCGTACTGGGCACGGCCGCCCTCGGACTGGCCGGCGGCCCGGCCGACGCCGCCGGGAACGCGGCCGGGAACACCGCCGGACGGCCGGGCGGCCACGGCTTCCGCCTCGATCTGCCGGTGCCCACCGTCATCGGGCACCGCGGCACCAGCGGCTACCGGCCCGAGCACACCCTCGGCTCCTACCAGCTGGCCCTCGACATGGGGGCGCACATCATCGAGCAGGACCTGGTGCCGACCAAGGACGGCCACCTCGTCTGCCGTCACGAGAACGACATCACCGCGACCACCGACGTCGGCGCCCACCCCGAGTTCGCGAGCCGCAAGACCACGAAGAAGGTCGACGGGGTCTCGCTCACCGGCTGGTTCACCGAGGACTTCACCCTCGCAGAACTGAAGACACTGCGGGCCACGGAACGCATCCCCGGCACCCGTCAGAAGAACACGCTCTACGACGGCCGCTGGGAGATCCCCACCTTCGAAGAGGTGCTGCGCTGGGCCGACCGTGAGGGCCGCAGGCGCGGCAAGCCGGTCTGGCTGTACGTCGAGACCAAGCACCCCACCTACTTCCGGGGCCTGGGCCTCGGCCTCGAAGAGCCCCTCGCCAAGCTGCTGCGCCGCTACAACCGCCACCGCGTGCAGTCGCCGCTCATCCTCCAGTCCTTCGAGCCCGGCAGCATCCAGCGCCTGGCCGGACTCGTCGCCACCCCGCGCGTCGTCCTGCTCTCCGGCGCGGGCGAGCGCCCCTGGGATTTCGTCACGTCCGGCGATCCGCGCACCGTGGCCGACCTGGTGAAGCCCGAGGGCCTGAAGTGGATGGCCTCCTTCGCCCAGGGCATCGGACCCACCCTGGACCTGATCATCCCCAAGGACGCCTCGGGGCACCTCACCGCACCCACCACCCTCGTGACGGATGCGCACGCCCAGGGCCTGGTCCTGCACCCGTACACCCTGCGCAACGAGAACACCTTCCTGCCCGCCGACTTCCGGCGCGGCACGGACCCCACCGCGTACGGTGACGCCTTCGGCGCGTTCCAGGCGTACTTCGCGACGGGTATCGACGGGATCTTCTCCGACAACCCGGACACCGCTCTCCTCGCCGCGGCGGACTTCGCCGCGAAGTGAGACCGGCGTCAGCACCCGGCCGGGGCGTGCCCCGGTCGGGTGGTGCTCGCCGGGTACGGCAACCGGCCGCCGGTACGGTGCGTTGGCCGGGGCATGACGCTTCTCGATCATGTCCCCGCAGGGACCGAAGCCGCCTCCGCGGCCGTCGTCCGCACCCTCCATCCGCTGGTGAGCGCCGAGGCCACGGCCGAGGCGGCAGCCTCGGCGACGGGCGCGGCGATCGAACCCGCCGACCTCGAACAGGCCGTCTGGCTGAGGCTGCTGGAGCGGCTCGCGCTGGACGGGCCGCCGCCGGATCCGGCGCGCTGGGTGCGCAACGCCGTACGGGCGGAGGCCCGCAGGGCCCGCCGCACCGCCCTGCACGAACGCCCCTACCGCGACGAGACCTCCGCGGACCCGGCCGGCTGCCCCGAACGGATCGCCGTCGGTGCCGACGAACGCCGGGCGCTGCACGCCGCGGTGGACCGGCTGCCCGGCCGCTGCCCCCGGCTGCTGGCGGCGATGCTGGCGCCAGGTGACCCCACCTACCGGGAAATCGCAGGGAAGTTGGGTATGTCACAGGGGAGTTTGGGCCCGGTCCGTTCCCGATGCCTTGGATGTCTGCGCAGAATGCTCGCGGCGGAGGTTGCCGCTCCTGAACCGCGGGGAATGGAGCGTTAGACAACCGGTGGATCAGGTGGGCGGAGGCATGCGCACATGGGCATGAGTGTGATCATCTCGGCGGCGACGGCACAGGATGCCGAAGAGATCTTGAAACTTCAGTACCTCTGTTTCCAGACCGAGGCGGAGCTGTACGGGAACTACCGGATCGACCCGCTGGTCCAGACGCTCGATTCGGTGCGCGCCGAGATCGCCACGCATCTGGTGTTCGTCGCGCGGCTGGGTGACGAAGTCGTCGGTGCGGTCCGCGGATCCATCGATCAGGACGGCGCCGGGCAGATCGGCAGGCTCTGCGTCCACCCGCGGCTCCAGGGGCACGGCCTCGGTGCCCGGCTGCTGCGGGCCGCGGAGTCGGGACTCGCCGACGAGCGGTCGGCCACCCGCTTCCGGCTGCACACCGGGCATCGCAGCGAGGGCAACCTGCGCCTCTACCGACGGGCCGGCTACGCCCCCGTGGGCAACGAGATGAGCCAGGACGGCGTCCGGATGATCCTGCTGGAGAAGGACGCGACCGCGCCCGTCTACGTCGCGAGCGCGTAGCGCCGGTTACGCGTACGCCGTCCGTCCCGCGCCCGTCCTACGCGTTCTTCGCGCGGCGCAGCCACATCATCCCGGTGATCGGCAGGATCATCGGGATGAACAGATAGCCCATGCCGAAGTCGGACCAGACCGTGGCGTCGGCGAACGCCGAGGGCTCCACCATCGTCCAGGTCCCGACGACCAGCACACCCAGGAGCTCGGCGGCGCAGCACACCAGCGCCGACCTGCGCGCCCTCTCGCCGCCACGCACCAGCGAGTACGTGATGAACCCGTACACGACGGCGGCGACGGCCGACAGCACATAGGCGAGCGGCGCCCTGCCGAAGTCCAGGATCATCTGGACGATCGAACGGGAGGCCGCCGCGACGGTGAACACCCCGTAGAACCAGACCAGTACCCGGCCGGGTCCGGTACCGAGGTCGAAGGGGCGCTTCTCATCGGTGGCGGCGGGGGTGCGATCGGTGTCGGTCACGGTCAGTTTCCCCAGATGTCGTAGAGCCGTACTTCGAGGACGGCCAGCACGACCGCGCCCGCCGCCACCGTCACCGAACCCCACCGGGTCCGCTCGGTGAGCGACAGGAATCCGGCCGCGGGCACGGCCAGGAAGGACCCGATCAGATACGCGATGAAGATCGTCATGCCCTGCTCGGGCCGTTCGCCCCGGGACAGCTGCACGATGCCCACCACCAGCTGGGCCAGCGCCAGCAGCGAGACCACGGCCATCCCGATGAAGTGCCAGTCCTTGGTCGGCTGGTCCCGGTAAGCGGCCAATCCGCACCAGGCGGTGAGGGCGAGCGCGGTCACGGCGACCGCGACCGTCAGGGCGTCAAGCATGAGGCGAGGGTATTACGGACCAAACGGCCCCCTGCGTGCGCCCCCGCACCCGGGGCGCTGTCCGCACCCCGGGCGCTGTCCGCACCCGGGCGGGACCGTGGCCTTGACCACAACACGCGACCGCGCCGCGCCGACGACACCATGCGTCGCCGCTACCTCTCCGCGGTATCGGTGCAGGTCACAGCCAAGGAAACGAGAATCGCGACGGCCGGCCGAACGGTCTCACGCCACCATCCACAGCTGTCCGCTATTCGGACAGCCGGGCAGGGCGGAACGTCACGTCTGATTTACTTGCCGCATGACCACGACGAGCGACCGCATCCTTGCGACCGAGGCGATCACGACGCCCGGTGCTCGTTGTATGTGTCGAATGCGCACCCTCTGAGGGCCCCCGCCCGATCCTCGCGCCCCGAAGCGAGACCGAGCCCGAGCCGTCCGCACCCAGCGGAACGAGCCTGCCCGAGCGCCGCTGCCCGGCCCTTCGCCGCCCGCAGCCGTGCCGAGATCCCCGCTCGGGACATCCGATCGAAACGCCCGGACAGTCTCATCAGACGAATGCCCCGTGCCCGGCGGACACCGCGCCGCGCACTCGACAGTGACGGAAACCCTGTGATCACCACTACGGGCCTCACGAAGGTCTACCAGTCGCGCGACCGCGAGGTCACCGCCCTGGACGGCGTCGACCTGCACGTCCGCGAGGGCGAGGTGTACGGCGTCATCGGACAGAGCGGCGCCGGAAAATCCTCCCTCATCCGCTGCGTCAACCTCCTGGAACGCCCCACTTCCGGCACCGTCACCGTGGCCGGCCAGGACCTCACCGCACTCGCCGGCCGGGGCCGCCGGGCCGGCAAGGAACTGCGCGAGGCACGCAGCCGCATCGGCATGGTCTTCCAGCACTTCAACCTGCTGGCCTCCCGCACCGTCCAGGACAACGTCGAACTCCCGCTGGAGATCCTCGGCGTATCCGGCAAGGACCGGGCCCGCAAGGCCCTCGAACTCCTCGACCTCGTCGGCCTCGCCGACAAGGCCAAGTCCTACCCGGGCCAGCTCTCCGGCGGTCAGAAGCAGCGCGTCGGCATCGCCCGCGCACTCGCCGGCGACCCCAAGGTGCTGCTCTCCGACGAGGCGACCTCCGCCCTCGACCCCGAGACCACCCGCTCCATCCTCCAGCTGCTGCGCGACCTCAACCAGCAGCTCGGCCTGACGGTCCTGCTCATCACGCACGAGATGGACGTCGTCAAGACGATCTGCGACTCCGCCGCGCTGATGCAGCGGGGACGCATCATCGAATCCGGCACCGTCGGCGAACTCCTCGCCACCCCCGGCTCCGAACTGGCCCACGAACTGTTCCCCGTCGGCGGTACGGCCTCCGGCCCCGACCGCACGGTCGTCGACGTCACCTTCCACGGCGAGGCCGCCACCCAGCCGTTGATCTCGCAGCTCTCCCGTACGTACAACATCGACATCTCGATCCTGGGCGCCGCGATGGACACCGTCGGCGGCAAACAGATCGGCCGGATGCGCATCGAACTGCCCGGCCGCTTCGAGGAGAACGTCGTCCCGATCGGCTTCCTGCGCGAGCAGGGCCTGCAGGCCGAGGTAGTGGAGCACGACGCCGCCTCCATCCCCGTACAGACCCCCGCCCCGCTCACCAAGGAGGTGGCGAAGTGACCTGGTCCGAAATGCAGCCGCTGCTCACCCAGGGAACCGTCGACACCCTCTACATGGTGCTCTGGTCCGCGGTCGTCACCGTTCTCGTGGGGCTGCCGCTCGGTGTCCTGCTGGTTCTCACCGACAAGGGCGGGCTGCTCCAGAACACTCCGGTGAACAAGATCATCGGAGTGATCGTGAACATCGGCCGGTCGCTGCCGTTCATCATCCTGCTGATCGCTCTGATCCCCTTCACCACCTGGGTCGTCGGCACCTTCATCGGCCCGACCGCGATGATCGTGCCGCTGGCCGTCGGCGCCATCCCGTTCTTCGCACGGCTCGTCGAGACGGCCGTCCGCGAGGTCGACCACGGGCTCGTCGAGGCCGTCCAGTCGATGGGCGGATCCATCCCCACGATCGTCCGCAAGGTACTGCTCCCGCAGGCACTGCCCTCGCTCGTCTCCGGCGTCACCACCACCGTCATCGTGCTCATCGGCTACTCCGCGATGGCCGGCGCGGTAGGCGGCGAAGGGCTCGGCTCCAAGGCCGTCACCTACGGATTCCAGCGCTTCGACAACCAGTTCATGCTCATCACCGTCGCGCTGCTCATCGTCATCGTGACCGTGATCCAGCTGATCGGCGACGCGGCGGTACGCCTGCTGGCCCGCCGGGGCCGCACCACCACCTGAGACTTTCTCCCCCTCAAGCCCGAACTCCTTGTCCGGGCGCACCACCCTCACCACCGAAAGAGGCACTTTTCGTGCGCAAGAACATCAAGATCACCGCAGCTGCCGCCGCCACCGCCGCCCTGGCCTTCGGCCTCACCGCCTGCGGCACGTCGTCCGACCCGGCCTCCAAGAGCGAGACCGGCGCCAAGGCCGACACCTCCAAGGCACTCGTCGTCGCCGCGTCCCCGACGCCGCACGCCGACATCCTGAACTTCGTCAAGAAGAACCTGGCGGACAAGGCGGGCCTCAAGCTGGAGGTCAAGGAGTTCACGGACTACGTCCTGCCGAACACCGCCACCGAGACCGGCCAGGTCGACGCCAACTTCTTCCAGCACCAGCCGTACCTCGACGACTTCAACAAGAAGAACAACACCCACCTCGTCTCCGTCGGCACCGTCCACCTGGAGCCCCTCGGCCTCTACTCCAAGAAGGTCAAGGCCATCGGCGACATCAAGCCCGGCCAGACCATCGCGGTGCCCAACGACACCACGAACGAGGGCCGCGCCCTCCAGCTGCTCGCCGAGAACGGTCTGATCACCCTCAAGTCCGGCGTCGGCACCGACGCCAAGCTGAGCGACATCACCGACAAGAAGGGCCTGGAGTTCAAGGAGCTGGAGGCCGCGACCGTGCCCCGCGCCCTGAACGATGTGGACGCCGCCGTCATCAACGGCAACTACGCCATCGAGGCCGACCTCAAGCCCTCCAAGGACGCCCTGGTGCTGGAGAAGGCCGACGGCAACCCGTACGCCAATATCATCGCCGTGAAGAAGGGCAACGAGAAGGACGTCCGGGTCGAGAAGCTCGTCAAGCTCCTGCACTCCGACGAGGTCAAGAAGTTCATCGAGGACACCTACCAGGGCTCGGTCGTCCCGGCCTTCGGCACTGCGACCAAGTCCTGACACCCGCACGAAATTTGTCCGACGAGCCCCGCCCACCCCACCACGGGGTGCGCGGGGCTCCGTCGTGGGCCCCGCCCATGCACAACGCCCGCCCGATGCTGCATGCTGTGCCTTTACACGGTCTTCGGCATGGAGCTGCGCATGACTTCCACCTTTCCGTCCATCTCCATCAGCACGGATCGGTTGGTGCTGCGCCCTTTCGACATGGCGGACGTCCCCGCGTACATCGAGATGATGAACGACGAACTCGTCACCGCCTGGACCGAGGCCCCCCACCCCTACACCCAGGTCGACGCCGAACGCTGGGTCCGCAGGATCGCTCCCGCACAGCGCACCACCAGCGACGGCATCGTCTTCGCCGTCACCGAATTCCTCACCCAGCGACTCGTCGGCTCGGTGCGCCTGCACCACACGGACTGGCGCACCCTCGCCACCGAGGCCGCGTACATCACCGCCCCCTGGGCACGCGGCGAGGGCTACGCCACCGAGGCCGTACTCGCGCTGGCCCAGTGGCTCTTCCGCGACCAGGGCTTCGAGCGCATCGAACTGCGCACCGCCGCCGACAACACCGCTGCCCAGCAGGTCGCCCAGAAGCTCGGCTGCATCAGCGAGGGAGTCCTGCGCAACGCCTGCATAGCGCGCATCCAGACGGTGGACGGCAGCTGGACCGACATCAGGAACGACCTGATCGTCTGGGGCCTGCTCCCCGAGGATCTCGAAGGAGTCGCCGAGCAACTCGCCGACGCGGGCGGCTACGGTGCCTACAACGACTGGAACTGATCCCCACCGGGCCCCCGGCACCGGGCCGGTACGGACCGAGTACTCTCAGAGACCTGTCCACCCTTCACGAACAGCCCCACCTGCGACAACTCCAGGAGACTGACGACAGATGGCCGATCGGGTCACCGTGATCGGCTGGGACGGCTCGCCACTGACCGGAGCGGCCACCGCCGCCCTCTCGGCCGCCACGCTCGTCGCCGGAGCCGCCCACCACCTGGCACTCCCCGAAGTCCCGGCGCACGCCGAACGGATCCGCCTGGGCTCCATCGACCTGGCCGCCCGCCGGATCGCCGGACACCGCGGCAGCGCCGTGGTCCTCGCCGACGGAGACCCCGGCTTCTTCGGGGTCGTACGCAACCTCCGCGCACCCGAACACGGCCTCGAAGTCGAAGTGGTGCCCGCCGTGTCCTCCGTCGCCACCGCGTTCGCCCGCGCCGGAATGCCGTGGGAGGACGCCCAGGTCGTCGTCGCCCACCCCCGCACCCTGCGCCGCGCCGTCAACGTCTGCCGCGCCCACCACAAGGTCGCCGTCCTCACCTCACCCGGCGCGGGCCCCGCCGAACTCGCCCTGCTCCTCGAAGGCGTCCACCGCACCTTTGTCATCTGCGAGGAGCTCGGCACCGCGCGCGAACAGGTCAGCGTCGTCACCTCCGAGAACGCCGCCGACCACGTCTGGCGCGACCCGAACGTGGTGATCGTCATCGGTGGTGGCCCCGAACCGCAGGCCACCGGCGCCTGGATCGCGGGCCGCCACCCCGCCTACCCCAGTGGCGTACGCGGCTGGGCGCTGTCCCCGGAGGCCTACCCGGGCGGCGCCACCGACGCCGGGGACGAGAGCGGCGAGGGCGAGTTCCCGGGGCTGCGCGCCGCCCAGCTGGCCCGCCTGGGCCCCCGTACCGGCGACCTCCTGTGGGACATCGGCTCCGGCAGCGGGGCCCTGGCCGTGGAGGCCGCCCGCTTCGGGGCCGCGGTCCTGGCGGTCGACAGCGACCCGGCGGCCTGCGCCCGCACCGCGGCGGCGGCCCGGTCCTTCGGCGTCCAGCTCCAGGTCGTCGAGGGCCGGGCGCCGCATGTGCTGGAGCGGCTGCCGGAGCCCGACGTCGTACGGATCGGAGGCGGCGGAGTCCCCGTCGTCACCGCCGTCACGGAGCGCCGGCCGGAACGCATCGTGACCCACGCCTCCACGCGCGACGAGGCCGAGGCACTCGGCGCGGCACTCGCCGGGAACGGATACACCGTCCGGTGTTCGCTCCTCCAGTCCGTCGAACTCGACACGGCCGCATGGTCGGAGCGCGAACGTTCGGTCGTGTTCCTGCTCTCCGCGCTGCGTTCGGACCTCGCCCCCTGACCCGTTCGGCGTACGGCGCGAGGTAAGCTGGCCGATTGTTGCACCGCGCCTGGATGTTCGTCGCTTCGTTCTTCAATGTCCGGAAAAGGGGACCGTTTTGGCCCCCGTTGTGGTACGGCAGACCGGGGGGTGCGCGACGTGGCGCAGTCCACAGCGGGCCGTGGCGAAAAGAGCTGCCGCGGCGGCGAACGGCCGCGAGAATGCAGTATGTCCGCGATCGTTTCGTGCCGCGCGGCGCGCCCGCTCGTTCTTGTTGACGAGCGCCGGCGTGCCGTGTTCGGGCGTCCCGGGCGAAGGGCCGAAGGAGCACTGACGATGGGCGAGGGGTACGCATGAGTGACACCGGCCAGATCCCGGGTGAGGGACTGCCGGAGAACGCAGGCATGGTGGAGCAGCCGGGCATCGCCGCCCCGGATGCCTACACCTACCTCGCTCCCTCCGAGCATGTCTCCGAGGACGACGATGTCCTGCTGATGCCGAGCCCCCAGGGAGCCTGGAGCGACCCGCAGGCGGTACCGGCCCCCGGCCAGTACCCCGACGGCGTCGCCACGCAGGCACCGCTGCCCGAACAGGCCGCCTACCAGGCCCAGCCGCAGTTCGCCTTCGAGGCTCCGGGGCAGCCCCAGGGGCCCGTGCAGGTACAGGCGCAGGAACCCGTCCAGAGCCACGTGCAGGTGCAGGTCGCGGACGCGTACGCCGCGCAGCAGCCGGCGCCCGGCCTCGTGCCCGAGACCGGTCAGGGGACGCACGAGTCCGGTGGCCGCGACTCCGGTTCGGTCGATCTGAGGGGTGTACGCATCCCCGCGCCCACCCCGGCTCCCGCCCCGGCGGTGCAGCCCCAGCCCCAGACCCTGGCGCGTCGCCCGCTGCACCGCGGCCCGGTCGCGGCCGACGGCGGGCCGTCCTACGGCGGATCGCCGACCGGCGGAGTGGTCCGCTCGCTCGCCGACCGCGGACCCGCGGGCGCGCCTCAGACGCAGACCCAGATCCAGACCCAGGCGCAGCCCCAGGCACCCGCACGGCATGCCGGACCGTCCACGATCGGTCCCGAGTACTTCGAGACGCCGGGCGACGGGACGGCCGTACTGCCGGGTCCGCAGCTCGGTGAGATCCTGCCGCAGGGCGGAAGCCCGTGGTCGGCCCAGGCGCCGGAGCCGGTCGCCGCCCCGTCGTCGGCAGAAACGGTCGTCCCGGAGCCGGTCGTCGAGCCGGTGTCCCAGGCACAGCCCGTGCAGGTCGCGCCGACGGCCGATCCGGCGCCGGTCGCTGTCGAAGCTCCGGCCGAGGCTGCTGCCGGGGCGCACGTCGAGAGCGCGGCGAAGCCCGAGGCCGAGGCTGTCGCCGAGACACCTGCCATCGAGGTCGCCCCCGTCGCACCGGTGGAGACCGCGTCGGTGGAGACCGCACCGGAGGCGGCCGTGGAAGCCGCTCCCCTGGGCCGGTTCGTGCCCGTGGAGGGCTCGGTGCCGACAACTCCGCACCTGGCGCCGACGCCCGTGGTGGAGGAGCAGGCCGTGGCGGCCGAGCCCGGACCCGAGCGGGTCGCCATCGTCATGGAGCCGGTCCAGCCCGCGGAGGTCGTGGCAGCTGTCGAGACCGCCGCGGCTCCTGAGACGGTCACCGCCCCCGAGGCCGAGCTTCTGCCCGTGCCGGAGCCCGAGCCCGGCCCGGAGGTCATCGAGACCCCGGGCATCACGGCCGCCCCGGACATCGCGATCCCCGCCGAGACTGTGGAAGCCACCGAGTCCGTGCCCGTGGAATCCGTACAGCCCGAGGCCCAGCCGGAGCCCGAGCCCCTTGCCGAGGAGGCGGCCGCCCCCGAGACGTCCGCGTCCGAGGAGTCCGAGGCTCCCGCCGCTCCGCCCGCTCCCGGTTACGACGACGCCGAGCGCGAGGCGGTGCTGCGCGTCATGCGCGAGCGCCGCGACATCCGCAACGGCTTCCGCAGCGACCCGATTCCGCACGAGGTCCTGCTCCGGGTCCTCGAAGCCGCGCACACGGCGCCCAGCGTCGGCCACTCGCAGCCCTGGGACTTCGTGGTCATCCGCTCGGCGGAGACCCGCCGTTCGATGCACGAACTGGCACAGCGTCAGCGCGACGCCTACGCCACGTCGCTTCCCAAGGGCCGGGCCAAGCAGTTCAAGGAACTGAAGATCGAGGCCATCCTCGACACCCCGGTCAACATCGTCGTCACCGCCGACCCCACCCGCGGTGGCCGCCACACCCTCGGCCGGCACACCCAGCCGCAGATGGCCCCGTACTCCTCGGCACTCGCCGTCGAGAACCTCTGGCTCGCCGCCCGCGCCGAGGGCCTCGGCGTCGGCTGGGTCAGCTTCTTCGACGAGCGCGAGATGGTCCGCGCCCTGGGACTGCCCGAGCACCTGGAAGTCGTCGCGTACCTCTGTGTCGGTTACGTCGACGAGTTCCCCGTGGAGCCCGAACTCATGCAGGCGGGCTGGTCGAAGCGCCGCCCGCTGTCCTGGGTCGTCCACGAGGAGACGTACGGCCGCCGCGCCCTGCCCGGCGAGGAACCGCACGACCTGCTGCAGGAGACCATCTCCAGCATCCGCCCGCTGGACGCCAAGGCGCTCGGCGAGGCGTGGGAACGCCAGAAGCGGATGACCAAGCCCGCCGGCGCGCTCGGCATGCTGGAGATCATCTCCGCGCAGTTGTCGGGGCTCTCCCGGATGTGCCCGCCACCGATCCCGGAGCCCGCGGCCGTCGCGATCTTCGCGGGGGACCACGGGGTGCACGCCCAGGGGGTCACGGCCTGGCCGCAGGAGGTCACCGGCCAGATGGTCGCCAACTTCCTCGGCGGCGGCGCGGTCTGCAACGCGTTCGCGGCCCAGGTGGGCGCCGAGGTGTGCGTGGTGGATGTCGGCGTGGCCATGGAACTGCCCGCGACGCCGGGCCTCCTGCCCCGCAAGGTGCGCGCCGGAACGGCCGACTTCACGACCGGCCCCGCGCTCACCCGCGAAGAGGTCCTGGCGGCCATCGAGGTCGGCATCGAGACCGCCCGCGATCTCGTCGCGGCAGGCAACAAGGGCCTGCTCACCGGCGAGATGGGCATCGCCAACACCACCGCTTCGGCCGCTCTGATCTGCGTGTACACGGGCATGGACCCGGCCGAGGTGACCGGTCGCGGTACCGGCATCAACGACGAGATGCATGCCCGCAAGGTCGATGTCGTCCGCCGGGCTCTCGAGCTCCACCAGCCCGACCCGGCCGACCCGATCGGTGTCCTGGCCTCGGTCGGCGGCCTCGAACACGCGGCGATGGCCGGCTTCCTGCTGGGCGGTGCCTCGCTCCGTACGCCGGTCATCCTCGACGGCGTGAGTGCGGGCGCCGCGGCCCTGGTCGCCCGGGCGATCGCCCCCGAGGCCCTCGCCGCCTGTATCGCGGGCCACCGCAGCGCCGAACCCGGCCATGTCGCCGCGCTCAACAAACTGGGCCTGCGCCCGCTGGTCGACCTCGACCTCCGCCTCGGCGAGGGCACGGGCGCGCTGCTGGCGCTGCCGATCGTGCAGAGTGCGGCGCGGGCGATGCACGAGGTGGCGACGTTCGATTCGGCGGGCGTGACGGAGAAGTAGCGGAACGGAAAGCAAGCCTCGCCGGAGTCTGAGGCGCGGGGGACCGGGGGGCGAGTCCCCGGTCACGGGCAGGGACGGGTGACGGGTAGGGGAACAAGCCCGCTGCAGGCGCCCCACCCGCGCCCGGACTCGCCCCCGCATCCACCCCGTATCGTGGACCCCACCCCACAAACCCGCACGTCACAGCCGCTCCACCGTCGCAGCGGCCGCCGCACTCCGTCCCCTGCACGAGGAGCCCGCACCGCCATGGCCGAGCACGTGGTTCACGCCGATCACGCCGATCACCCTGCGTACCCCGTCGGACTGCGTCTCGGCGGACGCCGAGTCGTCGTGGTCGGCGGCGGCCAGGTTGCCCAGCGCCGTCTGCCCGCGCTCATCGCTGCGGGCGCCGACATCGTCCTCGTATCACCGGCCGCGACCCCGTCCGTCGAGGCGATGGCCGACGCCGGCGAGATCCGCTGGGAGCGCCGCCCGTACGCCGACGGGGATCTGGCCGACGCCTGGTACGCCCTGATCGCGTCCGACGACACCGCGGCGAACGACGCCGCTTCCGCCGAGGCCGAGCGCACCCGCACCTGGTGCGTCCGCAGCGACAACGCCGACGCCGCCACGGCCTGGACCCCGGCCACCGGCCGCAGCGCGGGCGTGACCGTCGCGGTCCTCACCACCGACACTCACGGCCGCGACCCGCGCCACTGTGCCGCCGTCCGCGACGCCATCGTCGAGGGCCTGCGCGACGGCACCCTCGCCGCACCCCACCACCGCACCCGGACCCCCGGCGTCGCCCTGGTCGGCGGCGGCCCCGGTGACCCGGACCTGATCACGGTGCGCGGCCGCCGCCTCCTCGCCGAGGCCGACGTCGTCATCGCCGACCGCCTCGGCCCGCGCGACCTGCTCGACGAACTCCCGCCGCACGTCGAGGTGATCGACGCCGCGAAGATCCCGTACGGCCGCTACATGGCCCAGGAGGCCATCAACCAGGCGCTCATCGAGCACGCCAAGGCGGGCAAGGCCGTCGTGCGGCTCAAGGGCGGCGACCCGTTCGTCTTCGGCCGCGGCATGGAGGAGGCCCAGGCGCTCGCCGCCGAAGGCATCGCCTGCACCGTCGTCCCCGGCATCTCCAGCTCGATCTCCGTGCCCGGCGCCGCCGGTATCCCCGTCACCCACCGCGGAGTGGCCCATGAGTTCACCGTCGTGAGCGGCCATGTCGCCCCCGACGACGAACGCTCACTGGTCGACTGGCAGGCCCTCGCCCGGCTGCGCGGCACCCTCGTGCTCCTGATGGCCGTCGACAAGATCGGCGCCATCGCCCGTACCCTCATCGCCCACGGCAAGGCCCCCGAAACCCCGGTCGCCCTGGTCCAGGAGGGCACCACGGCAGCGCAGCGCCGGGTCGACGCGACGCTCGCGACCGTCGCCGAACGGGCCGTCGCCGAGGACGTACGCCCCCCGGCCGTCATCGTCATCGGCGACGTCGTCGCGGTCGGCACGAGCGCCGTACCGCCGGCCGCCGAATAGCCGGCCCAAGCGCCCGCCGCCCGCACCCCACCGAGTAACCGGCGGTAACGGATCTTCCCCCAAGCCGTTGGCATCACACACCGGACAAGGCAGTATCGAACCCGTGGCTGATCTCATCACCGTCGACGACCCCGACGACCCCCGCCTGCGCGACTACACCGGACTGACCGATGTCGAACTCCGGCGCAGGCGCGAGCCCGCCGAGGGCCTCTTCATCGCCGAGGGCGAAAAGGTGATCAGACGCGCCAGGCACGCCGGGTACGAGATGCGCTCGATGCTGCTCTCGGCGAAGTGGGTCGACCTCATGCGCGACGTCATCGACGAGGTCCCGGCCCCGGTGTACGCGGTCAGCCCCGAGCTCGCCGAACGCGTCACCGGCTACCACGTCCACCGCGGCGCCCTCGCCTCGATGCAGCGCAAACCGCTGCCGACGGCCGACGAACTGCTGGCGACGACCCGCCGGGTGGTCGTCATGGAGGCCGTCAACGACCACACCAACATCGGGGCGATCTTCCGCAGCGCCGCCGCCCTCGGCATGGACGCCGTGCTGCTCTCGCCGGACTGTGCCGATCCGCTCTACCGGCGCTCGGTCAAGGTCTCGATGGGCGCGGTCTTCTCCGTCCCCTACGCCCGCCTCGACACCTGGCCCAAGGCCCTGGAGACCGTACGGGAAGCGGGCTTCGCACTCCTCGCGCTCACCCCGGACGAAAAGGCCAGCAGTATCGACGAGGCGGCACCGCACCGGATGGACAAGGTGGCGCTGATGCTCGGAGCCGAGGGCGACGGGCTGTCCACCCAGGCCCTGGTCGCCGCCGACGAATGGGTGCGCATCCCGATGGCACACGGCGTCGACTCGCTGAACGTGGGAGCCGCCGCCGCGGTTGCGTTCTACGCCGTGGCATCGGGCCGCCCGCAGAGCTGACCGGCTACCGGAGCCCCGGACTCTGCGCTCGGCCCGGACTCCCACTCCGCGCCTCGTTCGGACCCTGCGGCTCGGTCCACGCCGCGCCCTGGCTCTGCGCCTGGCCCCGGGGGCGGTCCGTGCCCAGCCCGCGGGCCGGCCCCTGGCAGCCCTGTGCCGCCGCGATGCCCAGCGCCACCAGCAGCGTCACCACGACGAAGACGACGAGCCGCTGCCGCAGCAGCCGCGGATTGGCGGGACGCCGCCCGGTCGACGTCTTGCGGGCCCCGGGACGCGTTCCCGGCCGGCCGTTCGTCCCGTTCGTGCCCTGCGGGCGCTTGCCGGACCGTGTCGTGTTGCGCGGCGGCTGATGCTGCTGAGGACGCGAACCACCGGTACGGGGCGACCCGGCCCGCGACGACGTGGTCTGCCGGCCGCTGTGCGGTTGCTTCTGCTTCTGCCTGCGGGGCGCCGGAGGAGCCGTACGCCGGGTCTGCTGCTCGGTGTACGGGCCGTCGATCCGGCCGGTCGGCCGGTCCAGCTCCTGCGCCGAACGCTGGACGGGCGGGCGGCTCTCGTGCAGCCCCTGCGCCTCCCGTGCCGCGATCTCCTTGAGCCGCATGGAGAGTTGGAGCGTGCTCGGCCGCTCCTCGGGATCCTTCGCCAGACAGGCACTCACCAGCGGCGCGAGCGCGTCGTGCACGTCGTACAACTGCGGTTCCTCGTGCACCACGCGGTACAGCATCACCTCGGAACTGCCGTGCCCGAAAGGCGAGTCGGCCATCGCGGCGTACGCCAGCGTGGCACCGAGCGAGAAGACGTCCGTCGCGGGCGTCACCGCCGCACCGCGCACCTGCTCGGGAGCCAGGAATCCCGGCGAGCCCACCGCCGTACCGACATGCGTGAGGGTGGACGCCCCGGTCGCCCAGGCGATCCCGAAGTCGATGATCCGGGGGCCCTTGGGAGAGAGGAGGATGTTCGACGGCTTCAGGTCGCGGTGGACGACACCGGCCTCGTGCACCGCCACCAGCCCCTCGGAGAGCGCCGCCCCGATCGAGGCGACCTCGGCCGCCGACAGCGGTCCCTCCTCGGCCACCTTGTCGTGCAGCGAGGGCCCCGGGACGTACTGCGTGGCGAACCACGGGCGGTCCGCCTCCAGGTCGGCGGCCACCAGACGGGCCGTACAGCCGCCGCGGATCCGCCGCGCGGCGGACACCTCGCGCGCGAACCGCGAGCGGAATTCCTGGTCCTCCGCCAGATCCGGGCGGATCACCTTCAGGGCCACCCGCTGGCCCCGCCGGTCCGAACCGAGGTAGACGACACCCATGCCGCCCGCTCCGAGCCGCCGGTGCAGTCTGAACGAACCGACGACACGCGGGTCCTCGCGCCGGAGCCGCATCATCGCCATGTCTGCCCATCCCCGCTGCCTGGTACGCCTGACGAGGCACAGCTTACGTACCCGGCGCCCGGGGCGCTCAGAGGCCGCGCCCTCGCTCGCCGATCGATTGTCGGTGCGCAGCACGGCGCGTGACGGGGTGTGGGTCCGCGGCCGCTCGTGCACCGGACGGTGCCGGATGCTCAAACCGGTTGCGGTGACAAGAGGTTGGTGCCATGAGAGCCACGGCCCCGACGAGACCGGCGCCGCACACCGGCCCCGGCAGGGACGGGCCCGCGCCTACTGGGGCGACGCGCACCCCGGCCCGCCGCCGGGAGCCGGGGCGCGGGCGAGTGAGTGAAGTCACGGCCGTCGTCCGGCCTGCCGGATGCCTCGGTCGGACCCTGCGGCGACCGGCCACCGCATCCCGTCCGTCCGCCTGATCCGTGACATTCCGGGCATCCCTCCGGGATGACCCCGGGATCAGGCACCCGATCTCCACCCAGGGGAGTACATCGACTACCCACGGCTCATCCTCCGGGAGGCCCGGCATTCGGTACGCGGGCATGACGTCGTACGCCCTCCGCTTCCCTAATGTTGAGTCAAGCGGCGGGCGCAGCACTCGTCCCCCGAGGTCACACGCCCGCCGCTCCACAACCGGTCAGGAGAGGAACCATGGCGGACACGGCAACGCGGACCATGATCCGCACGCAAGGACGCAGGGCCCACGCCGCGTTCGGCAATCGCCCGTCGTCCGGTACGCGCCACCCACTGGTGGCGACGGCGATGGTTCTTCCCCTGGCGGCCCTGCTCGTAGTCGTCTTCGGCGGCTGGGACGCAGTGGTCACACAGGCGTCGTCCGTGGGCGTGATGCTGGGGCGCTGAGCGGCGCCCCGGGTCCGGAAGAGCGGTCCGGACCGGGACATCCGGCCAACAACCCCGTGGGGACGGGGGTGCGGCGGACGGCAGCGTTTGTCCGGTCAGCTGGGGAGCTGACCGGACATCGCGCTGTCCGGGACCTTTCCGCCGCGCGTACGCTCCTTGGCGGGCCCGGCGCGGACCGGCCCGCCCACACCTGTCCGCCACCGGGGGAGACCGTGAGCACCACAGTCGTACGCGCGCTGGGCGCCCTCGCCCACCGGGCCGCCCACCCCGGACCCTCGGCCCACTGCGCCTGCCCGCCACCGGCCGTACTCGCGGACCGCGCGGACGGCACGGTGGTCCGCAGCGGTCACGTCGTCGCCAAGGCCCACGCCCCCGGCACGGACACCCCCGGTCTGCTGACCCGTCTGACCCTAGCGAACGACTCCCGCCTGAGAGGCGTCCTGCTCGCTCCGCTGCGGCCCCGGCCCGCCACCCCGCTCCACGGCCGCCCCGTCACCCTGTGGCCCCACGGCCGGCCCGTCGACCCCGACGACCCCGACGCAGCCCCCTGGGAGGAGGCCGCCGTCCTGCTCGCCGGGCTGCACCGGACCCCGGCCACCGTCCCGCTCCCGCCCATGCGGGGGCCCGCCAAGGCCGCACTCGCCGTTGCCCGGATGCGCGCCGCCCGGCCCGGCGAACCGGCCACCGCCCCCGTGCTCGAAGCCTGGCGCCGCCTGCCGGCCTGGGCCCGCGACGAAGCCGCCGCGCCCCCGCACCGCTCGGGCTTCCTCTGCCACGGCGATCTGCACCTCGGCCAACTCGTCCGCCACCCCGCGCCGGACGGTCCCTGGCTGCTCATCGACATCGACGACGCGGGCCTCGGCGACCCTGCCTGGGACCTCGCCCGCCCCGCCGCCTGGTACGCGGCCGGTCTGCTGCCCCCCGATGTCTGGCTCCGCTTCCTGGACACCTACCGGGCGGCGGGCGGGCCCGCCGTACGGGCCGAGGGCGACCCCTGGCCCGAACTGGATGTCCCGGCCCGCGCCCTGACCGTGCAGAGCGCGGCGCTCGCACTCGCCAAGTCCGCGGCGGAGGGCCGGAGTCCGGATGAAGTGGAGCAGGTGATGATCGATGCCTGTGCCCGAATTGCCTCCCTCCAGCCCGAGTTGGCCGCCGAGCGCCCGTCGTAGGCTGAACCGACCGTCGCCGGGCACGCATTCCGGGGACGGCGACCCGACGGCGAGGAGTGAGCCGAACCATGCAGTGTCCCAAGTGCCACGCACAGATGCAGACGTACAACCGCAATGGCATACAGATCGAGCAGTGCAGCGGCTGCCGGGGAATCTTCCTCGACTACGGCGAACTGGAGACCCTGACCCGCATCGAGGCGCAGTGGACGCAGCAGGCCCCGCCTGCCCCGCCCGTCCCGCAGGCCTACCCGGTTGCCCCGGCACCGGCCTGGGGCGCCCCCCAGTACCACGACGGCCACCACGGCGGTCACTACCGGCACAAGAGCTTCGGCCGCATGCTCTTCTCCTCCTGAGCGAACGTGCGGCGGGCCCGAACCGAAGACGTCCGGGCCCACCGCCGCACGTACCGCTGAGACGACAAAGCCCCGGTCGCCGAAGCGACCGGGGCTTGTACTGCGTGCGCGATACTGGGATTGAACCAGTGACCTCTTCCGTGTCAGGGAAGCGCTCTCCCGCTGAGCTAATCGCGCAGGGTGAACCTGCGTGTACTGCGTGCGCGATACTGGGATTGAACCAGTGACCTCTTCCGTGTCAGGGAAGCGCTCTCCCGCTGAGCTAATCGCGCGGGGGATCCTTGCGGACCGGTGGACGATACTGGGATTGAACCAGTGACCTCTTCCGTGTCAGGGAAGCGCTCTCCCGCTGAGCTAATCGTCCTTGGAGGTGGAGACGGGATTTGAACCCGTGTAGACGGCTTTGCAGGCCGTTGCCTCGCCTCTCGGCCACTCCACCAGGAGCGGGGGTTCGGGAAGATCCCCCACTTTCTGCGAGCGGACGACCAGGTTCGAACTGGCGACCTCAACCTTGGCAAGGTTGCGCTCTACCAACTGAGCTACGTCCGCTTGTCTTTTCCGGCCCGCTTGCGCGTCCCGGCGACGTGTTGAACTCTAGCGGATTCCCGGGCCAGTACAAAAACGCGTTTGTGCAGCGTGCTGAGGTGCGTTCGCCCCGGCGCAGGTCATCGTGCGCCGTCCTAGACTCAACGGCGTGCACGACCTTGTCCCGATGGCCCGCTTCGGCGGCCTCGTCGCGTCCGATCTGCAGGACGTGACCAGTGATCCCACCGCCCTCGACTCGTCCGGCTTCTGGGCCGTGTCCGCCGATTTCGAGGGCCGCCTCGTATGCGCCCGCTTCGCCTCCGTACGTACGGAGGCGGTGGCCGCCCCGGTGCGCGGCGGCTGGCGAGGGCCCGCGGCCGGTGACTGGAAGTCGTCCCTGGACCGTGCCGCGTACACCGCTGGCGTACGGCGGATCCGCGAGTACATCGCGGCCGGCGAGGTCTACCAGGCCAACCTCTGCCGGGTGATGACCGCTCCACTGCCCGACCCGGCCGCCTCGGACGTGGACGCGCTGACCGCGCTGCTCGCGCGCGGCAACCCCGCCCCCTACGCAGGAACGATCCGGCTGCCCGCGCACGGCGTGGAGATCGCCACCGCGTCCCCGGAACTCTTCCTCGCGCGAAACGGCCGGACCATCGAGTCCGGACCGATCAAGGGCACCGGGCGGACCGAGGACGATCTGCTGGAGAAGGACCACGCCGAGAACGTGATGATCGTCGACCTGGTCCGCAACGACCTCGGGCGGGTCTGTGCCACCGGATCGGTCACGGTCCCCGACCTCTGCGTGGTGGAGAAGCACCCCGGGCTCGTCCACCTCGTCTCCACCGTGCGCGGGGAGCTCGCCGAGGGGGCCGGCTGGCCCGAACTCCTCGACGCCGCGTTCCCTCCCGGCTCCGTCACCGGAGCACCCAAATCCAGCGCTCTCAGGATCATCGAGGAACTGGAGACCGCACCGCGCGGGCCCTACTGCGGCGGCATCGGCTGGGTCGACGCCGACCGCCGCACCGCCTCCCTGGCCGTCGGCATACGTACGTTCTGGATCGACCGGACCGCGGCCGCCCCGGTCCTGCGCTTCGGTACCGGGGCCGGCATCACCTGGGGCTCCGACCCGGAGCGCGAATGGGACGAGACCGAACTGAAGGCCTCCCGGCTGCTCGCTGTAGCGTCGGGCGCTCACGAAGCGACTGGAAGGACCGCGTGATGAGGATTTGGGTCAACGGCGAACTGCGGGATGCCGACGACGCCCGGGTGTCCGTGCTCGACCACGGACTCACTGTGGGGGACGGCATCTTCGAGACGGTCAAGACCGTCGACGGCAGGCCCTTCGCTCTCACCCGCCACCTCGACCGGCTGGCCCGCTCGGCCCGCGGCCTCGGCCTCCCCGCGCCCGACCTCGACGAGGTGCGCCGCGCCTGCGCCGCCGTCATCGACGCCAACCCGATGGCGCTCGGCCGGCTGCGCATCACCTACACCGGAGGGCTCTCCCCGCTCGGCTCCGACCGCGGCGACGCCGGTCCCGGCCTTGTCGTCGCCCTCGGGGAGGCACGCCGCCGCCCGGACAGCACCGCCGTGATCACCGTTCCCTGGACGCGCAACGAACGCGGTGCGCTCGCCGGGCTCAAGACCACCTCGTACGCGGAGAACGTCGTCGCCCTCGCCCGCGCCCATGAGCACGGTGCGTCCGAGGCGCTCTTCGCCAACACGGTCGGACAGCTCTGCGAAGGCACCGGGTCCAATGTCTTCGTCGTGCTCGACGGGCAGGTGCACACCCCGCCGGTCGCCTCCGGCTGCCTCGCCGGGATCACCCGCGCACTGGCCGTGGAATGGACGGGGGCGCAGGAGACCGACCTGCCGTTCGACGTCCTGGAACGGGCCGAGGAGATCTTTCTGACCTCCACCCTGCGTGATGTGCAGGCCGTCCACCGGGTGGACGGCCGGGAGCTGCCCGACGGGCCCGGACCGGTGACCGCCAAGGCCATGCGGACCTTCGACGAGCGGGCCGGGAACGACCTCGACCCGTAGAGCCCGCGCCTCGACTCGGTAAATCGGGGTGACGGGCCGGGGCCCAGCGGATAGAACAACTCCGATGACTACGACCCTCCGGCCGACCGGGCCGATCCAGCAAGGCGCCGACGGCGCGAAGAGCCGGGCGTACGACGTGTGTGACAACGGGCGGCCCGTCGGCGCCGTCGAGATCGGCACGGATCCGCGGTTCGGCGCGTCGGTCGGCGTGCTGCGTTCCCTGAGCGTCGACGAGTCCCGTCGCAGGCGCGGCCGCGGCACCATCGCGGCGCTGGCGGCCGAAGAGGTGCTGCGCGGCTGGGGCTGCACCCAGGTGCGCCTGGCGGCACCCGAGGGCAACGAGGGAATCCAGGGCCTGGCGGCCGCGCTCGGCTACACCGAACGCGGCCGGAACATGCTCAAGGAGCTCGACCGGGCGGCTCCGGCGCTGCCGGACGGTGTCATCGCCCGGCAGATGAGTGCCGAGGAGTTCGCGCGCTGGCAGCTCACCAGTGTCGACACGTATGCACAGTCCTGGATGGACCAGGGCGTTCCGGCCGAGCAGGCCATCCAGAAGTCCCGCGCCGACCATGCCCAAAACCTGCCGGACGGTATCGACAGCGAGGGCATGCATTTCCACGTCCTCGTTCACGAGGACGCGGTCGTCGGCCATGTGTGGGTGTCGGTGCGCGAAGAAAGCCCGGGCGAAAAGGCCGGATACGTCTTCGACGTCGAAGTGGACGAGGAGTACCGGGGCCGGGGCTACGGACGTGCCCTGATGTGGCAGGCGGAGCACATCACCCTGGACGCGGGCGCCCACCGCCTCGGGCTGCATGTCTTCGCCGCCAACACATTGGCCCAGCGGCTGTACGAGTCGCTCGGATACCGGACGACTCAGTACAACCTGGCCAAGTCGCTCTGACCCTCCGCCGGCTCAGCCCTGCTCCGCGAGCAGCCGGTCGGCGATCTCCTCGATGCGTTCGCGCAGCCCGTCCTGACTCCTGCCACCGTCCAGCCGCTCGTCGCCGATCACATACGTCGGCGTGCCGGTGACCCCGATCGCCTTGCCCTCGGCCTGGTCGGCGTCGACGATCAGCATGTGGCGGCCGTCGATCAGAGCGGTGTCCATCTCCTCGGCGTCCAGGCCGATTTCCCGCGCCACCTCGATCAGCAGCGGCTCGCCGGTGCGGCCGAGGTCTGCGGTGCGGGCGAGAACCGCCTCGATGTACGGCCAGCCCCTGCCCTGGGCCGTCGCCTCCTCGGCGGCCTGCGCGGCGGCGTGGGCGTGCTTGTGCTTCTCCAGCGGGAAGTGCCGCAGTCGCACCTCCAGCCGCTCGCCGTACTTGGCGCGCAGGGCGTGGACATCGGTGAGGGCCTGGTGACAGTCGGGGCACTGGAGCTCGCACCAGAGGTCGAGGACGACCGGCGCTGCGGCGGTGGAATCGCTCATGCGACCAGTCTCCCAGGGCGCGCGCGAGCGTCCCAATCCGCATTCGTCCGCACCGGTATCCGTACCCGTACCCGCACCCCGATCCCCATCCGGTCCGCTCCGGCTTCAGGTGACCGGAGTGCTTCCGAATCGGCACCTGGGGAGGATCCCGGCCCTGAAATGTCCCTGATGTGGTCCCGGATCGTGGCCGACCGGGCGGTGGGCGGTGCAGGATGGAAGGGACGTTTCCCCTTGTGCCTGGAGGCCCCGATGCTTGCCGAGACCATTTGCTCCGCGGTGTCCGCGGCGGGCCTGGGCATCGCCGCCGTCACCGCGTACCGGAAGCGCTTCCTCGCCGCGGTCCGGATCGCCGCCTACTCCCTTGTCCCGATCGGCCTGGTGCTGACCGGAATCGTGGACTGGGTCGCCGGAATCGCCTTCAAGCCGAGCGTCTGGCTCGGCTTCGGGCTGCTCGCCGTGGCCTGGCTGCTGTTCCTGACCACGCGCGCGATCGAGCGCCGAGGCGTCGGCACCCGTAAGGAACGCAAGGCCGCCGCACGGGCGGCACAGGGTGGGGCCGTCGCTCCGGCGGCTTCGGCGCCCTCCCTCGGCTCCGGACTCCCGGCGACCCGGGCACAGGCGGTCCCGGAGGCGAAAGCGAAGGAGCGGTCCGCGTCGTCGGGCGAGGACTTCAGCGACATCGAGGCCATCCTGAAGAAGCACGGCATCTGACCCGCGCCACCACGGTGGGGGGCGGGTAAGAGGCGTGCCTGAATCGATTCATTTCCTCACTTTTGCGCTTGACGCTGATGGCTGATGGGGCCATCGTCCCGGGCGAATTGAAACAATTCATTCGGACCGGCGGGCGCTACCGGGAGTCGGCCCGCGACGGCGTCCGTGCGATGGCCGAGAGCATCAGTGGGGCAGGGCACGTGGCGCGTGCGGCAGGGATCAAGGATGTGGCCCGGCAGGCCGGAATCTCCGTGGGCACCGTGTCCCATGTGATCAACCGGCCCGAGGCGGTACTGCCGGAGACCCGTACCCGGGTGCTGGCCGCCATCGAGGAGCTCGGGTACGTACGCAGCGAATCGGCCCGGCAGCTCAGGGCCGGCCGCAGCCGGATCATGGCACTGCTCGTCCTGGACATGGGCAACCCGTTCTTCGTCGCCGTGGCCCGCGGCGCCGAGCGCGCCGCCCGTGCGGCCGGCCTCGGTGTCATGGTCTGCAACAGCGGCCAGAGCCCGACGGAGGAGGCCGAGTACCTCGGGCTCTCCGCCGAGCAGCGGGTGTGCGGTGTCCTGGTCACCCCCGCCGATGCGACCGGCCGCAATCTGGAGGCGTTCCGCCGTCACCGGATCCCCTTCGTCCTGGTGGACCGCGTGGCGTCCGGCACGGGGACCTGCGCGGTCTCCGTCGACGACGTCCGCGGTGGCGCGCTCGCCGCCGGTCATCCGGTCTCGGCCGGGCACCGCTCGGTGGCGTACGTCAGCGGCCCCGGTGACCTCCATCAGATCAGGGACCGGCGCGAGGGCGCCGTGTCGGCCCTCGCCGACGCCGGACTGCCGCCCGAGGCACTCGTCGAGATCCCCTCCGACCGTCTGGACGAGTTGCCCGAGGGGCCCGAATTCGGTGAGCCTGCCGCGGTGTTGTGCCACGCCGACGTCAACGACGCGTGGTTCAGGGACCGTCGTACCGAATACCTGACGGACGACCGGACGCCGGAGCGAATCGCGTTTCACTCCGGAGTGGGTGAACTCCCGGCGCAAAAAGGAGTGTTGATCGCCAACGGGGCCCGGTCTGCGTCATGATCGTCTCGAGATGGTGGACACCTCCCGGGGCGATGCCCCCGCACCCGCTGACGAAGAGCCGCGCGGCTGCCTCTTCGCGCTTTCCCAGCCCCCTTTGATGATCTTCCTCGCGGTGATCGGCAGCCTGCTGCTGATGGCCGCGGTGCATGATCTCTTCATGCTGTGAACGGTCAGTCGGCCGCTTCCTTGCGGCGTGCCCGGTACGCGGCCACATGCAGACGGTTACCGCAGGTGCGGCTTGAGCAGTAGCGCCGGGAGCGGTTGCGCGAGAGGTCGACGAACGCGTGCCGGCAGTCCGGCGCCTCGCAGCGGCGCAGCCGCTCCTGCTCGCCCGCCACCACGATGAACGCCAGGGCCATGCCGCAGTCGGCCGCGAGGTGGTCGGCGACCGAGGCGTCCGGTGCGAAGTAGTGCACATGCCAGTCGTAGCCGTCGTGGTTGCTGAGCTGCGGTGTGGTGCCGGCGGCGGCGACGAGGGTGTTGACGAGCGAGGCCGCGGTCCGGGCGTCGTCCGTCGCGAAGATCTCGGCGAAGCGCTTCCGTACCTCCCATACGGCCCGCAGGTCCTTCTCGTGGAGCTCACCCACGCCGCTGATGCGATGACGGCGCGCGAAGTCGTACAGCGCTTCGATGCCGGCGAGACCGTCGACCGGCCCGCCTTCCGGCTGTCCGCTCTCCGGCGCCGTGTTCAGCAGGTCGACCACCATGTCGAGGGCGATCCGGGTGTCGTGGGGGATCAGCACGCTTTCGCTCCCTGGCCTCCGGCGGGCGGGTGCCCGCCGATGCCGGCTGACTCTACTGGCTCGGTGCCGCCGCGCAGAGGCCCGAGAGGGCCCATGTGAGGCGCGAGGACCGCGTACCGGCCACCTGTGCGTATCCGTGGGCCGGTGGCCGCCCGTCCGGGCCGTGATGGGCGGCCAGGGCCTGCGGGGCTCGTACCGGTGCGCGGAGCATGGCCGCACGGGTGGGCGGGAACGCGCACCGACGCCGTCACCACGGTGGATTCCGTGATGACGGCGTCGGTGTCAGCCCTATGAGGTTGTCCGCGCGGCGCCGTCTCCCCGAGTCGGACGGCACCGTGCAGCTCTCGGCCTGGCTCAGCTCTCGGCCAGGATGTGTGAGAGCTCCGTGTCGAGATCGAAGTGACGATGCTCGGTGCCTGGCGGAACCGCGGCGTCGGTCCTTTTCAGGAACGACTCCAGGGCCCGCGCCGGGGCTTCGAGCAGGGCTTCTCCCTCTGGGGAGCTCAGTGCGATGCAGACGACGCCCTGGCCGTGACTACGTGATGGCCAGACGCGGACGTCTCCGGTGCCGGTGGGCCGATGCAGCCCCTCGGCAAGGAGGTCGCGGGCGAAAACCCACTCGACCGTTTCCTCCGCTCCGGTGTGGAAGGTGGCGTGCACGGCATAAGGATCGGCCGTGTCATACCGCAGGCCCGCGGGTACAGGCAGTGAAGACTCGCTCGACACAACGAGGCGCAGGTGCAGCTCGCAGCTGACCGTGGTGTTCATAAGCGCCAGGGCCTTTCGCTCAGTGTGCGCTCGGGGATTCGCACGTCGGCGAAATCGACATGCCACCTACGGTGGCGTTGTAAACCCCTCTGACCCTTTTGTGCCCCTTCAGGTAGCTCGTACAGCGGTGTGTAACTTTGGGTTATGCGGCCATTCCGGTGACGAAGGGCGTTCCGGTAGGTTGGCCCCATGAACGCGGAGAGTGACGAGGAGGGCGGGGGTGCCGTACCGGCGAAACCGTTGTCCGCCACGGGGGATGTGACGGGAGAGGTCACAGAGGGTGTGGCGAAGGGGGACCGGGAGCTCGGTTCCCGGGCACCCGGGTTCATCAAGGCGTCACGGGCGCTGCATCTGAGCTGGCAGGTCGGCGTCTTCGTGGTCGGCCTCGCGGTGGTCGTCGCGGGGATCATCATGCTGCCGCTGCCCGGTCCCGGCTGGCTGGTGATCTTCGGCGGCATGGCGGTCTGGGCCACCGAGTTCGTCTGGGCGCAGCTGGTGCTGCGCTGGACGCGGCGGAAGGTCACCGAGGCCGCCCAGCGGGCGCTCGATCCCAAGGTCCGGCGGCGCAACATCATCCTCACCGTGACCGGTCTGGTGATCATCGTGGTGCTCGTGGGGATCTACGTCTGGAAGTTCGGCGTGACCATGCCGTGGAAGATCCACGAGTGACTCGGGGATGGTCATGGGGTGTCGCTGACATGCGGTAATGTTTGGCCTGCGCCCGGGCGATTAGCTCAGTGGGAGAGCGCTTCGTTCACACCGAAGAGGTCACTGGTTCGAACCCAGTATCGCCCACCCGGACGGAGGGCCCGTGAGACTGCAGAGTCTCACGGGCCCTCTGCGTTTCCCACGCTGTCCCGGCCGCGCCCTTCGTCGCAGACCGGCCCGAGCCCCCGAGGGCGCCCCGGACCGGCCGTGCGGCCCCACCGTCAACGCATCCGGCCCAGGGTCTCCTTCAGGCGCCGCGCATCGCGCAGCCGTTGCTCGTACGTCGCCCCGACCACCAGCAGCAGCACCCCGGCGAGCGCGGGTGGCAGCCAGCGCGGTAGTGCGCCGACGACCTGGACCACGTACGGCGCGAGTTCGTGCACGGCGTCCAGCGCCAGCACCGCACCACCGAGCAGCAGCAGAGCCTGCAGTCGCAGCCGCGCGCCCGCCAGGGTGATCACCAGCGCCGCCGCACCGAGCAGCAGCGGCCGCACCCAGTGCGGATCGGCCCAGGCCGCGAAGAGACTCGGCAGCAGGGTCGCCGCGAGACCCGCCCCGTACGCCGTCCACGACGACGCCTCGGGATCACGGCGCCGACGCAGCACACCGACCGCCAGGGCGGGCACCGTCACCGGCAGGGTGTACGCCTCCGGGGCCGATACCCCCGAAGCCGACAACCGCAGCCAGGCCGCCAGGACGAACAGCGCCGTCGCCAGATACCCGGCCACCGGCCGGCGCTCGGCCCGTACGGCCGTGCCCGCCGCGAGCACCCCGCACAGCGCCAGCACCAATGCCAGGAACGGCCGGTCCGGCACCGCCATGCCCACGGCCAGCACACCCGCCACGGCCCCGGTCAGCTCGACCGGCAGAGCCGGCGGGCGGCCCCGCAGCCGCGCCCCGAGCAGCACCGTCACCAGAGGGACGACCAGCATGACCGGCGCCGCCCGATACCCGGCGAGCCCCCACGACGCCCCCACCGCACGGGCCAGCACCATCCCGCACACCACCGCACCGCACGCCGGCACCGCCTGCGCCGTCCGCAACACCCCTGCCGCACGCGCCGCCTGAGCGGCAGGCAGTGGTGGCAAGGCCCGCGCCGCCGGGACCGCGGCATCGCCGAGTACCACCGCAGCCGCCGCGAACACCACCAGCAACACCGTGAACACCGCGTACGTGGCGGTCTCCGTGGCGAGCGACAGCATCCCCACGCTCACCGCACCCAGCAGACCGCACACCAGCGCGGTCCGACCCACCCCGTTCGTCTCCCGGCGCAATTCCCGCACCGCCACCGCGAACACCCCGGCGACCAGCGCGGACTGCACCGACACCGCGGTTGCGTACGGCAGTCCCAGCACCGCGGGCAACACGGTGCACCCCGCCCAGCCGAGCGCCACCGCACAGGCCCCCGCAGCACCCCGCCACGCCGCCCCCGGCGCGACGACCGGCCCGGCCACCCGCAGCCACGACGCCCACGACCGGTACGCCGCCCCCGACAGGGCGGCCACCACCAACAGCACCACCGGGGCCGAAGCCATCGCGGACCACGCCATGGCCTCCATACCCAACGCGCCCCGTACCCCGCCCTCCGGCGCCCCCGACCACACCCGGGCCGCCTGCGACACCGTGCCCACCAGCGACAGGCCGGCCGGCGGCACCGCAGCCAGCACCGAACCCACGGTCACCGCCGACGAGGCCCACAGCAGGCCCTTCCCGACCGGGCGCGGCAGCGGAGCGCGCACCGCCGCCAACAGCGCCACACCGCACAGCAGGTACAGCGGCACCGACCAGCCCCCGGCCACCCCGGCACCCAGCACACCGCCCACCGCGGCCACCCCGCCGAGCCCGGCCACCGCTCCACCGGCCACCGCGAGCCCCGTCGGCGCACGCCACGCCCCGGCCACCGCGACCGCCGCACCCGCGAGCAACAGCAGACCCGGCGCCACCGCGGCCGGCACCGCGTCGGCGGACACCGACTGCCCCAGGCCCACCAGCAGGCCCGGCAGGCCCGCCGCCCAGCAGCAGACGCAGGCCGTCACCCGTACTGCAACTCCCTTGCCCCACACCGCGATCGCACAGTCCAGCGCCGCCGTCGCCAGCAGCGCCCAGCCGAATACCGTGGCCCCCGCGTCCGCCGACCACGCCCACAGCAACAGCGGCAGTTGCGCGGTCACCACGGCCAGGGGCAGCGGCAGCCGGAGCCGGCCGAGCAGCAGCCCGTACGCACCCCAGAGCATCGCCAGCACCGCCGAGGCGACCGCGGCGAAACCGGGACCGCCGGCGTCCGGCACCGCCACCTCGTGCAGCGCGTACGCGTCGAGCACCATCAGTACCGACGCGAGGGCGGCGAGCGACTCGGCCGTCGAGGGCAGCCCGCGTCGCAGCAGCACGGCGGGGGCACAGAGCGCCGCGACCGTCACCAGCGTCAGCACCGCAGAGCGGCCACCGATGCCCATCTGACCCCAGTTGACCAGGGTGAACGCGATCGCGGCGATCGTGAGCAGCAGACCGCCCAGGGTGAGCAGCACATTCTGCGCGCTGCGCGGCCCGGCCGGCGCGGCGGGAGGGCCGAAGGGAGCCGCGAACGGGACCGACGACCGGACCGGCGCCGACGGCCCGAACGGAGCGGCGTACGGCGGCACGGGCGGCACGGCGGGGCGCGCGGCGGGCTGCGCCAGCACACTCACCAGCCAGGCACGACGAACCAGCAACTGGGACCGGCGGGCATCCAGCCGGGCCAGTTCGCGATCGAGGAGCGCCAATTCCTCGGCGGGCGGCGGCACATGTTCCATGGACGGGAGTGTGGCGCGAGCAACAGGACCGGACATGGGCTCGGATACTCAGTTCCCCGGCTGAGTACGCGCAGACTTGGGTCATGGACTGGAGTCACTACCGATTCGTGAGTGTCTGGGACCTGCCGGGGCCGCCCGACACCGTGTACGAGATCCTCGGACGCCCCGACGACTACCCGCGATGGTGGCCGCAGGTCCGCGAGGTCACCTCGGTCGACGGCACCACCGGTACCACCCGGATCCGCTCCTTCCTCCCGTACGACCTCGTCATGACCGTCCGCGAACACCGCCGCGACCCCGCGGCCCGGGTCCTCGAAGCGGCCCTCGGCGGCGACCTCGTCGGCTGGGCCCGGTGGACGGTCACCGCGCACGGCGCAGGCAGCCGTGCCACGTACGAGCAGGAGGTCGAGGTGCACCGACGGCTGATGCGGCTCCTCGCGATGCCCGGACGCGCCGTGTTCCGGGCCAACCACGCCCTGATGATGCGCGCCGGGTGCCGGGGCCTCACGGCCTGGCTGGAAGGAGTTTGAACCGGACGCCGTGAGCCCTGTATGGTTCAACCCGTTCCCGGGCGATTAGCTCAGTGGGAGAGCGCTTCGTTCACACCGAAGAGGTCACTGGTTCGAACCCAGTATCGCCCACCCGGAAGAGGCCGGTCCGTCAGCAGAATCGACGGACCGGCTTCTGCGTGTCCGGGCGCGGGAGCCGGTCCGGTGTCCGTCGGCCCGAATCGTCCGATCACGCCGCGGCGGGCAGTTCCGGGCGCAGCGGCCACGCGGGGTCCACCGCTTCGACCGTGCCGTTCTTCGCGAACCACGCCTGCAGCCCACGCGCCTGTGCCGCATGCCACACGGCCTGCAACGTGTGCAGCTCCGGCGGGGACAGCCGCTCCAGCCGGGACGAGAACCGCCGCCCCACCGCCCGAACCAGCTCCAGCGAGGCCGCCGCATCGGCCGCCGCGTCGTGCGCGCCGTCCAGCACCACCCCGTACAGCTCGCAGAGATCGGTGAGGGTCCGCCGCCCCTTGCGGTAGCGGTCCAGATGCTTGTCGAGCACGCGCGGATCCAGCACGCACAGCGGTGTGTTCTGCAGGTACTGGGCGAGTGACGAAGCGCGGTGACGCCTCAACTCCCGGTCCAGCAGGGTCAGATCGAACGGTGCGTTCATCACGACGAGCGGCCGGCCGGACGCGCACTGCTCGGCGAGCGCACGGGCTATCTCCTCCACCACCGGCGCGGGCCAGCGGCCGTTGCGCTGAAGATGTTCGTCGGTCAGACCGTGGATCGCGGTCGCCCCCACGGGCACCGGAACCCCCGGATTCACCAGCCAGCGGGTGACCCGCGCCCGCCCGCCTGCCGTGTCCTGGACGACCAGGGCGGCCGAGACGATCCGGTCCCCCTCGACGTCCACTCCCGTTGTCTCGGTGTCAAATGCGGCCAGTGGCCCTTCGTACCAGTGAGTCATCCCCGAACTCCTCGTGCCCGAACGGCAGATGGCGTGATTCCCCTGCCCGGTCCGGTGATACCCGCACCCTTTGCCTGATACGCCGTTTGCGCGCCGTTCCGTGCGGTGACAACACAGGTGGGGGGAACGGAAGTTGTCCGTCATCCCGCCATCGAGATCCCTCCGTCGAAGAACCGATCGGCACAGCCCGGAAGGCCCACGCAGCCATGGCGCTCGCGCAGCCCGAACCGAGCGGGCTGCTGCCCCAGCGGATCGCACCGCTGCGCGGCGCACTCGCCACCACCGCCTGCATGGAGACGCTCCAGGTGGGCTACTTGCACGCGGTCGCGGCCGCGGCGGGGTGTTCCCTGTCGCAGCCCTTCCCCGACAACGGCATCGACTGGCACGTCAGCCATGGCGCCCCGGGCCATGCCGTGGACGACGAAGTGACCATAAAGGTGCAGCTCAAATGCACCTACCAGATCCCGCCGCACCCGCCGGGACCGACGTTCTCCTTCACGCTCGACAACGCGCATCTCGTGAAACTCGCCCGGACTCCCGTGTCGGTCCACAAGATCCTCGTCGTGATGATCGTGCCGCGCAGCCAGGACGAGTGGCTGCGCGCCGGACACGACCGGCTCGACCTGCGGCACTGCTGCTACTGGACCAACCTGGCCGGCCACGCGGTCACTGGCCGGCACCGGACCACCGTGCGGATCCCGACCTCGCGCATCTTCGACGACCGGGCGCTCTGCGAGATCATGACCCGCGTAGGGGCGGGAGGGAGACCCTGATGCACCGGCCGATGGACGAGTCCGCCAACTCCGCCAACTCTGCCAACGAAGTGATCACGTCAGCCATGCGCCCGCACCCGAGCGAATCCGCGGGAGCGTGGCCCACCGCTCCCCGGCCACCCGGGGACGTCCCCGACCCCGCCCGGGTCGACCCCGCGGTCCTCGCCGCCCTGCTCGACCGGCACGGCTGGCTCCGCCGCGGCGGAGCGGCCGGGCGGTACAGCCGGTGGACCCCACCGGGACCACCGGCCCCGCCCGGCGGCGGTACGAGCCTCCTCGTACCCGACACCACCGCCTTCCCCGACAGCGAGGACCTCCTCGGCGAGGCGCTGACCGCCCTTGCTCGCAGCGCCGCACCCTCCGCCCGCGAAGTCCTGGTCTCCCTCGCCGTGCCCAGCGACGAGATCCGGTGGTGGCGCGAGGTCCCCGAACCCGTCGGGGGAGCGGCCGGGGCGGCAGGCTGGACGGGAGCGGAGCAACTGCACAGCGCCGCCCGGCAGCTCCTGCTCGCCGGAGCCCTCGCCGTCCGGGCACGCGCTGGCTACCACGGCGCACGCCACCGCCGCAGGGCCCGGGCGGCCCTCGACGGCATCCTCGTCGGGCCCGCGCCCGGCGGCCGCGATCTCGCCGCGTTCGTCCCCGTCGAACCGGGCCGGCCCGTCGCCGTACGGCTCTACCACGCCCTGCACGCCACCCGCGACGCCGTGGACTACCAGCGGGCCACGGGCGGGTTCGAAGCTTTCGACACCGCCGTCGAGGCAGGAGCCGGCCGGGAACTCACCGAGGCCCTCATCGCGCTGGTCCAGGGCTCGGAGGGGGCCGGGATCGCCCTTCAGTGGGCGCCCGCCGCCGGGATCCCCGAGGGCTGTCCGGCCCGTCCCGAGCCGGTGGAATTCTCCCCGGGCGACCTGCCCGCCCTGCGCCGGGCGGGTGCCCGCTACCTCCGGGACGAGCCCGCCGTGACGGTACGGATCACCGGCGCCGTCGTCCGGCTGCGCCGCTCGGGACCGCGGGGCGCCGGAATCGTACGGCTGCGGGTGCTGGCCGGCGCCGAGGTGGCGCACGTACGGCTGGAGCTGGACGAGGAGGCGTACCGGATCGCCGGCCACGCCCACCTGGTGGGGCTGCCGATCACGGTGGAGGGCAGGCTGGAGAGCCGCGGCGGCTTCCGGCGGCTGACCCGGACCGCGCAGGTGGTGCCCGTGCAGGTGGACGAGGCGGAACGGGACCGGCTGATGAAGTCGCTCCAGGAGAACGTCGACTATTTCG